>NZ_AP031573.1:5054132-5370016 GCF_041154745.1 Flavobacterium sp. CFS9 | reverse complement strand
GAAATCCTTGCGCTCTTTGCGGTTAAAAATAGCCCACGGATGAAATTGACTGGCCAGACGAAAACGTAAGTCAACACAGATTTTTTGATTTACAGGAGTGAGAATGGCTTTTGCCCTTTCAGGGCGGTTTTACACTAGGTATTATCAGTCATAGCGCTACGCACCATGCTGATGTCTTTCGGGCTTTCAGCCCTTTTACTTTGCGTTCTTTGCGTAAACCTTCGTGGACTTTGCGGTTAAAAATAGCCCACAGATCAAACGTTTTTTTTTTGATTTACAGGAGTGAGAATGGCTTCTGCCCTTTCAGGGCGGTTTTACACTAGGTATTATCAGTCATAGCGCTTCGCACCATGCTGATGTCTTTCGGGCTTTCAGCCCTTTTACTTTGCGTTCTTTGCGTAAACCTTCGTGGACTTTGCGGTTAAAAAATAGCGAGCACGGATGATTTTTAGTTCTTTTTCCTTTGAATATTCTTTTTATCGAAGGTCGCGTTAGGGATGGGAGCGGTATCCTTTTGCGATAACCGTGCTTTTAAAAATTCCCCTGAAGCTTCTATCGCAAAAGATTTAGCAAACAGCCCGACCCGGAGGGGAACGCCATAATAATTGTTGTAAAAAACAGGTGTTTGAATATAAGTAGATTAGTATAACTACATCATGTTTCCTTTTATAATTCCACGGGATGAATTTTTGATAAAATCTAATATTTTATCACGTTCATAAGTTTGTTTCAGATGTTTTTCGATAAAGTCTAATGCGTGGGAGGTATTTCTTTTTTGCTGAAAGATGATACGATATATTTCTTGTAATTCTTGTATTTTCTCAATCTCAAAGCCTCTTCTTTTTAAACCAACAATATTTAATCCTGTAAAACTTAGAGGTTCGCGTGCAGCGAGTACATACGGAGGTATATCTTTAACAATACGGCTCATGCCGCTAATCATAGCATGCTCCCCAATAATTGAAAATTGATGAATTGCTGTTAATCCGCTGATATTTACGTAATCACCTACCGTCACTTCTCCAGCCATTCCCACGTTATAACCTATAATGCAGTTATTGCCAATGAAACAATCATGTCCGATGTGAGTATCGGACATGATTAAATTATGGTTTCCAATTACTGTTTTTTGTTTTGATTGAGTTCCTTTGTTTATAGTAACAAATTCTCTGATAATATTGTTATCACCTATTTCAAGTGTGCTATATTCATTTTTGTATTTTAAATCTTGTGGGATTCCTGATAATACGGCATTGGGATGTATTTGACAATTTTTACCAATTCTCGCACCATCAAGTATGTTTACATTATTGCCAATCCAGGTATTATCACCAATAATTACATCATTCTCAATAGTTGTGTAATTGCCAATATGAACATTTGAGCCAATAATTGCATTTTTGCTTATAGTAGTATTTTTCAATTTGATTGTCTTTATATGAAAAGCAAATGTTGGAAAAATATAATAATTTTTTCTTGATGTAAAATCAATTAATTGAAGATCTGATTCTGCTCAATGTTTCCTGACTTACGCCAATAAGCGAGGCAATATGTTTTAGTTTTGATTTTGCAATTATAGGAGGAAATGAATTTAATAAGTAAAAATATTTATCCTGAGCATTCATGGATTTATAATAATGATGAAATTCGTTCAGTTTTGAAAGATAAATTCTAAGTAGCTTGATATAGAATTTTGAAAATAAAGGATATTCTAATAGAATTTGCTCATCTGTGTAAGATAATGAATAAAGTATGGTATTCTCACATGCCTGAAAAAGCTCAAATGATGGTTTCTGTTCAAAGAAACTACTCAATGAAGTGATGAATTGGTGATCAGTATAAATCCATTTAGTTACATCCTCTCCGTCATTATAAAAAAATCTTCGCACTGAGCCGGATTTTATAAAGTAAAGTTTTGGACAAATTTGTCCTTCATTTATAATAACTTCATTTTTCTTATAAAATTCTTCTTTAAAGGAGTCTTTTATAGCCTTTTCGGTCTCTTGATCCAGTGCCTGAAAAGTATTTATAAATGCAAGAAGCTCTTCCATTGCCTTATTTAATTTGTTTGTTGAAAATTAGACCTGATTTAGGTTTAATTAATAACGAATATAGTCTATTTCTTAAAAGAACTACTATCATAAACGATGAAGAGTGTATTGCTCTAATTTTATTTCGTTTAGTAGCATTTTTTATTAATATAAGTTAGGATACAGCTTAAAAAAAAGAACCCCAAAAGATTAATTTTTTGGGGTAGATTTTAGGGTAGAAATGTAATTAAACCTGTTTGTAATCACTATGCCAAACAGCTTCTTCTGGACCATCTCCTTTGTGTCCGTCTAATTGAATTACGAAACTTTTAGCCGGGAAGTATGGTGTGATGTGGATGTCTAGTAAGATTCTGTCTTTTTGAGTTTTATCCTGCTCAATTTTCATTACGGTAAACTTCTCAATAAGATTAGTTGGTCCTTTGATTCCGTCAAGGAACTTAATGATTTGGCTTCTTAAATCGGCTTCAGTTCTGGTAGTCCAGTTTTCGAATGCTCTTCTGTTTAAGAAATCGAAAAGTACTTTGGTAATATGGTCAAATACACGCACTACAGAATACGTTTGTAAACCTAAATTGTCTCCGTTGAATAATGTCTTGGCAGAGAAAGCCATAATTTTGCTGTACTCATTAACCATTGGTACCAATCCCATTTTTTCAATTTCTGAGATTTCACTTTTCTTCAGGTCAAAACGAACGCTTTCTACTTCGTTTAAACCTCCGAATTTTTTACCGGCAACTACCTGAGACATCAATGTTTTGTAGATTTTACCTGCTAAAGAAGTGGATGGTGGTACATAAAGATTGTCTTCTTCTCCAACTTCGTTATTTTTACTTCTTCCCAACAAATAGTTACAAGTCATGATCGTGTTTGATTTGTACACATCACCACCTGTATGATTTGCATTGAAGAAGATATCGATAACATCATCCGGAGTTTCAAGATCTTGGAAGTCAGTTAGTAAGACAGTTTTATTTTCGTGAGCAATTTTAGACCATTTTTCTAAAACAGCATTAGAACCTAAATATCCCGGAACTGAAAGTATAGAGTAGTTTTTTCTCAAATCAAGACGGTCAAAATTTTGTTTTAATTCATTCGAAACATAATCAATAAACAAAGTGTTGTCTAAATCTTTTAATTGTGATAAATCGGCGTTTACGATCGTTACGTTCTTGATTTTGTCGCTTTCGGCGTTTTTGTAGAATAAAGCAACACTACGGTATGATGTTTCTAGTTCTCTTGTAGTATTTAAGGCGTATTTCAGGTTTTTATTTAATGTTGCATCTGCTGATGTTGCTTTTGCATTGGCCACTTCGATCATTGATTCAACAGAATCATTTCCTTTTAGTAAATCCAGCCACAAATCAAGTCTGTTATTAAGAGTTGTTCTCTCACTTTCCCATTGAGCATCGTTAAGAAAGATATTTTTTCTGGCTTTTCTGGTTGGGTTTAAGTTTGATAATCCGTCGATTACGTTTTCTAGGAAAGCAAAACCTCCATATTCGTTTAACAGGTTTATTTTGCTTGGTGATTCTTGTACTAATTGTTCGCTTGAAGAACCTTGAACTTTTTGTTCTTTAGTTTGAGTTGCCATATTTACTGTTTGTTGTTGTTAATTTCGTTCTTAGCGTTTTGAAGTAATTCGATTACTGCTTCTTTAACTGCCGGATCCTGGATCGCTTTTATTAAAGCTCTGTTGCTCGAAAGTTGGCGAACAATTTTGTACGCTTGTTCCTTTTCAGTGTTTAATTTATTAAGAAAAGGACTGTTTTCTTTTATAGATTTTGCTCCAAAATCTCCTAAGTTTTGGAAGACCATCGATTCGTTTAAATCGGAACCCTGTTCCGTTGTAAATTCAAAGTCTACGCTAGGTTTGTACTTCTCAAAAACCGCTTCTACAGTCTGCAAATCATAGACAGCTTCGGGGCCAACCGGCTGCTCATTTGTAAGTTTTTGAATTAGTAATGTTCTGTTTGAAGGGATTTCCAAAATTGATTCACTGGCGTCAACTTTTACTTCATTGCCACCAATACCATAATTGAACATGCTCATAATTTTATAAGATTTTTAGTTGATTTTGTAAAACTAGTAAAAAAATACTTTAAAATAATATTGATTTGTAAGTATTTTATTTGGAGTTTTGTAGCAATGTGTTAAATTTAAAAATTAAAGCTTTAGTTTTAGAAAAAACAACTTAATTTCGACAAAAGATGAAATACCTGAAATACCCTGTTAATTTTAAGTCTTTGGTGAGAGGTTCACAGGATAATTTTTGTAAGATAGAAGAATCGATTGCTTATAACATTATGATGATTATTACCACTTCATTCGGAGAGATTCCGGAGATCCCAAATTACGGATCTGTCATCTGGGATTTGGAGTTTAATCAGCATATAAAGAAAAGAGATTGGGAGGATTTAGTTAGAAAATCCCTGTTAAAGTCGATTGCTGAATTTGAGAGGAGATTAACCTTAAGTGAGGTCACTATTTCGTTAGATGAAATTGATAATACAGAGCTGGGATCAAGCATAAGAAGAAAAGCAAACATAGTCGTAAAAGGAGACATTATCGAAAGTCTGATGCCATTTAGTTTTCACACAAAATTGAATATAAGCCCAATTTCTCAATAGTACAAAATATGAAAGACGTTAAGTTTATTGAAATAAAAAACAGAATACAAAAGAAGTGTTTAGAGATCTGGGGAATTGAAAATATTAACATGGCCGACCCTTTGGTCATGATGTTATTAGACGTTTTTGTTCATGAACTTTATTATTTGTATCACGAAGGAATCGAATCGGATAATAAAATTATTGAACGCATTGCTCAGGAAATTGTACCAAGTCAATGGAATTTACCTATGCCGGCTCATGCTTTAGCAAGTACAGCAGCAACAAATGGTATTGTGGTACTGGACAGTGATGCCGAATTCATTATAAAATCGACTTTCGCAACCAATGTTGATTATGATATTCATTTTACTCCCTTTACCAACGAAAGCATCATAGAAGGAGAAGTTGGTTTTCAGTTGTATGATTCGTTATTGATAGATTCTTTCAAAAATGTGAATCGCTTGCCGGTGCATTGTAAAATATCTGATCACAGGATGTGGATCGGACTGGATGTTTCAAGAGAAAATCTGGAGAAATTGAATTCCTTGAAGTTTACATTTGTTACGGAAAATTCTTCGTTGGATGCTTTTTTACAGTTTGTTACCGTGAGAGATACTCACGGAAATTTGATTGATTTTGAAAACGAAATTTTTGCGGAAGTGCAGGACAACAAGCATTACGTTGAAGCAATAAAATCGTATTATAAAAATTTTATTTACAAGTTAAAACTGAATCCGGAGAAATTGGTTTACGAGTCTTTACTTGATAAATTCGATATTGAAAAAGAAGCACTAAAATCGGCTAAAAAGAATACAGAACTTATTTGGTTAGAGTTCGTATTTCCTGAAATCTTTACCAAACAGGAGCTTGATAAAATTCAGATAAAGATCAACACATTTCCGATCGTCAACCGAAAGATGAACAACAGAGTTCACAATGCTCAGGTGGAAGGACGTCTTTTTCCGATGAAGGCAGAGAGAAACACACACTTTTTGGATGTGATGAAAGTTTTTAACGAAAAAAACATCGAATTCATCAATGGAATTAAGCAGCCTAACGCGATCACTTCAAATACCTATACCGTTTTTTATGGCGGATTAGAGAATTACGATTCCAGAACGGCAAAGTTTTTCCTTAAAAAATTAGCCAGAGCTTTACGTGAAGACATCAGTTCATTTTCGAATATCAATGCCGATTATATTGATGCGACAATGACGAAAATCAATGAAGAAATCAATTCAATTGAAAGTAAAATTAGCAGCAGTTACAGTCAGGTGAACGAAGAAGAAGTTTATGCTCTGATTCATGAAACCGATAAATCTAAAATACTTTATTGTTCGTATTGGACATCAAACGGTAAGGTGGCCAATAATTTAAAAAAAGGTACTGTTTTAAAACAAACGGTCTTATCAGAATTAGTTCAGGATTCTACTGTTTTTGAAACTACTTCGCTTGGTGGAATTTACAGAAATAACAAAGTCGAGAAACTAATTAATCTTCGATATGGTTTTTTATCCAAAGAGAGACTGGTAACGAAACAAGACATAAAATCTGCGGTTCATTATCATTTAAGAAACATTACAAAAGAGGTGTTGATTACAGATGGAGTTGGCATTAGCAATGAAAGAAAAAAAGGAGTATTCAGAACCATTGATGTAAAAGTTGTTTTGCAGGATAAATATGCTTTACAGATAGAAAACAAGCAAAAAATAGGATTGTTTTTGAAGGAAACTTTAGAAAAACAATCCGTGATGAACATCCCATTTCAAATTACCATAAACTAAAGTTATGAATGAATTAGATTACAGCCCCAGCTTACTATCTGCCATTAAATCTGCTAAATCGCTGGCCATTCAGGATGGACATAGCACTTACGGTGTTCCGCATTTAGCCTATGCGCTGTTATATGAGCCAACAGGATTGACAGAGGTTTTAAAAACGCTATCAAAAGACATAGATTATATTAGAGAATGGTTTGACGTTAGAAAGGAAGTATATACTTCGACTCAAAGCAATGATAACATTATTATCGCCGATGCAGAGATTGAAAATGTTTTTGCCGAATCGAATTTCAACAAAATCAGATTAGGATCAGATTCTATCGATGCTTTTTGCGTTTTTATTGCTATTATTAAGCCCGGATTGGTGTACAGTGATAAACAGATCGACGGTTTAAATTTAAGCGATAAAGAACTTTTAAAACATTTTGGACTTCGCAATACTCAAAAAAGCTTTAGTCTCGTCGATAATGACGATAAGGAAGAAACTGTTGATATTAATTATTGTGATACGCTCTACAGAAAAAATATAATCGAAGAGGGAAGTGCTATTATTGGCCGAAATAAGGAGGTAAGATTGATCCTTGAAAACATAGAACGATACGAAAATCACGGAATTTTACTGATTGGAGAATCGGGTATTGGAAAAACAAGTATCATAAAAAATCTGATTTCCAGTTTGCATGAAACAGATCCTAATTTTTTTGAAGAAACACTGGTACTGTCTTTAAACGTGTCTAAACTTGTTGCCAATTGCAGCGGTGAAAATGAGATTTCGAAGAAATTGATTGAAATTTTCGAAAAGTTATCCAAAAACGGAAAGAGTATACTTTTTATTGATGACATACAGGTGCTGTTAAATTCATCAAATTCAAAATCAAATGCGGTAATCAACATCATCAATACCCAATTAACGCAGGGAACGATTAACATTATTGCTTCTATTGATTCAGATTCGTATCGAAAATCGATTGAAGGAACGACGATTGACGGGAAGTTCGAAAATATTTTTATAGAAGAACTGGACCACGCTTTATTAGTGGAATGTCTGGGGATTTATAAAAATAAATTAGAAAAACATTATAAAATAGGAATTGACGATGAAATTATAGAAGAAGCCATTCATCTGTCAAAAAGATTTTATAAAGAAAAGAAACTGCCTTACGGAGCTATTGATTTATTAGACCGAACGGCCTCTTCGGTAATTGTTTCAAATGCGAATTCATTAGTTGAAATTGTAAAAATAAAAGAGCAGATAAATGAAGCTGATCCAGCCGACGAATCAAGGATGAGTTTGCTGAAAAAAGAAATATTCAACAGAATTAGCTGTGTGGTAACCAGTAAAATTAGTGCTGCTGAAAATTCAAAAAAACAAAAAGATGAAGTAATCACTTTTGAGGAGATCGAAAAATTAGCAGCTGATATCGAAGCGATCGCAAAGGAGAAAATCATTGTGGTTAGAAAATCTGAGATTTTGGCAGTAGTTTCTAATGCAACCGGAATTCCATTAGGAAAGATAAGTGCGGGAGAAAAGGAGAAATTGCTAACGATCGAAGACAAATTACAGGAGAGAGTAAAAGGGCAGGCACATGCTATTAAAACACTTTCAGAAGCCATAATCGAATCCCGAAGCGGTTTGAGTAACCCGAAGCAGCCTATTGGTTCGTTCTTTTTCCTGGGACCAACAGGAACCGGAAAGACAGAATTAACTAAAACACTTGCTGAGTTATTGTTTGATGACGAAAATGCGATGATTCGTTTTGACATGTCCGAGTTTAAAGAAGAACATTCAGCGGCGTTATTGTATGGCGCGCCTCCGGGATATGTGGGCTATGAAGAAGGGGGGATGCTGGTGAATAAAATCAGACAGAAACCTTACTCAGTGGTACTCTTTGATGAGATCGAAAAAGCGCACAGTTCGGTTTACGACGTGTTTTTGCAGATTATGGACGAAGGAAAAGTGCATGATAAATTGGGTCGTGAAGGTGATTTTTCGAATGCGATTATCATTTTTACCTCAAATATTGGAAGTCAATGGATTCAGGAACAAATAGAAAGCGGTCATTTACCGACTTCTAATCAGTTGATTGATATTATGAGTCAGCATTTCAGACCTGAGTTTTTAGGACGTTTGACTGAGGTAGTTCCATTTGCACCGATCAACATAGAAATCGCCAAAGCTATTTTCAAACTGCATCTGAGCCGTCTGCAGGAACAGTTAAGAACGATCAAAAATATTTCGTTTGATTTATCCGATGCGGCTTTAGAATATCTGACCAATAAAGGATTTTCTAAAAAATATGGTGCCAGACCTATTGCGGGAACCGTACGAACTTATCTGAAGAAAACCATTTCAAAACTGATTATATCCGAAGCTATTTTGGAGAACGAAAGTATTGTTCTGGATATAAAAGAGGATGAATTTATCTGGGAAAAGAAATAAGATATGGAACAGGATATCGCAGTTTTAAAGCAGCAGCTTAACTTTAATTTGAGAGGAGAAATTCTTTTTTATGAATTGCAAAATATTCTTAAAAAGGAAACCGAAGTCTTTGTCAGACACAAAGGCCTTTCAAAAAGACACAATTCAAGAGACGCTATTGATCTTTCGTCGATGCTGTATCAGGAAGATTCCAGATATACCAAAGAAGCGTTGGTGCTGCATTTGGCTAAAAACAGCATCTACCATAATTTACCCGAATTACTTTTTCATCCCTTATCGGTTAGTAATTCTACGATGTCGAATAAGGAAATTGTAGAGGCGGTAAGAGAAAACAAAAAAGCAGAAAATAATGCTTTAGACTTTTTTATGCCTTTTGACAATGAGCTTTTTGCGGCAAATTCAAATTATGCAATCAGAAGTCTTCACTTGTTTAATGATAAGATTGATTTGTTTCTGAAAATAGTAGATGAATTAGTTGCTATTGATTTTGATTTGTCCAATACACAAAAAAAGAACCTCTTCATTTACCTGTGTGAAGCTGATAAACTGAAAGAGAATCTTCCGGAACTGGAGAAAGTACTGGAAACTTTATTGGGTAATGTGGTAAAATTAAAATACAAGAAGCATGTTTTTACCAATTCTCCCTTTTTAAAGTTAAGTGAGGGAACATTAGGATTCAATCTGGGACTTTGCGGAGCGGTAGAAAGCGAGATAGACGATGTAGAAGTTGCGCTATATTTTGAAGGAAATATAGACTATAAGATACTGGAACGCAAGATGAACCTCACTCGTAAAGTATTAGAGTATTTCATCATTAGTAACAGAAAAATTGATATTGTCTTTTTTAATAATTATCAGTTAGGCATAAAACTAAACGAAAACTATTTAGGCATAAATACCATTTTATAATTTTTAAACCATAATAATGAGATAACATTCAGATATGAATACAATACTACCCTTTTTCTTAAAATACCTATTAGCTCCGTTTTTGATTTTAATCATAACGCTGATTATGAGCCAGTTTTCGAATGTAAAAATCAAAACAAAAGCGGCTATAATATTTACTTTATGTTTTTCGATTATAGCAGCTTTACCCTGTTTGTTTGCTTTCTTTAACAATGAATTTATCTGGTTTGGCTTATTGTTTTCGGTTATCTACTACATCGTACTTGGAATCGCATTGGTGTATTTTATGAATACAGCTTTATTTCAAAAAGTGGGAATACAGAATAATGTTGCGGCAAAGGTGTTTCTGTTTTTAATCATAGCGATTCTCTCTTCGTGGATTTATTATCTCGTTTTCAATTATATCGCCATATCGAGTTATGCGCACATCAGTATGCTTAATATTTTGTGGCTGTTTGTACCGATCTTTTTTCAGGAATCAAAAAACAAATACCTGCAAATTCCTGAACCTTTCTACGAATACTGGAGAGTGGGTAAGGAACGCAAGGATTTCGAATATTGGGATAATATCGATAAGTTCCGCCTCATGCAGGTGTCTATACACATCCGAAAAAAAGCCAATTCTGAATTCTTTTCCAAATTTGATGTAAAAATTGCTCAGGACGTCAATCTGGGGAGCTGGTTTGATAAGTTTATCGAAGACCAGAATTACAGATTCCCTAATGATGCTATCGAATCCAACGCAGAAAATGAAGATACCGGTTGGACTTTTTATACGGCAAAATACTTCAGCTTTCCTTTGTTTATCAAAAATTTGAGTCCTTACAGAACTATTTCTGAAAGTAAATTGAAAAATAAACAGACCATTTTTGCTAAAAGGGTTGCTTTAAACAGACATGAAAACGGTCTGGAAGAATAATTAAATACCACATCTTTTTCTTTAAAACCATTTTTAGGAAAAAAGAAAAAGAGATTAACAAATACCACAAAACAAACTTCAGGATTATGAAATCAAACATTCATTTACCAATCAACTGGACAGACGGTGTAAAACTTACGAAAGACCATTTTATCAATAATTATTTCAATTACATTACGATTGTCAGCGATTATAATAAAGTTCAGTTAAACAATTTTAATTATGGCTGTATCCAGCCGGCGGGAAATAAATCAATAGACATTGAGATAAAAATTGAGGGAGGACAATTAGTTGCCTATTTGAAAAAATGCGAAGTAATTGCCAAAAACGGTCACATCATTTCTTTTAATCCGGATAATTATGGTACCAAACTTCCGGAAGTAAGTATTAATGCCAACGACTTAGATCGAAATTCTTTTGAGCATTACTACGTCATTGTTTCCGTTAATCCTTATGATTTAATTCCTGTTGGTATTCCTGACCCGGAAAGCATTCCATTGCATCATCCGCATGCCCTTCCGGAAATCAAATTGCACATCATCAATAAAAAAGAGGTAAATGATAATTTTTTATCAGGTTACTTTTTAATTGTTAAAAAAATAATATTCCAAAACGGAACTTTTATCGAAGACAACAAGTACATCGCGCCTGTTGTTAAGACTAAAAACAATGAAATTCTGAATCAGTTTATTGCGAAAGTAAATACTGAATTGTATCAGCTGAATGACTTCTCGATTAAAATTCATAAAAAAAATGTGCAGAACTCATCTAATAACAGACTGGTATCAAACACCTTTAGTTTGTGCACCAAAATAATCGGGTATTATTCAGAAAACTGTTTTTACCTTAAAAATGTTGCTCCGGAGGAATCACCTGTTTATATGTTTGACAGAATCATTGTTCTGGCGAATCATCTTATTTCGACACTGACGTTAATGGATGATAAAGAAAAAGAGGTGTTACTGCAATACTATTATGAATGGATTGATGTAAAACCTTCAGAGTTGTTAAGTGTATTGTTTGAAGCAAAAAGTGCTGTATACGACCACAACGATATCGCACAAACGCTTGAAAAACTGAATCAGTTTTTGGGGATTTTAAAGCGCTTATGGCAAAAATTAAGCGAATTGGAGTATATCGGAATCAGAAAAGAGAACATTGTAATTAGTGAAGAAACGAAAGTGGCAGCACCAAAGAGCAATACATGGTCAATATTAGATTAAATAAAGCGCTATGAAACCACTTAATTCTCCTAAAATAGCGACTAAAAAACGCAAGTTTTTAATCCTCTTTTTTACAACGTCTGCTTTTATTTTCGGTTGTCTTTATATTACGCTGATAACTGCAAACAAAGGTGCTGCCGAGTTAGAGCAAAAACACAAATACTACAATGATATTGCAGTAAAACAGGGCGAAATGAACTTGCTTCTGGGTGAAATTCTGATCGAAATCAATGACTTAAGATTTAAAGACAGAACTTTAAACGAGCGTAAAAACCTTCAGTCCCTGATCAACGAAAAAAGATTTGCAATCAACAATGAGATTCAAAAATCAAAAACAAATCTGACCAATTCTTTCGGTTTGTATGAAGAACTTTTGGTTGAATTGCAGCGCATACAAACTAAAATTGATGTTTTGAAAGAAGCAGCGACAAGCTACGAAATCAAAAGCAATCAGCTTAAAAATTGTATTGAAAAACATAAACTGGAAAATAAAAAAAACAGCACCAAATCATGAAGAAGGCGATAATTTTTGATGAAACCTACTGGAAGAAAGCAAAGTTCAATTTATTATTTATCATTAGCGCCTGTGTCATTTTTATTGGTCTTACCAAGTTTTTACTGAAGACACCGGATTTTAATAATACGGATATGCTGAACAGAATTAATGATTATGAAAAAATGCAGAAGATTAAGGTAGACTATGCCAATAAATCGAAGTTGATTTTCAAAACCATTGATACGATTAAATACGACATTAATCAGGTACAGCGTATCGATGAAGTAAAAAGAAATATTTCAGAGTACAAACAGCTTTATAAAGACAACGAATTTCATTCGTCTTATAATTTTTGCTTAATCGGCGGGAACTTATTAAATGTTTTTTTAGAGATAAACCTGGAAGAAAGTACGGTGAAAAAGAACGATACTCTTGTACAGACAAGTCTTAACGAATGTAAAGCAAATTTTAAAAATGAACATTAAAAACAGAACAGTAGTTATCCTTTTGTCTTGCATTGCGGTAATTTTAGTGATAATAGCACTGCTATTTCCTTATAATAAACGATTAAGTAATCTTGATTTTTCGATTGTTGATGACAACAGTAATCACCAGTATGAATTAAACGAGGAGTTATCTTTTAAAGTAAACGACAGTACTTTAATATCAGATAAAAAAGCCGTTTGGTATTTTGGAAACGGTGATTCGATTGTTAGCAAAGGAAGTGTAAATTATACGTATGACAAAGCCGGAAAGTATTTGGTGACCTTAAAAATCGACGACAAGTTTGATTTTTCTAAACAGATCAATATTGTAAACGGCAGAAGATTAACAGCAAGAGATTCTATCACCAAGATATTTTGCCCGGAGTTTGGTTATGTAGGTGAGGAAATTGTGTTTACCGGATATTCTCCAAGTTCTAATAACTGGTATTGGGAGTTTGGCGAAACAGGAACCATAGATTCTTATGAAAAACAGGCCATTTATATTTTTACCCAACCGGGAATTTACACGGTTAAGCTCGAAACAGACAAGACAAAGTATCCGATAACAAAAGAAATTGAAGTACTTCAATTGTACGAACCTTTCAAAGAACCGGAGGCTGTAGATTCTTCAGGTATTGTATTGAACGATATTAAAAAACGGCTTCAAACCATTGCCAATCTGGGAGCGAGAGATACCAGAACATATAAAGAGCAGGTTAATTATCTGAAAAATAAATACATCTGCAATGATTTGTCTGATGTTGTGGTAGTAGTCAACGAAGAAAAATACAACGATTTTTTAAGTTACTGTCAGGGACTTCATTATCTGGAAGGCAATGAAACCATAATTGAGGATGTAAAATTAGATAATATTAAGTGCTTTAAGCAGATCAATATTACTCAAAAAACTAAAAATAAAACAAAGTAATAGATGAAAAGCAGCATTTTACTTCGATATACGTCTTTAATTTGTTTATTGATCACAAGTACCCTTTTTTCGCAGGTTAAGAACAGCACAAACGTTCTGAAAAAAACAGGAGAAACCGTTAATACTTACGATAATCAGGAGCAAAAAGAAAAGAAAAGGCCGGAATTGAAAATGGTTTTTTCAGATCGAAATGAGAATAAAATTTATGAGGAACCTTATGGCGCTAAAGTAAAAAATAAGGCCGCTATTTTGGCTCCCATGTACGTTATTGATGAAGATAAGAATTATTATGAAGTTGTCGTTGCGGATAAAAAACTGATTGGAAAACCCAAAGGAACATTTTCTGCTTTAAGAAGTAAAGACAACCATTTTTCTAAAGCTAAAGAAGTACAATATCTGGGATGGATTAAAAAAGAAAATGTACTGGAATACGGCAGAGCGATTCAGAATCAGGTTAATTTAAAATATGTAAAGTATTTTGTGGCTTGTAATACGCTGGATAATTTAGTAAACAGTAACAATAACGTCAAAAAAAGTACCCTTCTGTTAAAAGGAGATCCTAACTTAGAAACTGCAACAAAAAAAGGGATAAAGCTAAATGACTTTGTGTATGTTTACCATATAAACAAAACGGCAAATTCAGCCTTTGTATCCAATTCTGATGATTTGATGCCAAAAGACACCGCTAATTTTAAGTTTGGTTGGGTTCCTTTGCAATATCTGAATCCCATAACAGACAATGTGGTGGTGAAACTGAATCCTGCTGATACGTTGAAGTTTTCTTCGGGTAAAATCAACTTTCATGCAAACGAACTGTACAGAAATACCTTTTTCGTAAATGAAAATCAATCCAGTGATGCTGTCGGATTCGATACCACCACTAAGATTTTATTACCAGTAAATGTCTGGAACCACGACAAAAATAAAATTACAAATTTAAAAGGAGACGATATTACCATAAAGACAATCGAGCAGATCGATGTGCAAAGTAAAACGATTAACTTTTTTTACGTTTTTGAGAACAACGGCAGTACCAAACAATACCTGAAAAAGACACTTTCGGCATTGCAAAATTTAAAACTAACGACTAGCAGTGACTTGTATGCCAATTATAATTTTACGTATTCGTTTATTGCGAAAGGGAAGTCTAAAAGTTATTATTTGCTTAGAACATCCTCTTTTTCAAAGTGGTTTGATTTAATTGAAAAAAGTATCAAAACACCGGAAGAAATTACAAAGGATAATATTTTACCCAACAATAACATAAACATCACTCAGTTTCTGAGTGCGGGACCAAATTACGAAAACAATTTTTTTATTCTCGCAGGATTAGACGGATCAATAAATACCGTTTTACAGGACAATCTGAGCGCATTGGCTAAGAATAATGCCAAGTTATTGTACATTCTTTTTAGAAATGAAAACAGTTCTGATAATCAGGATTTTATTTCGCAGAGTAAAGCCTATTTAAGTGATGCCAGTAATGCCAATAAAAAATACATTCAGAACTATTATGTAGATCCAAAACTGGTTCCTAAAAATGATGAATTTGTTTATAATGGTGAAGCGGATAATGAGTACATCTACAATGCTCCTTTAAAAAGTAATTTTAATGGCGGAATTGTATTTCCTAAGTTAAATGGGGAGCTTACTCCTGAAACGATCAACAAGGCCATTGATACCGTTATCAGTAAAACGATCAAGACTAACAATGCATTGCTAAAATCACTGAATCAGTATAAAAATGAATTTAGCTTTTTAAGAAGCCAGCCAAGTGCAACCGTTAAAAACATTATAGAAAATTCTCCTTTAAAAGACAGCACAAGTACAGATGTGCCTAAAAAGTATAAAAATGAAACCTTTGCGATAAATGCAAAAGATTCGCTGGATAATGATTTAGAAAGTAAAGTACACATTTTACTGACTGAAAATGAAATCAAACAGCTTATTGAAAATTATAGGGAGTTAGTAAGCAAGGAATATACCAATGAAAATATTGATAAAGTAGAGATTCTGAATTTTAAAGACAGGTGCCAGACATTTGCTTCAATTATCAGAAAGACTGAGCCATTGAGAAATAGAAATTCTTTGGCAGATCTGTTTTATTTTAAGACAAGAGTATTTGTAAACAGTTCTGATCTGCATACCATAAGAATTAAAGATATCAGGAAGTTTAAGAGAAAACCAGCCGATTTCAGGGCGCTGTTTATAGGCTTAAATGCTAAAGTGGAAGCCTTAGAGAAAATGGTCAGAAATAGTGCTTTTGAGGTTTTTGATGAGGAGTCTCAACTCAAACATTATTATATATCGAAAAATATGCTACTATAAAATAACGATTATGGAACTTATCAATACAATAGAAATGACGAAACCTTTGCATGAAATAATTTTAGAGTTATTTTATTTTGAAAGCAAAGGGAAACCGTGCGAGTTTACCAAAAAAGAAATTTTGTGGAGGCTTAAAAATCCGAGTATTACAGAATATCAGATCGAAGAAGTACTCAATTGGATGGTACATCATAAAAAACTAAATGAGAATTTAGGTTTGTACAGCCTCGATCGCTTTGAACTAATTGATTTAGAAGAAAAATTTAAAGCAGAGAGACAGCACAATGAAAAAAAACAAGAGCCTATTTTTTTCACCAATTACAGTACGATAAACAATATACACAATGCCGCAAAGCCTAAAGCGCTTGAGATATTTATTCATTACATCTTGCCTACGTTTTTGCTTTCTTATATTGTATTTATCTTTTTCTTAGTGAACAAGCTAAACGACAGTTTTGCGGTAAACAATAATAAAATTGAAGACGTTAGCGAACTGACACTAAAAGAGCCTAAAACGGGAGTGATTAGAAAAAAAAGAGCACTGTCTGATAAAGAAGTGAAAAGACTGTTTTCGAATCAGCATCAGAATATTTTGTATTTGAACAAGACAATAGATTCATTACAAAAGCAGGTGAACAAAATTAATGAAATTCATACCACAGCAACTTTAGACTTAAAGAACCAGGTCAATTCTTTACAGCCACAGGTCAATTCAATAGTGTTGCACATAACCGTTGTGCTGCTGGGATTTATACTGTTGTTTTTCATGAAGAATGTTACAGATTAAATTGAATCAGTAAAAAACAGAAAAAAAGAGGTATTCTAAAATTATGCAGAATATCTCTTTTTGCGTTTATAGGGGTTAGATGAAGAAGCAAAAAAGAATGTTTGGAAAAATATTTTTTAGTAATTAGATTTTTTTTTGAAGTTACTATTTGTTTTTTAAAACGGATGAATTTTCTGTCAACCCTTGCGAATGCTGGATTCTTACATTTTTGAATTTAAAATGTCACTTTTTTTTCTTGATTCTTATGAAAAAGATTACGAATTAACTTGTTTTTTAAAAATGTATTTGTATATTCGTACAAATATTGATTGCGAATCACTCTCATCTTCCTACAAGAAGCAATTCAAAAAAGTACGTTAGTACAAAAAGAGGTATTCTAAAATCATGTAGAATACCTCTTTTTTTTTGTTCATACTAGTCATACAAAAAGAAAGGGGATTCTAAAAAAACTTTATTTAACAACTTAAATTTTTTATTATGGCATTTAAATCAATTTTAGAATTCGAAGGAAACGAGTACCAAGTATTATTTTCAAAAGTGGATATGTTGAGACATACTGACGGTAAAGGAGCAGTTTCTTCTGAAATTAAAGGAGGAAGATTAAACTTAAGAGTAAAATCTACTGACAACACTACAGTTATCGAGCAGGCAGTAAACAGCCAGCACAAGCCGGTAAGCGGAAAAGTAAAATTCTTCAAAGCTGACTCTGAGCAGGTAATGAAAGAACTTACTTTTGAAAACGCATTTATCGTGTTCTTTAGTGAGCAGTTAGACGCTTTGGCTGAAACTCCAATGACTACTGAGATTACATTCTCTGCAGAGAAAATTACATTAGGTAACGCTACACTGGATAACAACTGGGCTAAAATTTAATTTTTCTCATAAAACAAGAAGCAGCACACAGCTGCTTCTTGTTTTTTTATTTTCAGAATATGACATCTTTTAGCTTAAAATTGAATTCGGCGCGAAGAACTTTACAATAAAGGGCTTTGACTATACTCTGTTTAAGTTAAAAATTTTAAAGAATTAAACTTAAAACTAGACAGATTTATGGTCATTCCTAAAATAATCTTTGGTATAGACGGCAAAGAAATTTCTCATTTTACTAAAATCGATTTAAAGCAAAGCATTAATACTCACCATGAGTTTTCAATAAGTATTCCACATTCTGTTATAGAACGACCTCGGGCCTATACGATGGAAAGTGCCCAGGAATGTCTTGGAAAAGTACTTCATATCAGGCTAAGCGGTAATAATAATTTTTTAGGAATTATAACAAACGTTCGCTATCAGCAAGAATTGGGGCATGTAGGCAGTCAAATTGTTATTTCAGGATATTCTAAAACTATTTTGTTAGACTACGGTCAAAAGTTACATTCCTGGGAAAATCTCAATTTGAAAGATATGGTGCACGATCTCATACAAACTGCCGCGGGAGAACAGCTGCAATATGAAATCGAGCCCGAATTTACTTCAAAAATTGAATATCAAACGCAGTATCTGGAATCGGATTTTAAGTATATCCAGAGATTGGCGAAACAATATAACGAATGGTTATTTTATGATGGAGAAAAACTTTTCTTTGGAAAACCACAACAAGAAAGTTCTCCCATAAAATTAATTTACAACAAAGACCTGTTTAATTTAAGCATATCGGTAGAAGCAAAACCCCATCAGTACAGTGGGTATACTTACAATGAAAATATTGATCAGCTTTATCAGGCACAAACAGATGACAGTATAGTAGAAGGATTACCGAAATTAGGTAAAGATGCCTTCGAAGCTTCCAAAAAGTTATACAGTACAGCTTCTTACGAGTTCGGACAATTTAGTACCGGAGATGACGTATATTTTGAGAGTATCCTGAAAAAGAAACAGGAGAGTATAGCGGCAGAAGGAAACTACATTTCGGCAACAAGCTCCAATCCAAAACTAAGGATCGGCTCTATTATTAATATCGAATCTCAGCAAATATTAGATAAATCAGAGGTACTGCAAAAAGGATTGAGTACAAATAAGACACAATTTGAATCGAATGAAATTGGTACTTATATTATTACCGAAATCACCCATAAAGCTACTGAAATTGGAGAGTACGAAAATAGTTTCAGAGCACTTCCGGCTAAAATAAAAAAACTTCCCGAGCCACAGGTAGGCATGCCAATAGCGCAGGAACAAAGAGCTGTGGTAGTGGCTAATGATGATCCGAGTGGCAATGGAAGAGTCCGTGTAGAATTATTGTGGCAAAAAAAGCAACAATCCCGAACACCCTGGCTGTATGTACTAACTCCTAATGCCGGAATCAGCGATGTGGTAAATAAAAATCGCGGATGGGTAACCATACCCGAGGTAGGCGATCATGTAATGGTTAGTTTTCGTTACAATGATCCTAACAGACCCTATGTGATTGGTAGTATTTTTAACGGAAAAACAGGTGAAGGCGGTAAGCTGGACAATCATATTAAAAGTTTCTTTACCCGTTGCGGAAGTACCATCACTTTTGATGATAAGCAGAAAAGTATTTTGATAAAAGATCCGTCAGACAACAGTGTTTATTTGGATGGTGAAGGTAATATTACCGTAAATGCACCTAAAAATATGACCATCAATGTTGGTGATAATCTGGATATTACTGTTGGTAAAAATATGACTGTAGGGGTAGGCGGCAATAAGAAAACCACTATTGACGGTAACAGCAGCTTAAAAGTTGGAAAAAGCAGTACAGTTGATATTACAGAACTCTACAAACTAATTACAAACATGTACGAGCAAAAAGTATCAGGGGACAAAACCGTAAAGATCAATGGTAATTTGAGTAAAACTACAGCGACCACAACTCATAAAGCCATAGGAGGAGATATTTTGATAAAAAGTTCGGGAATCTCAAAAGTGCTGGGTGCCATTGATGCCAAAGTAAATAAAGGATAATGCAAGCGCACTTATAATGGTTTATCCTTATTGAAACGATCGAGACAGGCAAAGAAAACGTAATTGTAATATCAAATCAGAATGAAGCAGTTATTATTTTTTATTTTATTATTGATGAGTTTGCCATCTTTCGGACAAGCAGAAGAAATACAAAAAGCAGAAATAGAAGGCGGTACCTTATCAAAAAAGTATATTGACGGAAAACTGGAAAGTTTTATGGTAGAAATGTACGCGGTGAATTATGGAAATATCTTCAGTTTTACTAAAGAAAAAGATACCATTACCGTTAGTAACGGAGAAAAATCAGCTGCTGCTATTAAGATCTATTTTAAAGATCAAATGCAAATAAGCGAACTATTGTATAAGAAGAAAATAGTAGGCTATTTTGAAGCTATAAATCTGAATATTGATCAGTTACCCAAAAGCAACAGCATCTATAGTTTTCTTGTCAATAACAAAATAAAGAGTTCTATAAGCAGCTTTGATCTCAAAGATCTCGACGAAAATTTTGATCAGAATCTGATAAAGCTTTTTACTAGTTTAAATCATGTTGCAAGTGCTGAAAATTTAGATTCCGCCTTTAATTCAATAGCCCATTTTTTTTCGAAAGAAGATGCTCTTTACAGAATCTATTTAAGAAGTTATGCCGAAAAATTTGCTCCTCCGGTAATTAGTTATTTAAAAACGAATGCATCCGGAAAGATTGAATCCGGAATTGTCTGGACAGGGAAAGAAACCGGAAACGGGAAATATGAAATCTATAGTAAGGAGAAAATAATACAATCGGGAATTCAAAATTTATCCAATTTTAAAAAAACTTTTAGGGAGTATTTTAATAAAAATGGAATTGAAAACTAGATGAAGCATTCTTATCATAATTGTAATAGAGTAAAGAGTTGACCACTATGTATGGCATACTGAAACAGGTTTAGTTAAAGAAAAAATATGAGATGTATCTTACTTTTGATATATTTACAAGTAGTTCATTAAGACAGTACCAGTATGCATAAAACTTAAAAAGCATGAAGAAAATAGCCCTTTATTTACTATTATTTCTTATAACAAATACGTTAACAAGCTCTTGCCAGGAGAAAAAGCAAACCGATAAAAAGGTTAACAGCTCCGCAATAAAAGCCCCTCTTAGTAATATGGAAACAAATTTTAAATGGCAGGAAGGTTTAAGTTGTCCTTCAGGATACCCAATTCAAGTATATAGAGGCTGGCTTGAAGGCCCGTTAGTATCAAATGGTGTAAACGAAGAACCTAACAGTACAACCAGTATATACGGTTTTGGTACAACCACTGGTATAGGAGAATGGGGAGAAAATTCCTCAGGGATGAGTCAGGGCGAAAAACCAATTCCACAAAGACTTAACTGTACGTGGTATTCGTATGTTGAAGATGTGATGTATCATATCGATACAGAACTGGACTATCCTAAAATGGTAAAACTATTCAACGAAGGCTTTCAAAGCAACGTTCAGAAAAAAGGAAAAGTAATGACGACTTACAAGTACATTACGGTAGGTTTTGCTCCCGGTGGTGTAGTAGTCGTTTGGTTGAAAGGTGGACAGAAAGATGTAGAAATAGGACGTTATCAAGGAAAAAAGACAGAGATAAGTGCTAAAGAAATAGCTTCTTTGGACAGTCACGAACGACTATTATTTGATCCTGCAGACAGAGAACGAACTTTAAA
This sequence comes from Flavobacterium sp. CFS9, assembly GCF_041154745.1. Taxonomy (NCBI): domain Bacteria; kingdom Pseudomonadati; phylum Bacteroidota; class Flavobacteriia; order Flavobacteriales; family Flavobacteriaceae; genus Flavobacterium; species Flavobacterium sp. CFS9. The sequence continues at coordinate 5,348,436 of NZ_AP031573.1, read as the reverse complement.
AAATCCGAAAATTATAGCACCTGAAGTTCAGGAAGCAAATAAAAACAAACCCATTCCTTACGGACTCTGGGACAGCTACCGCATAAAATACAACTGGCGTCCTACAGCAATATTAGTGAGAGAAGGAAAAGTGCAGGATGAATTGTCATTTGCCCTGTTTAATGGAGAGCGGGAGACGCTGTTAGAAAAAGAATTTGCTAAAAATGAGTATCAGGAAAGAGCAATTCCGAGAAGTTTAGGAGTTCGTTGGTGGGATAAAAATGGACAGGGCTATAGCGGTTCATTCATTTTTGATGAAAAAGAAATTTTTGATGCTTTCAAAGAGCTGCGTAAAAAGAATCCTGAGGCAAATATTGATCTGGAAGTTAAAATAAACCCGGGCAGTGACTATTTGGGAGCCGCATTAAAAAACGGTAAAGATGTTATACCATTGAAAAAAAGTAAAACAAACGTTTTTGAGTCAAGCATAGTTACAAGAGAATACAAATACAATTGGCATCCTGTTTTTTCATTTCCTGAAGGAGAAAAGATGCCCGATAAAATTTATTTTTTGAGTCATACTTTAGGGCAGTCTCTTGCGGAAAAAAAAGAGATGAATGTACCGCTTCAGGAAAATGCGGCACCCTCCAAAATAAGTTTTGATTACAGCAAAGAGAATGGAGAAACAGGTTATTTAGAGTTGATATTTAAAGACGAGGAAGTTCGCGAGACGTTTAGAGATATTGAAAAACTAAAGCCTGGAGCACCCATAGAAATGCAGGTGAAAATTGGTAAATCCTATAATTCTTCTACCATTACACTAAAAGGTAACGGAAAAGAATTACCAGTGAAATTCACTACTTATCAGAATTAGTCTTATACAGAAAAACACTAGTTTACGAATCGTATTTACTAAAAGAATATACAAAAACAGAATCATTGTTATGGGAAAAACATTTGTATACAATACAGGAGCAGCAGCCGATGATATCAAAAAAGAAGAATTACGTGTAAGTTTTGGAATTTTTATTGATGGTACACTTAACAATAAGACGAATACCGATATGCGCAACAAGCATAGCCGTGGTAAAGATGCAGATGGAAATATTGATTATTCAAAAGACAATGCGACGCTGGAAAGTGAAGACCAAAAAAAGTATAAAAAAATAAAAAACAAAGGACGGATAGAAGAACTTCTCTCCAAGAAAAATAAAACCCCTGCCGAGGAAGCCGAGTTTAGAGCCATCGATGAAAGAGACAAATACCTGGTGGCTTCCTATAGAGTTCCTTTAAACGAGTTTGGTCTGGATCGTATGGGAACAGATAACAGTTATAGTAACGATTACACCAACGTGGCTCGAATGTGGCAATGCTGTGAACAAAAAAAGTACGCCATTTACGTGCCGGGTATGGGAACAGATAATCTAATGCGCGACAGTACAGACGGTTTTGCCTTTGGTTCCGGACAAACAGGTATACGTGCCAGAGTGCGTAACGCCTGTGAACAGATTGCAGATAAAGTAGCACAGAAGATGGCAGAGAGTGATGATGCAACAAAACTTACTCAAATCACACTCGATGTATTTGGATTTAGTCGGGGCGCTGCTACGTCCAGAAATTTAGTCTACGAGGTAAACCATGACAGTGGTTATGCAAATGCAGTGAAAAAACGAATCCCTTGTGGGGTAGAATATATAGAAAATCCATATTCGGAATCCGGTAGCGTTCGCATACAAAAAATGCGAGATGCCTTTGTAGATGTCGATAATTACGAGATAGACAACAGTTATTTAATAAGAGATCAGTTGCCTAAGATGGGGCATTTGGGATACAGTTTGCTAAAAAAAACCAGCCTTGATTTTGATGATTTGAAAAATGTAGAGATCATCGTCCGATTTGTTGGGATTTATGATACCGTTTCCTCTTATTTTGAAGAAAATGGTGTTCGGGATCATTATGATGATTATGGAAATGTGAAAGACGAAGGAGGAGGAAAATTAATAAAAGAAGCCTGGTCGACACATTTTAACGATGATGTTAGCGAACTGCATCTGAATAATTTACACTGTCAGAAAGTAGTACACTTTACGGCCAAAGATGAGCATCGTCAAAATTTTGCCCTTACCCGAATCAATCAAATTCCCGGCAGATTTATCGAAAAAAATTTTCCGGGAGTACATTGCGATATAGGAGGAGCTTACATGACCGAGAAAGAGGTTATCGATGAAATCGGAACTCAGATGAAAGACAGGCATTATGTTTCTGTTTTTCCAAATGGTTTTTTTGATGATAAAATTGGGCTAGAAGCACTGAGAAGAGATTTGATCAGACAGTATTGGTATAAAGAAGATCAAATCGAAACAAAAATTCAATGGAGTTTGCCACCTTATCGTAAACTTACAGGAATCCGTGGAAAAAAAATAGAAGGAACAGAAGATCAGTATGAAGGAGTTAAAAAAGAGTACAGTTATATTCCGCTGCACTTTATGGAAACTTATGCCAGAAGTACTGAAATGAAGGAATATTTTGTAGAAGAAACCGCTGTAAAATTTCCATTAGATGATTTTCTAACACATGTGGAAAGCTATTTAACACCTTACGCGTTGGATGAAACTAATGAGGTGAAAGAATGGGATTTTGTGAGCGATGAAGTAATCGAACAAAGAAGACTGGAAAGGATAGAAAAGGAGAGGAGGGAAGCTGAAATACAAGAAATAGAGCAAAAACTCAAAAATCATACTTATGAATACGAAGAGCTCAAGATGCCAATCGATAATTTACGGGTAGAGCAATATAAACCTAAGTTAGATTTTGAGACGCTTAAAATACCCCAAAAAGAGCCTGAAATGAAAACATATACTATAGAGGGAATTACTGTTGTGGGTTACAGTGGACAAACCATGTTGAGAAAGTTAAGGAATGAATATCTGCATTGGTCCTCAACGAGAGATTGGTTCGGAATGCAGCCCAATGAAGGCAGAAAAAGAAAAATACATTAAAGTATGACCTATTTAGATTACGATGTTATATTCCCTGAGCTTGATAAAATAAATGAGTTCGTATTTGAAACAGTAACAACAGATTTCTCTAATCCAAAAAAGGTAAAAAAAATAAATTACACCCGAAAGATTGCTATCACGAGGTACAAAGACAACGGAAATGATAAGTTGTTTCAGTTATTTCTTTCGGAGATTGAAATCACAAGTAATTTATCTACAGAGAATATTATTTTTCTCAAAAGAATAGGAGCTGCTTTTGACGAAGTTGAAGTAGAAGTAAATAATTATGGTAGAATAATCAAAATAGTAAATTTTGAGGAACTGGGGAAGCGATGGGAAATGGTACGTGCCAAATTGGCTATAGATAATGTAGGTTTTGCTGTAGCATCATACCTGCAGGATATTAGCAGTTCGTTAGAAGATGAGCAAAAAATGATAACCTTCTTCTCCGATTATAAAATGTTTGGTTTGTATTTTTTCAGTTTATACAGAAACTCGTCCCCCGTTGAACGGCAGAAAAAAATAATAGATTGTGGTGGCACTGTAATGTTGGAACATATTCATCCAAAAGATGAAAAATTGGATGCCTACTTCATAAAAGGAAAACCTTTTGAAGAGAAAGCAGAGACGGATAGTATAAAATATGATGGTACTATAGAGTACAGAGAACATCAAATAGAATTGGCAACATTAGAAATAGAAAAAGAAAGATTGAGCATTTTGTATAACATTAATAAAACATCACTTTAATGGCAAAACCAGATAATACTCAAAAACGAAAAGAACGCGAGGAAAAAGAGGAGGCCGAAGATGGCTTAAAATTTGTTATCGACGGAGCCAAACTAAAATGCGATTTATGTACCGTTCCGGAGGGCGACCTAAAAGTAAATTTTGACACCCCTACCATACAAGACAAAAAAGTTGCAACGATTGTCGAGAAAGACAAGAAGAGCGTAATCTTTAAAGGCAACTGCAAAAAAAGCCCGCAGAGTTCAAGTCCATGTGCTTCAGTAATGCAGCTTGCCGACTGGAAAGATGTGGGAACAGTGTATTTTCAGGAAAAATTTCCATTACTTCTTAAAAGCACAATTAAATGCAATTATGGAGGAGTTGATATTAAAATCACAGATTCTGCGCAACGCAATGCACCGGAAAAGATTGATACTACAGCTGCGCCAGTGCCGGAGAATATTGTGTCTTCTTCTAAATTAAAATCATTTATAATTCATTTTCGAAGACCCTCAACTTATAAGGGAGAATATGGATTTGATTGGATGCGGGATGAGTATATTTATCCAATTACAAGTGTAGGCGGTACAAATAAGGAATTATCTCTGGATCCCGCAAAATTAAAAACTGAATATAAAACTACTGATGTAAGTGATGGTATCTCTCCTTACAGTAAAGATTATTATAATTCTTTTTTGAATCTTATGCTTAACCAGGAGGCTGAATTGGATATTGAGATAGAAGCGTTAGAAGCATTATCGTCTGATGCTACAGAAATCACTTTTGAAAGTAGTAATCCGGATTTGATAGTAACACCAGCAAACATTCCTTTAAACGGATTAATAGCAGGAGGAAAACAAACTAAAAATTTAGGAGGAACTACTACCAAAGATTTTTATTTAGCAAATAATCAGGTAAAGGTGAAATGTAATAAGGCATTTACTAAAAATGAACAGATAAAAGTTTTTGCAAAACTAAAAGATGCAGCTACAGGTATAGAAGAAAAGAAAGAAGTAGGAAAAATGATGGTTATGAAGAATAATGATCAAGCAAAATATACAATTAATGTTTATGTTATAAAAGCTTTTATAAGTGATAATCCTGCTTTTGGAGAAACTATAATCGATACAGAGTTTGCAAAAATTGGAGGGCTATCAGGTTTAGAAAAGTATCTAAATGAAAACAGTCTTAATCAGGGACTAATACAAGTAAAATTAATCGATAAAGATAGTTCAGGAAACTTCCTAAAAATGCCATTGAGTACTAATACATTTGAAACAGCAAATCTTGGAAAAAGCCCAAATCCCGCAGCAGTTCCAGATAGTAAATATTCAAGGATAAAGGATATAATTAGTAATAGAAGTACATTTGAAGTGCAATCAGGAAAGAGTGTAGATTTATTTAATATTCAATTTGGCTTGCTTTATGGAAATATGGTCAGACAAAAATGTATACTGCTTTATTTATGTCCGTTAAAAACTCCAACAGCTGGAGGATCTAGTTATAATAACCCTCTTAACAATAAACATTGTATTATTTTTAAAAGTAATTTAGCTCATTTACCTTCTTATGCGCATGAAATTGCTCATACTTTAGGGTTGGAGCATACTTTTAAAGAAGGACAAACTGTTCAGCAAAAAATTACTGATGCCCAAAACAAATTAAATGAGAATCGTGGAAAACAAAACCAAGAAAAAATCAATAAAACGAATCACTTAAGTACAAATCGTGCCTATTATGATACACATCCTACAGAAAAAGCAAATGCTATTAGAACGTTAGATCTTAATATTAATGCCTATAATGATATTATTCAATATTATGAAGATGAATTAAATATTTTAAGAAAAAATCCACATAAATTTGAAGATAGGAAAACAGAAAATATTATGGATTACGATTTGTCAAACCAAAAAACATTTGATAAATGGCAGTGGAAAATTATACAAGATGAAACAAAAACTTATTATCATTAATCTTTTCCAAAATGAAAAAACTATTTTCAATAATTATAACTACTTTATTAGTTTCAACTAGTATTGCGCAAGATAAAAATATACCTGAAAAACCAGTTCCTATATCTTTTTCAAAACCGCACTATAAAACAGCTTGTAGAGATTTAGGAAGCAAATTTAAGAAAACAGATAACTGGTATAATGATAATAACATAGCCACAATCAGAGACTATGATTTTAAACATTCCAAAAGCCTTGAAGTTGTCAAGAAACAATATAGTATGAAGAATGGAAAACTATACTATAAAAAAAGTAAAATTGATAGTCTTCAAATTTTTTATCGCTCAGACGAGAATATTGATTATATAGTTTATATTATTAAGGGGAAACCAACAGGTTATACAATAAATGTAAATAATAATCCTCGTCCTAGTATGTATTCTGTTTCATATAATAATGAAGGTGATATACGTTATGATTTTATTAAACAAAATGGTTTTCTTTTAAAAGGGAATGGTTTTTTGAAAAATTATTATTATGCTGAATGGAATGGTAAGACTCAGGATTATTCAGAAGAAACTTTAAAAGAAGAAGGTGAAGTAAAAAATAATTTCAAATTTGGAGAATGGAAATATTATAATAAAAATGGGTCAATAGAAAGTACAAAGACATATACTTTAAAAGATTCAGTAGATGTTCGTTTTCCAAATTGTATTTTTAATAAAAAAGAACCATGCTACTAAATGTAGTATCCTATTAAAAAAAACTTTCACTGAAACTCATAAAATTAAAATGAAAATAAAGGAAATTTGATTTTTATGAATCCAAAGAACTGGATAAATTCATAAAAAAAGTATTGAAAAAATAAGAAATAGCCCGATAGGATTTTTTTTATACGACTACTTTGGCTGTAGAAGAAAAAGATGAATTTTCTGTCAGCCCCCGTGAATGCTGGATTCTTACATTTTTGATTGGTGCAAAGCAGGATTTTTTCTTTATTTTTATGAAAAAGATTACGAATTGGCTTGTTTTTCAAAATTGTATTTGTATATTCGTACAAATATTGATTGCGAATCACCCTCATCTTCCTACAAGAAGCAATTATGAAAAGTACGTTAGTACAAAAAGAGGTATTCTAAAATCATAGTAGAATACCTCTTTTTTTTGTTCATACTAGTCATACAAAAAGAAAGAGGATTCTAAAAAAAAACATTTTTTAACAACTTAAATTTTTTATTATGGCATTTAAAGCAGTTTTAGAATTCGAAGGAAACGAGTACCAAGTATTATTTTCAAAAGTTGATATGTTAAGACATACTGACGGTAAAGGAGCAGTTTCTTCTGAAATTAAAGGAGGTAGATTAAACTTAAGAGTAAAATCTACAGACAACACTACAGTTATCGAACAAGCGGTAAACAGTCAACACAAACCAGTAAGCGGAAAAGTAAAATTTTTCAAAGCTGACTCTGAGCAGGTAATGAAAGAGCTTTCTTTTGAAAATGCTTTTATCGTATTCTTTAGTGAGCAGTTAGACGCTTTGGCTGAAACTCCAATGACTACTGAGATTACATTCTCTGCAGAGAAAATTACATTAGGTAATGCAACATTAGATAACAACTGGGCTAAAATCTAATTTTAACTAGTTGTGAAACAAGAAGCGATGTTTTTATCGCTTCTTGTTTCTTTCCTTAAAAATAAAAAGATCCGGATTTTTTAACCCTTAATTTTAGCGGTTCAGTTGAAGTAAAATCTTAAAAAGAGATTTTTGCTCGGCCTGTTTTTAATTCCGTTGTCAGGGAAGTTGAAATGTTTTTTTCTTTTTATGCAGTAGATAAGTGTATTTCTAAAAATAGACTTTTCTGAGGGATTTTATATTAAAGCAACTTTAATATTAAAGTCTTCTTAATAAAATAATACCCAAAACCCCAATGATACCACAAAAAAGAACCTACGAAATAAATCCCCAAAAGAGATATTGTTTTATGACTATTGAGGTATATCAATCTAATAAACAATCTCATGGCTAAATCTTCATCTTCAGGAAAACATAAGAACGCTAGTTCATTAGGAGTTAAAGGGCCCCAGTATAATAGACAAACAGGTCAGTGGGAAAATACGGATAAAGTGGGCGCAATGATGCAAAGAAGGAGCCCGCAAGGTAATCGTGTAGCCGAAGATGTTAAAGCTAAAGCTATAAGTGCGCCGCCTAAAAAAGAAAAACCTGTACATCATCAGTTTTTGACCACAATTGCAGTCGAAATATATGATTTTGCAAAAGCAAAAGGAGCATCATCTCAAGGAGCATTATTAGTATTGGCACAGGCAAGTTTAGAAAGTGGATACGGAGCATCCGCAATAAAACATGGGGACTATAACTTGTTTGGAGTTATGGGAAAACCTTTCAAAAGAAGTACCAGTCACGGTACAGTTAAAGATTACTCCAATTCAGGGGGGTATCAGGCTGCTTTGACGGATTATTTCAACAAAATAGACAAAAACTGGAGTCATTTTTCCAGTATAATAAAAAATGATACCATAACAGCAGATGATATTGACAAGGCTTTTAATACCGGAACATATTATCCCACAGCTAAAGAAAGACATGGAGGAAAGTACGCCTATAATGCTGATATGGACAGCAGCGGTGCCAATCATTACGGAGAACATCTGCTCAAACAAATCGGCGGAGTAAAGAAGCGTTTTAAAAATAGTTTAGACTTTCAGACAGAGGCTAATAAAGAAAGGTTAAAGGAAATAAATACAATCCTGACCGGCAATTCACTTTTATTTAATGATCCGGTAAAAAGTACACTGGAAGAAGAAAAGAGACAATTGGTGATTCAGAACGAAAAATTTAACACTATTTCAAATGAAATTAACTAGTGAACTTAAGCTGCTTATAATCGTAACTTTTTTTGTTTTTCTTGGATGTAATTCGAAGAATAAAGAAAATGTTATTCCGATAAATGAAATTAAGAAGGAACAGGTAAAATTTGAAATTGACAGTTTAGAAGTTAAAGACCGAAAGGGAGTTTTATATACCATTAAATATTATAAAGATAGTATTTATGTGAATCAGGGCAGAAATAATATTATTAGAATAGCATATCCAAATCGGTTCGATAATGTATTTCCCATAAATGGTCTTATTGCCAATGATAAATCGACAAATGCTTACATCTCAAATAATCATATTCTTTTATTGCCCCTGAGTGAGGTAAATAATAGAATAAATCTGATTGCGATTGATTTAATTCATAAAAAAGAAATTAATTATCAGTTCAAACAAAGATCTGATATTATTACAACCGGGATTAATTCTTTTTATTTTAATGAAAAAAACAACATAATTATAAGCGCGAACAGCTTGAATTATGAAGGAAAAACAACCGTTCATTATTACAAAATTGGTAAAAATTTAATAACACATCAAGGTACTAAAGAGCTGAATTTAACCTCCGAAATGTTAGAGGACAACGAGGCATTATTGAAGTTTTTAAATACAGCTAATAATAACATTCCTTAAATACAATAATCAATACAAGATTTATAAAAATTAAATAACACCACACTGATCTGATAGACATAAATAGTTAGTACTAACTAAAAAGATTAAAATAATGATACCACAAACCATAATTTTTGGAATAGATTCCAAGAGAATAAGTCATTTTACCAGCATAGAATTGGTACAAGTGATAAACGATCATCATCGATTTGAAATTCGTGTTCCCCATGCTGTTGTCGAAAGTCCTTTGGCCTATACTCTCGAGAATGCTCAGGCCTGGTTAGGTAAAGTGGTACACATCATCCTTGAGGACAAAAACAACTTTTTAGGAGTAGTGACCAATATCGATTTTGATCAGGAAATGGGGCATTCGGGTAACCATATTGTCGTATCGGGTTATTCTAAAACCATCTTGTTAGAATCGGGAGAAAAACTACACTCCTGGGAAGAAATGAATTTAAAAGATATTGTCAAAGATGCCATAAAAAATGGAGCAGGAGAGCAGTTGCAAAACGAGGTAAATCCAGAGTATACCAGCAAAATGGACTATCAGAATCAATATATTGAAACCGATTTTCAGTTCATTCAGCGATTGGCAAAACAATACAATGAATGGTTGTATTATGATGGTGAAAAGTTAATCTTCGGGAAACCTAAAAGTTTCGACAAGCCAATCTCTCTAACCTACAACAGTGATATCTCAAAACTAAAAATATCCGTACAGGCAGTACCAAATAAATTCAGTGCTTTTACTTACAATGAAAGTGCCGATAAACGTTATACAGCAAAATCGAAAGATACTGTAGGTGGTTTGCCAAAATTAGGTAATGAAGCTTTTGCCACTTCTAAAGAGGTATTCGCAACACCGGCATTTACGCACGGGATAGTGAGTACAGGAGATGATTTGGTTTTGGAATCCTTCTTAAAAAAGAAACAGGAAAGTGCTGCAGCCGATACCAACTATGTTTCGGCAACTACTAAAAATACAAAATTAAAAATAGGAAGCATAGTCAACATAAAATCGAGTGTTTTAGAAAACGAAAGTATGATAACACAAGAAGTGGGCTCTTATATTATTACCGAAATTAGCCATTATGCAACGCATTTAGGAGAATACGAGAATAACTTCAGAGCAATACCTTCAAAAGTACTGAGCCTTCCGGAACCGGATGTAGCTTATCCAATAGCACAAACACAGCAAGCTTTGGTAGAAAGCAATACAGATCCTAAAAATAAAGGAAGAATTAGAGTGCAAATGCTTTGGCAGCAAGGTACTTCTATGAAAACGGCCTGGCTTCGTGTTCTAACTCCTGATGCAGGAAGCAGTGGCAAAGTAGGAACCAACAGAGGAATGGTATTTATTCCGGATGTAGGCGATCACGTAATGGTTCATTTCCGTTATGGAGATCCAAACAGACCTTTCATTATGGGAAGTGTATTTCATGGAAAAAGCGGTGGAGGCGGTGGCCAGGATAACAACAAAAGGAGCTTTGCAACCAGAGGAGGAACTTCTTTAGTTTTAGATGAAGGAGATAATAGTTTTACCGCAACAGACCCAAGTGGTAATATGATAAAATTGAACGGTGACGGAACCATGACCATTTATGCACCAAACAAAATAGACGTTTTGTCTAAAGAAATTAACATTCTTGCTGACGAAAAGGTAAATATAAATGGTATAAATGAAGTCAATGTCGACAGTAAAAAAATAGTCGCTGTTGGTACGGATGAGGTGAGTGTACAAAGTGATACACAAATTGGTAATGAAGCACCAAGTATTAATATTAAAGGTAAAAATACCATTTTGGCAGAAGGGAAAGTTGTTGATATAGACGGTAAAACAATGACCAATGTTAAAGGTGGAGTGGTGAACTTAAATTAGAATTTAAAATGCATAATACGCACAATCCTGTCGCTGTAAGAGTCGAGAACATTCAAAAAATCTGGATTAAAACCCGAAAAGAAAAACCAAAAGCGAAAGTATTCAGCATGGTTTGTTTTAAGGAAGATTTTCCTTTATTGGATGCTTTCATTCACTTAGAATCTTCCGCCTATGGTAAATCCGAAGATTCGTTTGTTGCTTTTGTTGTTGATTTTGAAGATAAAAAAGATTTTTACATCTCTATCATAGAGCAATGGATTGTAACCTTTGAAGAGGACCTGAAAAAAAATCCCAATTGGAATTGGAAAGACTTTACCACTTTTAAAGAAGTACTTCCCGAAATTAATCAGCTTAGTATTGAAGGTCTTAAGGAATTCTATATCAAAATGCTCATTAGTTTTAAAGAATTTGAAGCAAAAACCGGAAATCTTCTAATCGTAAGTTTTTTGATAAAAAAAGTTAGCAATACCGATTTGTTGACGGAAAGCCTCAATGAACTGGCTGTTTTGCTACCGGAAAATATAGGTTTTCTGTTTTTGGATTATCAGGAAAGGCAGCAGTATCGTGATGTGATTCTGGCAGCAAAAGAAAAAGGAATCAGTATAGAAATTCCGAACCAGGAAATAAATAAAGCCTATCAACAAATTGCGACTCAGGGAAACCCAAACGATCCACAGGTGCGTTATCGAAAATGTTTGTTTGAAATTGGTGAGGCAGCAAAAAATAAAAAACAGGAGAAAGTTAAAAAACTGGGCAATGAGCTTATCGACATTAGTAAGAGTACCGGAGAAACCAGTTTTTGGGCTTCGTCTTATCTGATCTTTGCCAGCTTTTTGTTTCAATTTAAAGATGAGAAGGAGCTTATTCATCAATTGTTGGATAAAGGAATTAAAATAACAACTCCACTTTATAAGGAGAAAGAGGATGTCGCGGGAATTTTAATGCAATTATTAGTTTACAAAGGCTCGCATCACAGCATCATCGGAAATACCGATACAGCAATTGATTATTTTCTGAAACAAGTGGCCATCGCCAAAGAAATAGAAAACGGAATGCAGGTTATCAACGGGTATAATTATGCATTACTGCTGGCTGCCAAGAAAAAAGGCAGTCGCTATACCGAAATTTTAAACGATGCTTTTGAGTACGGATATGCGCTAACCGACGAAACTCTTAAAATCGTCAACTTTACTTTTATAGCAAACAGTTATCTGGAGAATGATCCTAAAATTAGTTATTCAGAGAAAGAAGCTGTTTTCGACCGAATGATACTCATTTTTGGAGAAAACTGGAACGACAATCCAAAACAGATAGCCAAGCAGATACAAGAGGAATATCAATTAAGCAACACCTATTAATTATGTTACTAACCGATAATCATTTGACCATTGTGGTAGGTATAGACATTCATTTTACCACCCTGCCGCCGTTTAACCCGTTTCATCCCTATATAGGTATTGTGATGGATCCTTTTGATTATGTTCCGTTTTTAGGTACCAACGTACATGTTAATGGTTTTAAAAGAGGGAATTCTGATACCAGCGGAATCATAATTCCATTGGTGCATATTCCGCTTTTTACACCACCCTGGCTTATGACACCTATCATAGGCCATGAAAGTATGAACTTTTTCGCCTCACAAACTGTTTTCTCAGACAGTACCAGAATGAGCCCGAAAGGACATATGCTAATGACCTGTAATGATATCGGCATCCCACTATCGATGTCTTTAGGAAAAACCAAAATAGGCAAGAAGATGCTACCGTTTGCCCCAACCCTTTTTGCCCCCACTTCATTTTCCTTGCCTATCCCAACGGGGAAACCCGTAATGGTTGGTGGACCCTATCCTCCCGATTGGGGAGGAGTCCTTACAGGCTTATTAGCTAGTATTGGTTTTAGCACCTTGATGAAAGTCGGAAAAAAAGCATTCAATAAACTTCTAAAAGGGGCTATAGGTCCTAATAAACTGAGTAGATTATTGTGTAAAGCAGGATTCGAACCTGTAAACCTTATTAATGGTGCCGTGATTTATGAAGGAAGCGATTTCGAACTGGCCAGTCCGATTCCTTTAAACTGGGAGCGCAGTTGGTATTCAGATTCTCCATATGTGGGATGGCTGGGTCATGGCGTACATTGTGTATACGACAGAGCTGTAGAGTTATATCCTGAAGATGATGCCCTTGGACTTCGTATGGATGACGGACGAGTTGTAGCTTTTCCAATGTTGTTGCCTGAAGAAGAATTTTATTTGCGTCAGGAAAAAATAACCCTGAAAAGAACACAAGAAGGTTATACGGCCTACGAACATAAAAGTAAACTTTTGTATGAGTTTACTCTTTTTAATGGTAAAAAATACCAGCTTACTAAAATTAACAATCCAAACGGACTTTGCATCATTTTTGAATTTACAGCTAACCGTTTGAAAAAAATAATCGATGCTGCGGGCAGAGAGATCAAAGTAAGTACTAAGGACGGATTTATTCAAAAGCTGGAACTTGTCGGACCGGAGCAGGATGAGCTATTGGTAGCTTACGAGTACGATCAGGACGGTAACATAAATGCGATCATCGACGCGCTTCAAAAACCAACAACCATTGAATATGAAAACCATTTGATGGTCAAAAAAACCGATCGTAACGGACAAACTTTTTATTGGGAATACGATAATGAAAACCGTTGTACACACACCTGGGGTGACGGAGGCTGGCAGGAAGGCTGGATGGAATACCATCCTGAGGAAGGTTACAATTTAGTAACAGACGCCAACGGGGCAGTAACTACTTATTATTACGAGCCTAGTCAATTGGTCACACAGGTAAAAGATCCAATGGGCAACAGTACCTTTTACGACTACACCGAGTTTATGGAACTCTATCGCGAGATTGATCCCGAAGGACGTATACTAGGTTTTAACTACGATGACAGAGGAAACAAAACCGGCACTGTTTATCCGGATGGTACCGAAGAAATCATGATTTACGATGAGGAGAACCGCCCGTCGATAGCCATAGATCCCGAAGGAAACAAAACGGTTTATCTGTACAAAGAAGACAGACCGGATCAGCTCAAAACGATTATCGCTCCGGATAAAACTACCAGTCATTTCACTTATAATGATGATGGACTATTGGCAACAGTGGCCAAAAACAACAACAAACTCGAATTGATTTATGACGATCAATTCAACCTTATAGAATGGCGTGAGAATAATGAAAAGCTAAAATCATGGGAGTACGACCATCGTGGACGGGTACAGGCGATTTACACTCCAATGCAAATGGCCGATTACTTTAGTTATGACGCATTAGACAGGGTAAGGCAAATTGTAGAGAAAGACAGCAATGTCATACAGTTCACGTACAACAATTATGATGAGGTAATAGCCCTAAAAGACAATAAAAACAGCATTAAGTTTAGTTATACCCCAATGGGAAGCCTTGCTACGCGTGAGCAAAATGGTGTAAAAGTGCGTTTTGATTACGACAAGATGGAACAGCTGCAAGGCATCAAAAACGAAGACAACGAAGTGTACTATTTTGCCCGAAACAAAGCCGGACAAATTGTAAAAGAAACTGCCTTTGACGGTATGGTAAAAAAATACCAGCGTAATCTTGCCGGGGAAGTCACCAGAATTGATCATGGCAACGGCAGATTTACCGAATACGAGCAGGATGCATTGGGACGCATCACCAGAGCCGACTACCACGATGGCAGTTGGGAAACCTACAGTTACAACAAAAACGGACTTTTAACAGAAGCCGTGAATCAAAATGTAAGCATACTTCTGGAGCGTGATGAAATGGGGCGTGTCGTAAAAGAAACCCAGAAGCAGCAGCTCGATACAAATGATAATGCCGTTACCCTTACCTCCGCTTACAACAAACTGGGACAGCGTATTAGTATAAATAGTTCATTAGGAGCAGAGATCAATACTCATTACGATTCAAGAGGACAGCTTGAGCGAATAGAAGCCCAAAGCAATGAGTTAAAAGAACAGCACCAGAAGTGGGAAACTACCCTGAAACGCGATGAACTGGGAAGAGAAATAGAACGATTTACCACCGGCGGACTCCATATCAAAACCAGTTACAACAACAGCGGAAAACAAAAAGAGCAGGAAGTATTTGCCAATGGCAAACGCACGGGATCACGTTATTACAACTGGGATACCAACCAGCAATTACGCAGTGCGGTAAACCAAATGACCTCCAGTATCACCTATTTTGATTATGATGATTTTGGTAATCTGGCCAAGGCAGATTATAATGGTAAAGAACAGCTTTACAAAACCCCCGATGCAGTAGGAAATCTTTATAAAACTCCCGACCGTAGCGATCGTAAGTATGGTAAAGGAGGAAAATTGTTGAAAGATGAAAAGTACCATTACAGATACGACGAACTAGGTAACTTGGTACACAAAAGTTCCAGAAATATTAATGAAGAACTAAAATTCGAGGAAGCCACCAACTGGATTGATAAACTGGCGGGTAACAAAACCGAAGAAACCAGATTACAGCAGGACCACCAACAGTGGCAGGATGGAGATACTACCTATAATTGGCTGGCCAACGGCATGCTGGAAAGCATTACCAATCCCGATGGGGAAACAGTATATTTTGAGTACGATGCCTTAGGAAGACGTACGGCAAAAATTGCAAACCAAAAAATAAATCGTTATGTTTGGGATGAAAACGTTCTGATTCACGAATGGAAATACGATTTAAAAGATCGCCCTAAATTAATTGCCACAGAGGATGACTTAGTCTATGATAAACTGGAACCGATTGAGAATTTAATCACTTGGGTTTATGACGAAGGTTCTTTTGTACCAAGTGCTAGAATTATTGGAGAAGAGAAGTTCTCTATTATTAATGACTACATTGGTCGTCCCGTACAGGCGTATAACGAAAAAGGTAAGTTAGTCTGGGAAACAGATTATGACATTTATGGAGATTTACGTAACCTAAAAGGTGATAGAAGTTTTATTCCTTTTAGACAGTTAGGACAGTATGAGGATATAGAAACGGGGGTATACTATAATAGGTTTAGGTATTATAATCCGGAAACTGGCAGCTATATAAGTCAAGATCCGATTGGACTAAAAGGAGATAACCCGAATTTTTATGCCTATGTTTATAATAATAATAATTGGGTTGACCTTTTTGGGTTAAGTACAAATCCTTCAAGTTTTATTACTTTTACAGATAGTGCAGGTACATCATTACAAGTAAATGGATATACTGATTTAAGTCATTTATCGGATAAAGAGCTGGAAAAGTTATATTATGCTAATAAAAGAAGTGGTTGGGGGCTTTCTCCTAAAGATAAACAAGGAAATACTATAGTTCTACATCATTACAAACAGAACCCTGCAGGTCCAATAGTTGGGATGCCCGCTAAACATCATGATAAACCACATACAAATCCTGGACAGCATCCATTTGGAAAGAAAAAAGGAGGCGGATTAACAAAAGCGGAGAGAGAAGCATTTGATAATTGGAGAAAAGAATATCATGCTCATTTAGCAGAAACGGAACTTAATAAGAGAGGAATAAAATGTAAATAAAGAATATGAAACAAGAACTAATAGATAAGATTAGATTGATACTGTCAGATAATGATTTGTTTGCAGGTGAATCTGTTGATGAAGAAATAATTAAAAGTGCTGAAAATGAACTTAATGTGAAATTTGATAAAGATTATGTTCAGTTTTTAAGTCTGTTTGGAGGCAGTTATACAGGTGTTCCTGTTTATGGTTTCAATAATTGTGAAATGCTATCGGAAGAAACTGTAGTAGATTTAACAAAGGATTTTCGAAGCAATTATCTGGTTGATAACAGATGTGAATTAATACAATCTAGTTACGTAATTTCTGTGAGTGGAAATGGTGATCCTGTATTTATTTCCCCTGATGATAAAGTTTGGATTTATTATCATGATGATGACGAAACAGAAGAATTAAATAAATCTTTTGAAGATTTAATCGAACAAAACCTGATGGATTAATTTGCTATGTAAATATCAAAAGTTAAAAAACTAAACCCCGCTCATTTCAGCGGGGTTTGTTTTGATTATTGAATTAATTTTTGATTTCTTTTACTGGACTAATAATGAGCATGTTTTTCATTATGGTAATGGTAAAATGAAACCTATATGGATTATGTTAAAATACAACATAGTTTACTTTGTCAATACCGGTATTCCCCGTTTTTGAATCATAAGCATACACGGTTATTTGGTAATTTCCCGGTTGTGAAATCAAGAAATCTCCTTCCAATAAATTGGTTGAAACCAACTTTAGATTCACTTCATTAAGCAGTTTCCCATCTTTACTGATTATTGCTTTTGTTTCTATTTTATCCGAATCCCAAATACCGCCTTTTTCAATAATACAGCCACACATCATGACAATATTAGCCTGTATTTGAAAAGGTTTTTCGTTTATTGATTTTAAAGCAATGTACTGGTGGGTTCTGGGTTTTAAAATATCAATAATAAATCCGGGGATTTCTAAAATGATTCCGTCACCCAGTATGTCTTTGCCCGGAATTAGCCAAATTTCAGTACTTACTAAAGTCTGTGCCTGTTTGTTGTTATTAGGAGAATGTACTTCAATGCTCACAAAGGTTGGCTCCTCGATATCTATAGAAGCCGTAAATTTTGCTGTTGCATCGTCTGTAATGACCGTATTTCTTTCTTTGGGAAACTTCATGATCAAATCTGTGTTTCCGGTACTTCCGCTTGTTTTTCCTTCCGCCAGTATAATGTTGTTGGTTTTATTGCGTATAATCACGTAAGCACCACCCAAAGAACTGCCAATAAACTTGGCATCCTTTGCTTTAGCTCTGACAATAATTTTAGTTTCTTTGGCATACCCCGAAAAGCAGCATATCGATAATAGGATAATGATTAAATTTTTCATTTTTAGGTTTTTAAAATTGCTTTTGAATATTCTTGTTTAAATCTGTAGTAAAATGTGGATTTGTCCAGAGCTTCATCGATCTCGTCCAGATATTTAAGAATACCTAAATCGTGATCCAATACACTTAATATAGTAGCCTCACAGCTGTTCCATATCAATTCAAATTGCGGCAGAGAATGAATTGATTTTTCAGAGAGAGAAACCATTTGTTTTCTTTTGTCCTGCTGGTCTTTTTCTACAATTAAATAGCCTTTTGAATTCATATTTTTTACGGTCATCACCAGAGTGGGATGCGCGTATCCCAGACTATCGGCTATTTCAGCGATGGATAGTTTTCCTTTATCCCGCAGAAGCATAAAAATCAGGTACCAATGCGGTTCAATTTCAATGTTGTTTTCTTTATAGAGTTTTTTTACACTATAAGACATTTTATCACTGATTCTTTTCATTCTCGAATCTAGCGCTTTGTATCCTAAATCTTTTAAAAAGTCTGAATTCATGTGTTTCTATGTTTAGTACTAAAGTAATAAAAAAAATATATTTAAAACTATATAGTTAGCTATATTTTTTGCAGTATGTAAATCGTTAGTTTTGAAAAGCAGAGGGGACTCAAAAAAACATTGGGGACATGATGGAGTTCATCAAAAGATTCTAATTTAATTTTATTAGAAAAAATGAATATTACTTTTTTTCTAATAAAAGAATGAAAAATAGTACTTAAAAGTATCAAAATAGGGTTGTTATCTAGAATAAATCAAAATAATTTGGTTTGATTTGATACAAATAATACATTTGCGTTATTAAAAATAATTCTAAATAACATGAAAGTAAAAGTACTATTGCCACTTTTGGGCTGTTTGATGATGCTGCTTACGGCTTCTGCATCATTTGCGCAGACTGGTACAATAAAAGGAACGGTTTCATTGTCTAATGATGAGGCAGCGGATAATATCTCTGTAACGCTAAGAGGAACAAAAATTGGAACTACTACTGACGCTCAGGGAAATTATGAAATCAAAAACATCAGACCCGGAAATTATATTCTGAAGGTTTCGGTAATTGGGTTTTCCTCTAAAGAAAAAAATGTTGAAGTTTCAGCAGGAAGTAATCTTGTTGAAAATTTTACACTGCTTACTACATCTGAGGCACTTACAGAAGTATTTGTAAAAGGGAATGCTAATAAATATACCAAATCTGAAAGCCAGTATGTGTCGAGGATGACGATTAAAAACCTTGAAAATGCACAGGTTTATAATGTGGTTACAAAAGAGTTAATCAAAGATCAGTTGGTAACCAATCAGGACGAGGCATTAAAAAATGTACCGGGTTTATATCAATTATGGGCAGCTACAAACCGTGCCGGTGACGGAGCTTCATGGTATTCTTTACGTGGATTTACGACTCAGAGTTTAGTAAGAAATGGTCTTGCCGGAAAAGTTAACAGTAACACTGATGCGGTAAATTTAGAAAGAATTGAAGTGATAAAAGGGCCATCAGCTACACTTTTTGGAAATGTGGTTTCTTCTTACGGAGGATTAATCAACCGTGTAACTAAAAAACCTTACGAAAATTTCGGTGGAGAAATTTCATATCAAAACGGAAGTTATGGTTTTAACCGTTTAACTGCCGATATCAATACGCCAATTAATGACGATCATACAGCATTGTTCAGATTGAATGCTGCTTTTGGAAATGCGAATACTTTTCAGGATTTCGGTTACTCAAAGAGTTTCTTCGTAGCACCGTCTTTTGCTTATAAAGTAAATGATAAATTAACGATCTCTATCGACGCCGAAATTGGAAATCAGGACAACTCCGGGATGCCTTTGATTTATCTTCCATTTGGAGTTTCTATTGCCGACTTAGGCGTTAATAATGCTAAAAATCTGGATGTTAATTTCAAAAGATCATTTTTAGGAGATGAATTTATGACCAACACCAAAACCTTAAACGTTTTTGCACAGGCTCTTTATCAAATCTCAGACGAATGGACTTCTCAAACGGTATTCAGCAGCAGTTCTAATAAAGCCAGTGGTTTACAAACATGGTTTTACCTTTTACCAAATCAAGAATTTTCAAGAAATGCATGGGATGCAAACGGAAAAGATAATGCGATCGAATTCCAGCAAAACTTTAATGGTGATTTCAAAATTGGATCCATGAGAAATCGCTTTTTAGTAGGGGCTGATATCTATTATGGTTCAAACAAATTATTATTCCAAAGTGCACCGGGTTATGCTGCATACGATAAGATAAATTATACAGGAGCAGCAGCTAATTATTACGATTTTAATCCAACAAATGTAAAGGAGCAGCTTAAAGGAAATGGGAATCCTCCTTATACAACTAACAGTTCTATAGCGACTTACAGCGCATACGTTGCGGATGCAATCAATGTTACGGATAGATTAATTCTTTCTGCAGGGGTTCGTTTTGATCATTTTGAAAATCAGGGATCATTTGATGCGGCTTCAAATAAAAACACGAACAGTTTTTCTCAAAATGCTTTCTCGCCAAAATTTGGTGCAGTGTATCAAGTGGTAAAAGATCAGGTATCTGTTTTTGGAAATTATCAAAATAGTTTTACGAATAAAGGATTCTTAGATGCTAATGTGGGCGGTAAGCTTGAATTGAAACAATTTGATCCGGAAAGAGCAAATCAGCTTGAAGTAGGGGTGAAAGTGAATGCTTTCCAAAATAAAGTGAGTGCAACTTTCAGCTATTATGATATTAAAGTGAAAGATATTGTAACTGCCGATCCGAATTTACCAAATGCAAGCATACAAAACGGAACGCAATTTAGTAATGGTTTTGAAGTAGAACTTACAGCTAATCCAATTCCGGGATTGAACCTTCTTGTGGGGTATTCTAATAACAATTCTAAATTAAATGATTTAAGACCTGTAACCGCAGGACCAGAAAATCTAATCAACTACTGGTTCAGTTATAATCTTCAAAGAACAAAATTGAAAGGATTAGGTTTAGGATTTGGAGGGAATTACGGAGACGCTACTTACATTTACAACAACGGACCTGGTCAAACTTTTGAGCTTCCGTCATATGCTGTGGTTAATGCTGCTTTGTACTACGATCAGCCAAAATACAGAGTGTCTTTAAAAGTAAATAACTTAACAGACCAGTTGTATTTTAATGGTTATACCACAATAAATGTTCAGGCTCCACGTACCCTTATGGGAAGTGTAACGTATAAATTCTAGTTTTTTTTAGAATACTGAATGCAAAAGGCTCGAACGTAATGTTCGGGCCTTTTTTTGTTTTATGTAGTGTCGCAGAAGTTAGTTATTTAATTCAGCAGATTGAAGTTTTGTTATTCTTTCCTGAAGAATTAGATCTTTCAAAGTTTAATAACGGTCAGTCCAAATGACTATGTAACAGCTATAAATAACTTTTACCTCAATTTTAATTTTTATATTTGAATGGTCTGATACAGAACCAATTGTTGAATTTTAATCATTACTTATGTTATTAAATAGAAGAATATCACTTATGTACTTTGTGAATGAGATTCGATCACAGATTGTACTGATCGTACTATTTGCGATATTAATTGGACTGCTCGACATGCATCCCTTATTTCAACAGGTATCTCTGCCGTTAAGTATTCCTGCCTTAGTGGGTACTGCGGTTTCGCTTCTGCTTGCTTTTCGAACGGCACAATCGTACGAAAGATGGTGGGAAGCCCGAACCGTTTGGGGAGCAATAGTAAATGACTCCAGAACTTTTATCCGGCAGATCATCCAGTTTACTCCAAAAGAAAATAAAGAAAGTGTTGATGCTTTTACAGAAAGACAGATTGTCTGGCTTTATGCCTTGGGAGAGTCATTGCGTAAGCAGCAGTTTTCATCAAGGGTGCAGACTTACCTTGATACTTTTCAGATCAAAGCCTCTAATATTCCTAATGCTTTGTTGGATAAACACTCCGTGGATGTTGCCGAAATGGCTTCACAAGGTTTAATTTCAGATTTTAAACAGGTGCAGTTAAATGAAACACTAGCCAGGCTTTGCGACAGTATGGGCAAATGTGAACGTTTAAAAAATACCGTCTTTCCAAAATCATACAGTGTATTGGTTCATACGCTGATCTATGTATTTGCGGCTATACTTCCTTTTGGACTCGAAGATTCACAGCTGGTCGTAGAGATTCTTATAACGATATTGATTCCTGTTCTGTTTATTTCCATAGAAAAGACCGCTATTATAATGCAGGACCCATTTGAGAATACACCTGTTGATACCCCAATGACTTCACTTGCAAAGACCATAGAGATCAATCTGCTTGAAATGACTGGGGCAGAAAATATACCGGTAAAGGAAAAAAATGATTTGTATTACGAAATGTAATAAGTTTAAGATGAGGCATTAAAAAATATTTCATTATGGATATAGAATTTGAACTGTTACTTTCTGCTAAATTACTTTTGGCGCTTTTATTGGGAGGAATTATTGGTGTTGAGAGAGAAAGGGAACAGCAGAATGCGGGTGTTCGGACTTTTGCCTGTATCTGTGTAGCTTCTTGTCTTTTTGTTTCTATTGCTGCCCATCTCACCGAGGATAAATCCGCTATTGCCAGAATGCTTGCGGCTATTGCAACCGGACTTGGTTTTATAGGAGCAGGACTTATTTTCAGGGATGAAAAAAATCTTCTTAAGGGATTAACCACCGCATCGGGTTTATGGACAACTTCGGCTGTTGGTATGGCCATTGCACTCAATATGTTTGTTATTGCAATCTGTTCTACAGCCATCATCCTTTTTATTTTTACCATTAATCAATTTTCATGGTACAGAAAGTTTGTCGGGAAATTATTTAAAGATAAAAATCTGAAAAAATAATATAACGAAATAGGCAGATCCTCAATGTGAGATTATTAAGAACAACACAAAAGAGATTTTTTTGAACAATGTAAATTTGTATTTTTAATTCATCTATAAGAGAGTAAGAAATTAAAAGAAAAAATTGGCATTGATCACAAAAATTAAAACATATCATTTTCTTCCCTATAAGTATGGTTCGGAGTTGTTATTGGATATCGGACGTATTGAAACATTGGAAAATTATGTATTAGATGCTACGTTGCATCAGCTTAGTTTTTACGAAGTTATTTTTATCGAAGAGGGAGCGGGCACTATTGCATTGAACGAAAATAAGATAGCTATAAACCCGCGGACTATTATTTTCACAAGTCCGGGACAAGTCCGTCGTTGGGATATTGAGGAAGCAGTAAAAGGGTATACGCTTTTCTTTGAAAAGGATTTTCTCTATCTTTTTTTTTCGGATGAACTATTTCTGTATCGATTTCAATATTTCCATCAATATTCTCGTCCAACCGAGATGCAGCTATCAGAGACATCATTTGCAAAATGTCTTGAACTTTTATATGGAATTGAACAGGAGTTTGGTCAGCTTCAGAATGACAGCAGTCATTTAATCAGGTCGTTATTGTATCAATTGCTTGTCATTCTCAATCGATACTATGCAAAGGTTCACAATGTTCAGAGAGATACTTATGTTCATTTAGATTTTTATAGGTTTCGATCTTTGCTGGAAAAGAAATTCACAGACGACCATACTGTTGAAGCTTATTCAAAAGCCCTTAATGTCAGTTCGGGATTTCTTAATAAAATTTGTAGACAATTTAGCGGATTATCAGCCCAGCAGATGATTCATTACAAGCTGATTTCGGAAATAAAGAAACAACTTGGCCAAAATAAATCCGCAAAAGAGATTTCATACGAGTTTGGTTTTTCAGATCCCTCTAACTTTAACCGCTTCTTTAAAAAAATAACGGGGACTACGCCACAACAATATCGAAAGAAGCAATAATTGACCATTTTAAAGATAAAATGATCATTTTGACGCGATGTGAATATTCTAATTTTACAAAAAAAAAAGATATGACAAAATTCACACTTAATTTTCTATTGTTGGTAATGAGTGTATTCTCCCTGCAGGCAGAACAGCTCTACGTTAATCCTAAGACTGGTAACGATATAAATTCCGGACTAAAAACGCATCCGCTAAAAACACTTGCAGAGGCCGCAAAGCGTGTAAATTTAAACCAAGAACAGGGAGCAACGACCATTTTCCTTTCAGAAGGGGTACACCTTTTAACAGAAACAGTTTTATTCACAAATGATAAGTATACTTTAAAAAACCGTCTGATCATTCGGGCAGAGATTATGCCTGACGATACTGACTGGACTCCTCAGAAAATGCCGGTGGTGGTTACGGCAGTACCGCTTTTACCGGGAGTGGGAGGGGAAGAGGCCAAAGGGATACAGCCCGAGGTGAGCCATGTGACCATTGAAGGTTTACGATTTACAGGCAGTCCCGATTATTCTTATATGGATGGCAGTAATCTGCGTCGTTCTTATCCGATATGGCGTAATGGAAAAAAATTGGACGATTTGCTCGTAACACAGTGCCTGTTTGCAGGAGATGTTGATGTATTACCGCTGCATGTAGGAGTTATAGCCAACGGTTATGGACTGGTTATCGATCATTGTGTTTTTTTCAACTGTAAAAACCCCGTTGTCTTTTGGCAGACTGATGGAGGTGCAGGCAGCCCTAACGCTATGCGTTATTCACTCGTCTATGGCAGTTATTTTAGTGGCGTTTGGACGACACAAAGTACCAATGGAGACAGTTTCGATTTTCATCATAACGTAATAGCAAACAGCAGTACCGTATGGATAAGAGAAAAAGGAAGCACGCGCCGTTACAAAGCTTCAGACTGCCTTTTTACAAATTATACCAATCTGGCAGGATACGGAAGCGGTCCGTTAAGTGGTAACGATGCAACTTCAACAGACTTTTTAAAAATGGAAAACGTACAAACTACCGGAACTGTAAAAATTGAAAAAGATCAGAGCAAACGGAACTATCTGCAATTGGCTGAAGGTTCAGCTGGTTCAAATTTAAAAGCGGGACTTTTCAAAAAAGAGCAATAAGCCGTTATAAAATTAGGACCATAAAACTAGTTAATTTGTACTATGTTAACCCTAAATTGGAGTATATTATCTGATTGTGCATGAAATAGTATTAAGATAGAATAATCTTCTATTTTTAATGAAATTTCAACACCAAACATGGAACCAATAGCACTTATTTCAGATCATTTTATTGAAGGAAAATGTAATTTTAAAGAACTCATAGAAAGACTTCGGGCCGGGTTTTCGAATTCGGATATCAACGTGCCTATGCGCCATCATCATGATTATCCTAATCCGGAAGAAGGCAAAGATTCTACACTGCTGCTAATGCCAGCATTCCAATCGGGTAAAGATTTAGGCGTGAAAATAGTGACGGTAAGTCCTAATAATGGTAAATATGACCTTCCTTCTATTCAGGGAACTTACATTTATCTCGACGGACACAAAGGAAATATCAAAGCCATTCTCGATGCAAAATCACTAACCGGGAAACGTACTGCGGCAACATCTGCTTTGGCGAGCAGTTATCTTTCGCGAAAAGACTCCTCGTCTATGCTAATGATTGGCACGGGAGCATTAGCCATCAATTTAATTCAGGCCCATGCCAGTGTAAGACCTATAAATGAGGTTTATGTTTGGGGAAGAACGATAGAAAAAGCGCAACTGGTTTGCGATGCTCTTAAAAACACTTCGCTTATTTGTAAACCGGTTTCAACGATAGAAGAAGTTATTTCTCAGGTTGATATCATCTCGTCAGCCACTTTATCACCCGTTCCGCTTGTTTTTGGAAAATGGCTCAAAGCAGGACAGCATTTAGATCTTGTTGGGGCATATAAAAAAGACATGCGTGAGGCAGATGACGAAGCGGTTTTAAAATCGAGTCTGTTTTTGGATACCTATCAGGGTGGATTAAAGGAAAGCGGTGATATTTTTATTCCGCTGACCACCGGTATTATTACAAAAGAAACCATCAAAGCCGATTTGTTTGAATTATGCAGTACGACAAAATCAGGCAGGACATCTGAGACTGAAATCACTTATTTTAAATCGGTTGGACATGCTTTAGAAGACCTTGTTGCGGCCGGATATTTTTATGAAGAGTATAATTTAAAAGTAGAAAAGAATGTCTAATACCTATCAAAATATTTGTAATAATACTGTTTATAAAGCAGACGCTTCCGTACTACAGATCCAAACAATTGATATGCATACAGGCGGTGAGCCTTTGCGTGTAATTGTTTCCGGTTTTCCAGAATTGAAAGGAAATAGTGTTCTGGAATACCGAAGAGATATCAAAGAAAACTACGATTATCTAAGAACGGCACTGATGTTTGAGCCTCGAGGTCATGCGGATATGTACGGTTGTATTTTACTTCCGCCAAATGATGAGGAAGCTGATTTTGGTATTCTTTTTATGCACAATGAAGGATACAGCAGTATGTGTGGTCATGCCATTATTGCGATAAGTTCTTTGGCAGCAAAAATGAAGTGGATCACAGTAAAAGAAGGCGAGAATGAATTAAAAATTGATGCTCCGTGCGGTAGGATTTTTTCGTTTGTGACGGTAGTAAACGGAGAAGTAACAGGAGTTCGGTTTCATTGTGTGCCAAGTTTTGCCGTAGGTTTAGATCGTGTTGTAAATGTTGAGGGGATTGGTGATGTCGTTTATGATTTGGCCTATGGAGGTGCTTTTTATGCTTACGTTGATTTGAGAAAAAATACACATTTGAATTTTGGATTAACGGAAGAAAATTACCGAACCATTATTCAAACCGGGGTCGATATCAAACATGCCGTAATGAAGCAGGATACAAAAATTCAGCATCCGTTTGAGGAAGATTTAAGCTTTCTATACGGCACTATTTTTATCGATGAACCCTTAAATATCTCTAATCATAGCCGAAATGTCTGTGTTTTTGCCGACGGAGAAGTGGATCGTTCACCAACAGGTTCCGGTGTTTCGGGAAGAATTGCGATTGAAAAAGCCAGAAATGCTATAAATCCGGGTGAAGTTATCACGATAGAAAGTATCACAGGAAGTACTTTTAAAGGATCACTGGTCAGAGAAGAAAAATTTGGTCCTTTCGAGGCTGTAATTCCGCAAGTGGAAGGAACGGCTTTTGTAACAGGAATCAATACATTTTTAATAGATCCGAAAGATCCTATGAAGAATGGTTTTATACTGAGATAAGGATCAATTTTAAAAAATATTCAGAATCTCAATGGGCATAAGATTGGGAATTTCTAAAAAAAAATCTCTAAATAAGTTTCCAAATCAGGAAGCTTATTTAGAGATAAGATTATTTAAGTATGATTTAGAAATTAAAATTTGTAGCTGTATCCAAATCGTACAACCTGTGTTTCATAAAAATCTTTACTTCTGTAATTAAAACCTTCACCCTGAATATCTTTTCGTATGCTTAGCGTGTTGAAAATATCTGTAGCATTTATAAACACTTCCCCTTTTCCTTTTTGTACTGTTTTCTTTAGTCCGAGATCAACAGAAAATCTGGAGTCGATTTTTCCTTGTGGAATAATGTCCGGAGCCAGATAAACAGCAGAAATTTGACCTTTTAGTGTTTTGCTTAACTGAAGGCTGTTGTTCCATTTTAAATTTCCGGAGACCATTTGCTGACGTTTTCCATAGTAAGTACTTGGCGTCGGATATAGATTTGTT
The DNA here is from genome assembly GCF_041154745.1 of Flavobacterium sp. CFS9. Classification (NCBI taxonomy): domain Bacteria; kingdom Pseudomonadati; phylum Bacteroidota; class Flavobacteriia; order Flavobacteriales; family Flavobacteriaceae; genus Flavobacterium; species Flavobacterium sp. CFS9. The sequence goes on along the minus strand of NZ_AP031573.1, from coordinate 5,320,831 downwards.
ACGGTAAATGCATCAATGGTATTTTGATATAGATTTCCATTCAGGTTGAAAGAATACCAGGGTGTTATTTCTTTTGAATAAACAGCTTCGATTCCAACAGATGAACTTTTATCTGCGTTTTGAAAAACATTATAGATCAGAGAACTTCCGGGTACAGTAGTGGCAATACGGGCAATAGTTCCATTAATGATTCTATAATAAACAGAAGAAGTAAAATAGCCTTTTTCCATCGTTTTTTTATACCCTACTTCAAAGGCACTTGTAAATTGCGGACGTAATGCAGGATTTCCAACTTTGATAATTTCGGCATCATCATATTTTGGAAAAATACGGATGTCAACCTCTGCCGGTCGGTCTACCCGACGGTTGTAAAAAGCTGTAATTTTATTTTTGTCGTCAATTTTGTATCCAAAACGTACATTCGGAAACGGTTCTGTATAGTTGTATCCGTCACTTTTGTAAGTGGGATGATTGGGATTAACATCGTACTGCAGTTTTACATATTCAAGTCTTAAACCAAGTTCTGCTTCAATTCTGTCCGTTTCGAAAATATAATTGGAGTAAAGAGCAGGAATGATTTCTTTATAATTGGCCCATCCTCCCGCATTGGCGTCAATAGGAGAGTTCGCGCCCGGGAAGAATTGCATGTTGGTAGGGATTTCTCTGTTTCTGAATTTGAAACCTGTTTCAAATCGCCCATATTTTAATGGCCTTATGTAATCAACATTAATATCTACAACTTTTTCATCCGAAAGCAGTTTAAAAGCATCCTGTCCAACCGAAGCTGGCAATGTATTGGTAAAGAAGTATTTTTCATCTTCCCTGTGATAGGTATAGTTGATACCGGCATTTAATTTATGCCCGGGCTGTTTGAATTTATGTTCATAAGAAGCGCTGGCCATTACCGTTGTTTTGAGCTCATCTTCTAAAAACGACCACAGGCGTAACCTTTGAGAATAATCCTGATTGAAGAAAGGCTCATCACCGTTGTCAATAATTTTTTCACTTCCAAAAAGTGCCGAAAAAGAAAAACTGTTTTGTTCATTGTAGTTCCAGTCTATTCCGGATTTTAAAGTGGTAAAATGAGTATTGCGGTTTCGTACCGTTTGCTGATTGATGATGGTGCCGTCATCATAAGTACGGGTTACAAATTCATTTTTATTGAGTGTTTCGGTATACAGATAATCGGCCTGTAAATAGGTATTTATTTTTTCTTTCCTATAATTCAGAGACAGGGAAGGATTGATTTTAGGGGTCATCTGATATTGCGGACGAATGGTTGGTAAATTGGTCTTGCGTTCCCATAAAGCACCGTATCCTGAGCTGATTCCTATTTTACCGTTTAGTCCTTCCTGTTTGTTTTTTTTGTAAATAATATTGATAATACCTGCATTTCCATTGGCATCAAACTTGGCCGAGGGATTGTTTATGATTTCAATTTTTTCAATGGCAGATGCCGGAATATTGTCCAGACCCGATTGATTTCCAAAACCGGTCAGGGCAGTCTGTTTTCCGTCAATCAGAACCATTACTTTATCATTGCCTCGAAGCTGTACCTTCCCTTCATGGAGTGTAACGCCGGGAAGATTCTGCATAGATTGTAAAACTGAGCCTCCGCTTTGGGCGATGTTGTCGGATACGGAGAAAACTTTTTTATCCATTTTGGCACTTACCTCAGATGATTTAGAAGTCACAACAACTTCAGACAATGTATTGATGTCCTCCTCAAGTTCAATGGTGTTGAGGTCCAGGAAATCGGATAGCGTCCCTACAAAGATTTTTTGAGATTTGGTTTTGTAGCCAACAGAAGTAATTTCCAGCGTATAATTTCCGCTAGTTACATTGGTCAGGTTAAAGCGCCCTTCTTCATTCGTTAGAGTGCCGAACAGCATTTTTTGATCTTTGGCCGTCTTTAAAACGACATTTATATAGGGTAGTGGAGATTTTGTTGTTTTGTCTTTAATTAAGCCCGAAAGTGTTGCGGAGCTGTTTTGCGCCGTTGCATTGAATGTTTTAAATACAAGTAAGGCGAATACTAAAAATATCTTTAATTTCATTGGAATGGTTTTAATCTGCTATGCTTTTAAGGTAAGTTCCTTGTTTGTCAAAAATCAGGTCGATAGCGTTAACCTGTGCTTCAAAAGTTATCGTGCCTTGAGCATCAGTGATGACAGCAGCTTCTTTTATCTGTTTGTTTTTATAATTTTTTTGAATGTAAGCCAACGCTTTAGCCGGAAGTTTTTTCACGCTGATTTCTTCTTCCGTTTCCAAAATACTACCGTTGGAATCTAAGAGTACCGCGTGTTCTGTTTGGACTACTGTAAAAGAAGCTTCGTAATTGTTCTTTTCTTTTTCCCAGTTCACATTCTTTTGATTGGGATAAGATTTTAAAAAGGCTGATTTTACAATATGTGGAATGTCTTTTTCATTTACTTTTTGCGCTATGGCATAAGAAGAAAAAAGCAGGACCAAACATGCCAGAATTGAATTTTTCATGAGTACTATTCTTTTAATTAAAAATTATAGTACAAATGTTATATATGAATCTGTAGGAAGTTTGAATTTTTAGAATTTAACGATAAAACGGTGCATATTGTCAGAAAAAATATAGTTTATTTCCCATCGATTCAGTTCCGTAATTTTTTTGATGATTGCCAGTCCAAGACCATTACCGGTAGCGGAAGGGTTGTTTTTATAGAATCGGTTAAAGAGTTTTTCGATTGTCAGGGAAGTGGTTTGTCCGGTATTTGAAAAAACTAATTCCTTCTCAGTAACTTGGATAGTGATTTTCCCGTTTTGTTTGTTGTGGCGAATTGCATTCAAAAACAAATTATTAATCAGGACTTCCGTAAGAGCCGGATTTCCTGTGATGGTTAATGTCGATACAAATTCAGTAGTGATTGTTATGTTTTTGGTATTTGCCTGCTCGGTAAAAAAGTCCAAATGTTTGGTAATATAATCAGTAAGGACAATTGTACTTTTTTCAAGAAAACTTTCATTGTCAATTTTAGAGAGCAGCAACAAGTTTTTATTCAATCGGTTAAGTCTTGCGACATCAAGATTTAAGGACGAAACCAGATTGGATTGTTCCTGGTCTAAATTCAATTGTGTCAGTGTATCTATTTTGGTTTGAAACAAAGCCAGTGGTGTTTGAAGCTCATGGGCTGCATTTTCAACAAATTCTCTCTGATTTTTGTAAATAGCCGTGTTTTTTTCAATCAGTCTTTCAAGGCTTTTATTCAAACGGTCAAATTCATCGATATCGGTAGGCAGAAAGTGAGGCGCTTTGTTTTTGTCTATTTCAAAATTCTCAATCTGACGCAGCGTATTATAAAAAGGACTCCATATTTTGGCCGCTGTGGCTTTTGAAATCAAGATGATTCCGATTAACAGCATAATGATGATGAAAAGAAAGATAAGAGCAATGCTAAATACCATCCCCTCCATTTCCAGCAGATTTATTTTTTCGGTGTAGGTGTATTTCCTGCCGTTTATAGTTACAGGGGCATAAAGTACACGGAAGGGCTCTTTTTCTTTTGCAATAGAATCATACAGCATTTTTCCAACAATAGAATCTTCTTTAACGCCCATGTCCGGAACAATCATTACTTCATGGTTGTACTTGTTCCATAAGTCAATATCTTTTTGTGTAAAATCTTTATGACTTTCTTTGATAAAAGCACCTTTGTGAAAATGCAGTACTTCATCGGTCTCATAAATATAAAGCTGCTGGCTGATAAAGTAGAATAATGGCGCTGCTATTACTAAAATGATAATAGCATAAGTAAGAAAACTGCTGGTTGTTTTTTGGAGTAATTTTTTGCTATTCATTTTCCCATTTGTATCCCAGTCCGTAAACTGTTTTTATATAATCACCGCTTCCTGCCTGACTGAGTTTTTTCTTTAAATTTTTAATATGCGCATAAATAAAATCATGATTGTCCAGCATATCTGCCATATCTCCGGAAAGATGCTCGGCAATGGCGGCTTTCGACAATACTTTATTGTCATTTGCAATTAAAAATAACAACAGATCGATTTCTTTTTTGGTAAGATCCAGTTTAATATCGTTTACCATTACCGATTTTGAAAGTATGTCGATTACAATTTCATTAAAAATGATAGTATTATTTCCCTTAAAATTTTTGCGCCGTATGAGAGCCTGCATGCGCACCAATAGTTCAGAAAGGTGAAATGGTTTGGTCAGAAAATCATCTGCGCCAAGGTTAAATCCTTCAATCCGCGTTTCGAGTGTTTCTTTGGCAGAAATGACAATAACACCGTCCGTTTTATTTTTTCTTTTGAGTTCCCTTAAAATATCAAAACCATCACCATCAGGAAGCATAATATCCAAAAGGATACAGTCATAGTCGTAAGAATCAATTTTACTAAGTGCCAGGCTGTAGCTTTCGGCTGTTTCACACTGAATGCCGTTTGTTTTAAAATAATTCCTGATGCTTTGAGCAATTTGCTGCTCATCTTCTATGATTAAAATTTTCATGCTGCAAGTATAACCTGGAATTTTGTAGAAAAATTGAATCTTTAAATATTTCTATTTTAAAGTAATTGAATCTATTCTGCTTTTTCTTTTTGATATTCAATTTAAAAGTAGTGATTATAAAAATAAAATGAAAAAAATGCCAATAGGTCTTATGTATAGAGTTTGAATTTGGAGAAATAATACCGTTGTTTGTATCAGTATTATCAGGTGTCAGGATGTTTTTGTAAGGTTTTTACCTTTTTATTTAGGTGTAATATCGAATTTAAATCAAATGAAAGAAATTTATTACGTTAATAAAATGTTATGAAGTACTAATTATTTTAAATAAAGTATTTATTTTGGCTCAAAATTCTAAATTTCTTCTAAATTGAATCATTACTTTACTTGCCATTAAAGGTTATTATATGAGAATCGAAAAAAAATTAAACAAAGTTTCGCAAGACGGATTTTATAAATTATCCGCTTTTTCGAATGTTTCTGTTTTTTTTTCGTTTTTCTTTCAAACCGCTTTTTATTATTGGTACTCAAAAATTATCAGTTTTATTTCAATTTGCTTTTTTAAGATTTTATTTCCCTTTCGTAAAGGGCTATCACTTGTGTTATTCTACTTATTGTATCTTTTACTTTTCTCTAAAAGATGGATCGGTACATAAACTGTTATGGATTTTTTAATCTCCTCTTCATTTTAATTACAAAACTTTGCGGACGGAATGAACAGTGATAGTTAAGTTGCTTTCCGCTTAAAAGAAATTCTCAGCCTTTAAATTTACCATAACAACAACACAATGAATACTAGTATTATTAAAAATTATTCTAAACTTAAGTTCTCCTTATATTTTTTGCCCTTATTCTGCTTAGCTGCTGTTGTACTGTTTCTGTATTATGAGAATGCTTTAAGCGTTTATAATTATGCACAAATTCAAAAAAGCACCTTTCTTTATATTAATTCCCATTTGGGGCTTTATCCTAATTTACAATACAATCTTACTCAATTGGGAGATGCTTCGATTTTTTTATCCTTTTTAGCTCTTTTTGTAATCTATGGACCCAAGTTATGGGAAGCTTTGCTGTCGGGTTTATTGTTTTCGTTATTATTATCCTGTCCGTTAAAAGCAATATTTGCTGTTCCGAGACCTGCTGTGATTTATAATAGTGAGATTACATGCATCATGGGAAGAAAATTATGTGGCTTCAATAGTCTGCCTTCAGGACATTCGATTGTAGTTTTTACCGTGCTGACCATTATTTTATTTGCCTTTATGCCACAGCGATTAAAATTTAAAATTCTGTGGTCGGTATCGATCATTACCATTGGACTTATTTTAGCATTTACAAGAGTAGGTGTAGGGGCGCATTATCCTCTTGATGTAATTACAGGGAGTATTCTGGGGTATATTTCCGGTATTACAGGTATTTTTATTAGCAGAAAATATAAAATAGGGGCCTGGATCAACAATGACAGATACTATCCCATTTTTATGGCATTGTTTATCATTTGTTGTATTTGTTTGATCGAGAAAATTATTAGAGAAAATTTGATCATATATTATCTTTCGTTTATTAGCTTAGCAGTCTCACTTTATAAGATCACTTATGTTTACCTTAAAAAAAAATAATTTCAAAATAACTCATTTTGTTTTATTGATGAGTTTTTTGATTTTTTTATTCTTCCACCTGCCATTTTACACCTTTGTTTTTAACAATGTCGATTATAAAAGTCTGAACGGTATTGTTTTGATTGTGAGTTTGGTAATTTTAATGCTGGTGCTTAATGCATTTGTTTTATACCTCCTGTTTTCGCTCTCTCGACGTGTTGGGAAATTTTTGCTGATCTTGTTTTTTATGATCAGTTCAATTGCAGTTTACTTTGTGAATACCTATAGCGTCATCATTGACGAAAGTATGATCGGTAATATTTTGAATACGAATTACGAAGAGTCCAGCAGTTTTTTTTCCTTTAAAGTAATTTTATATGTAGTTTTTCTTGGAATTATTCCGAGTATTTACATCGCAAAAGCCAAAATAACAAAGGTACCATTGAAGGAGTTTTCAATTACCGCTTCGGTGACTTTAGTATTTATTGCCGTTTTGGTATTTGTTAATGCCAGTAATTGGCTTTGGATTGATAAAAATTCGAAACGACTTGGAGGTCTTGCAATGCCCTGGTCATATTCGGTTAATACACCGCTATTTTACATTCATAAGTTCAAGAAAAATGAAAAGGAAATTTTGCTGCCAAATGCGGTTATAAAAGACAATGAGAAATCGGTTGTAGTTTTGGTTATCGGAGAATCGGCGAGGAGACAAAATTTTTCTCTTTACGGTTATAAGAAAAACACCAATCCGTTACTTTCCAAAACAGAAAATGTATTTCATTTTAATGCCAATTCTTGCGCTACTTATACTACTGCTGGTGTAAAATGTATTTTAGAACATAAAGACAGTAATGATCTCTATGAGATTTTGCCTAATTATTTGTATCGCAATAATGTTGAAGTGATTTGGAGAACAACCAATTGGGGAGAGCCGCCGGTTCATATCAAGAACTATCAAAATAAAGAAGCATTAAAAGCGGATTGTAAAGGGGAGGAATGCGAATATGATGAGGTTTTACTAAGAGGATTGAAAGAGCAGATTCAGGCCAGTAAAAAGAATAAAATACTAATTGTGCTCCATACCAGTACAAGTCACGGACCTACATACAGTAAAAAGTATCCACCAAAGTTTGAGACTTTTAAACCTGTTTGTAATAGTGTTGAATTGGGTAAATGTTCTCAGGATGAACTTCTTAATGCTTATGATAACACGATCGTGTATACCGATTATATACTTCATAGCGTGATCGAGGATTTAAAAGAACTAAAAGAATATAAAAGCACCATGATTTTTGTTTCGGATCACGGAGAATCTCTTGGAGAAAAAAATCTTTATATGCACGGTGTGCCAATTAGCATTGCCCCTAAAGAGCAATATGAGATTCCGTTTATTGTTTGGGTGTCCGATCATTCAAAACAGCTGAAGCCTAATGAAACATTGACTCAAAACCATGTTTTTCATAGTGTTTTAAAATTTCTTAATGTTGAAAGTCCTGTTTATGATGAGAAGATGAACATTTTTAAATAAGAAGTATTGATGGTTTTGTCGTATCTAATTCATTTCTAATTTAGTTGGACAGCTGCGACAAAACCAAATTTTAACTGTAAGCATAATTTCTGAAGACTTATTTTAACCCGATAGGTGTGATTATTTTTAAGCATAGACTTTCTTTCTATAAAAAAAATATGCTTATAATGTATTAAATATTTTGACATGCAGATTGCTTCGCCTGTTCGCTATCGCTCGGGTCTGCAGATTTTTTGGATCTTTTTAGTTCGTTAATTTGTAGCTATTCTTCAAACATATAAACATAGACTTTCTTACTTAAAAATGGGACGTTTGACATTTCACTTCTTACTTTTTTCAGAAAATCTATGTGTTAAATATTTTTTCACACGCAGATCTTGAAGATTGCTTCTTCTTTTCGCTATCGCTTGAGTCTGCAGATTTTTGGATCTTTTTAGTTCGTTAATTTGTAGCTATTCTTCAAACATATAAACATAGACTTTCTTACTTAAAAAGGGACATTTTACATTTCACTTCTTACTTTTTCACAAAATCTATGTGTTAAATAATTTTTGTATCAAGCACCCGAACTATGCTTATTTAAAAATTTTTTGACCAGAGGGATAAAAAATCTGCTTTCTACTAATTAAAACAGGTAGAACTACGCTTAAAAATCACAGTTTTAGTGAGTTTATTTGTTATGACCAATAACATATCAAACAAATAAACTCCCTGATTATGGAAAACTACTTACACGGCTTACTCGACGAAGAGAATGACCCAATTATTCAGCAATATTTAAAATACATAGACGAAGGAATTCCGCATACGGATAAACCAAAAGATGTATTGATCATTGGTGCCGGAATGGCCGGAATGGTTGCGGCCGCTATGTTAAAGGAAGCCGGTCACAAGGTTACAATAGTGGAATCTAATACCCGTGTTGGCGGCCGAATTAAGACATTTCGAAATTCTAAAGACAAAAAGTATTTTGAAGACGATACTGTTTATGGCGAAGCCGGAGCAATGCGTATCCCGACCATACATCAGATGGTACTCAAATATATCGATAAACTTGGGCTGAAAACAGAGCCTTTTTATTACCTGTCTGTCGATAAAGCGCAGGCAATTGCCCATCAGGCAGATCCTTCCAAACCGGAACCCGAAGTTACAAGAAATTCTATTTTCTATATTAACCGCAAACGTGTAGTTCAAAATGAATATATTCCTAAGGACAAGAACAAAACGGTTGATGTAAACCAATTGCTCGACTTTCATTTGGGCAGCAGCGAAAACATGCGTGCAGACCAGTTAATGGCTAATCTGATCAATCCGCTTAAAGCGTTTATTGCAGAAGATCCGGAGAAGAACTGGCCGGTGCTGATTGAACGCTACGGAGAGTATTCGATGCGTCGTTTCCTGAAAGAACATTCCATGTATTCAGAAAACGCCATTGAAATGATTGGTGTTCTCCAAAATCTGGAATCCAGAATGGCTTACGACTTTATTCAGAGTTTTATAGAACAAAATATTATTAAGGACTCTACACGATTTATGGAAATTGTAGGCGGATGTGACAAGCTGCCGAATGCCTTTTTTAAAGCCCATAAACTCGAAGAAAACACCTATTTCGATTGTAGGATGACCAAAATGATGCTGGTCAATGATAAGGTAAAAATAGAAGTAGACATTGAGGTACAGCGCGATCCTCAGTTTTATGAAGATGCAGGATTCAAAGCATTAAAAACACCCGTAAGCGAAATGGAATTTGATGAGGTAATTGTCAGCATACCATTTTCGGCACTAAGACACGTTTATGTAACACCACAATTCAAACAGCAAAAACGAAAAGCAATTCGGGAACTGCATTATGATTCTGCTACAAAAATATTACTTGAATTCCGTGAAAAATGGTGGCAGGAAGCTCCGTATAATATCGTTGGCGGTGGCACCATCACTGATTTCTCTAACCGTTTTACCTATTATCCGAGTAATGATTTAGGAAGTAACGGACATGGTGTCGTTTTAGCTTCTTATTGCTGGTCAGACGAAGCAAGCCGCTGGGATTCTATGGATGATGATGACCGATATTTCTATGCACTTAAAAATCTGGCCATCATGCACAGCGATGACGAGAAGGAACAGCAGCGTATTATCGACCTTGCCGTAATCAGTTCAAGTATCAAAGACCGCAGAGGCAAAGCCGGAAAATTAGTTGGTGCTGCAACACAAAGCTGGATGCGTGATCCTTATGCTTTTGGCGAAGCGGCAATCTTCAATCCGGGTCAGTTACAGTTATTGCAGCGTCATATTATTTCTACGGAATGGAAAGGAAAAGCGCATTTTGCAGGAGAGCATACTTCTCTGAAACACGCCTGGATAGAAGGCGCTATTGAATCGGGAATTCGTACCGCACTGGAAGTCAACGAAAATATTGGTAATCTTAATAACCCGATTTAAGATGGCCGATAAAAAAATATCAGTAGCAAAATACCTGCAGATACGCCTGGAAGAATTAGGACTTACACATTTATTTGGTATTGCAGGCAATTATACCGCTCCGTTTTTAAATACAATCCTCGAGGATAAAAACGCGAAAATTAAAGTTGTTAATGATACCAATGAAATAAATGCCGGACACTGTACGGATGCTTATGCACGACAAAATGGTTTTGCAGCAGTTGCAGTAACCTACGGTGTGGGAGCCTTTACATTGTTGAATTCGGTTGCGGGCTCGTATGTAGAACATTGTCCTGTTTTGGTTATCAATGGAGCGCCAACTAACAAAGACCAGCAGCGAAGCCTTGTTCAGGGAATGCTGGCCTCACATATGACGGGAGATATGTACAGTAATATCAATGTGTTCCGTAATGTTACCGTTGCTGCCGAACAGATTACAGGTTCATCTGATGCTCCTTATAAGATTGATGCGGTACTGAATGCCTGTCTTTTATACGGAAGACCGGTTTACCTTGAGGTTTTTGAAGATGCATGGCGAATGGAATGTGATGCGCCTGTTACTCCATTGGTAGAAAGAGGAACATCAAAATGTAAAACAAGTGCCCGCAAGGCAGCTCAGAAGGTTGCTGCAATGGCTCGTGGAAAAGAAATCATTTTCTGGGGCGGAATTGAAATTCAGCGCTACGGCATTCAAAAAGAATTTCTGGATCTGATTGAAACTACCGATACAGAATTTGTAACTTCCATACTCGGAAAATCAATTGTTTCTGAAAACCATCCTAAATTCAAGGGTGTTTTTAATGGCAAAGCATCTCCAAAAGATGTTAAAGAGCAATTTGAAAAGGCTGAGTTAAAAATTGGTCTTGGAGTATGGACTACAGGTAAGAATCTGGGTGGTTTTGATGTTTGGAAAGACGACACTGTACTCGCAAACCACAGTGGTGTAAGGATAGGAGCTTCTTATATAGCTAATGTATCGCTAAAGGATTTTATTATTTTTCTAAAAGAAGAACTCACTAAAGTTACCTTTAGCGCCTACGAAATGTATGACACAGAAAAACTGCCGAAATCATTTTTCGTTGCTGATGTTAGCATAGCAAAAAATGAAAAACCGCTTTTGACCTATGATACTTTTTTCAAACGGATCAATAGTTTTATAAATAGCAGTCACATCGTAGTTGCTGATGCAGGGTTTCCTTTATTGGGTGCTCAGGGCATTCGTATTGCAGAACCTAACGGATTTGTGGCACAGGCATCATGGCTTTCTATCGGTTATTCTGTACCTGCTGCAACCGGAGTAAAATGTGCCAGACCTGATAAAAGGGCCGTAGTATTTGTTGGCGATGGTGCTTTTCAGGAAACCTGTCAGGCCATCTCAACACAGAATAAGTTAAAACATGATACTATCGTTTTTGTATTGGATAATGGTATTTATGGTATCGAACAAATGCTCGTGAATCCAAATCCTTTTCGTGGTGACGACAAAGTAGATTATGATATTCCTGATTTAAACAATGTTTACGATTACAATGAAATGCATCGTTGGAAGTATGCTAAACTCGTTGATGTATTTGGAGGTAAAGGTTTTGAAGTTAACACTCTCGATGAACTCGAAGAAGTTTTGCAACAACTTGGCACTATTAAGGAAAACACAATTATACATGTGAATATTCCTAAGACATCCATACCGGAAGCGATTGCTTACAAAACGGAAGAGCCCGGAGAGGATGAATTTTTAGATAAAGACTGGAATTTGTGTTAGGTTTAAAATGAAAGTGTGATTTGTAGTATTTAAAAATAAGCTTTTTATTTACTTAGAATTTTACAGAAATATTATAAAAGAGAAAACCTTCAAATCATACGATTTGAAGGTTTTTTTGAAAAAGCAGACAGTATACCAGGTATTCAGTAGCTATTTTTTTGACAAGCCTTTTGTAAAAAAGTTGGTTCCTGTTAAAGAAAATTATAGGTTTTCTTTGAAGAAGGGGATTACTTTTTCCAGTGCTAATCCCACAGGTTTTGGCTGATCGTATAATTCGTAATGCGAAGTATTTTTCAATACTACCAGTTCCTTTTTAACAGAAGCAGCACGTCTGACGATCTCATATCCGTCTCTGTATGCGCCAAAACCTCCTGGTTTATCTCCTACAATTACCAAAATCGGCTGTGTTAATAATGTTTCGGCCAGATAAAAGGCGTCCCAACCAAAACCAATACTCATGCGGGAATATACTGCACTGGTCGCTCCACCCGGAAACTGACCTCTAGGTGTTTTGTAATCTTGCGGAAAAAACGTGCAAAATAATTCGGGTAGTCAAACCCCAGACTATACGAAATTTCACTTACAGAAAGACTGGTATTACTCAGTTTGTTTTTCGCCAGCCGGATCACAAAATCCTGAATGTGCTCACTTGGGGAACTTCCGGTAAAGTGTTTGATCAGATCCCCGAAATAATTAGGAGACAAGTTTGATTTTTGTGCAAAGTAGGCTACTGACGGCAGTCCTGCGATGCTCTCTTCTTTATTGAAGAAATCTTCTAAATGACTGTTGAAATCTGAAATAACCTTATGATAGATTTTGCTTCGGGTATCAAATTGTCGGTCATAAAATACTTGTGTGTAAGATAATATAAGTGTAATATAAGAGACAATTATGTCTTTTGAATAATACTGTTTTGTAAATTCATCGTGCGTTTTTTTGTAAAGATCCCACAATAATGTTTCTTCCTCTTTGGTGAGAAATAATGCTTCATGATGACTGCCATAATGGGTAAAATTATAGTTTTTAGCTATTTTACTCAGGTATTTACTGCTCACCATTATGGTATATTCCGAAGAAGGAGGGGTAATATCCCATGCGATTGAATTGTGCGGACAATCTACATACATAAAAGAATTTGACTGGTCTTCTAACAGTTCCTGCTGAACCAAATTTTTATAAAAAGGAGGTTTTATGGCCAAAAGATAAAAATCGATCGTCACCGCTTCTGATTTTAAAAGCAAGTCTTCTTCATTTTGAAAGTTTACAATATGAAGATCTTCATTTTTTATATTCGTCAGATTCAGGTATTTTGTGAATTCCTGTATGTTCAATATTTTTTTTCCCATATCAATCTTGAATTAAGATTACGCAAATTTAGAAAATAGAATATTCAGTAAACAGATACAGATCAATGTAAAACGGATACATTTTACTGATTTTAATTGGTTTGCTTATTTTACAATTCTTTTTTGATACGATAGAGTAAAGAATGTACTCATAAAAATAAAAAAAAAATGAGCGACGAATTCACCTCTTTCGCTGTTGATTATACGAGCTTGCATTGAGCTTTCTGTCAATGGATATCAGCCTCTATCTGCACTCTTGAAATAGGTTTATAAAAATGTTTTTTTAACCTGTATATGGGAAGATAAGTAAACAATATCGAAAGTACACCTGCAAGAACAGCATCCAGAAGAGCCATAAGAGTTGGATCTAATTTATGATTAACCGTCAGGCTCTGCTGCGCAAGAAGTAAAACTGCTAATACCAGTAAACCGGTTATGATGCCGTGTAACAGGCATAATTTTGTTATAAACCTATTTTTATTCAGGTTATGATCTATTACCACTTCGATTAATTCCTGTTTGGAGGCAACAATAACCCGATTGATGATATCCATGGTCAGGATTACAGGCAAAAAGACAGCCATTGGTAACGTTAAACGTGCTAAGCTTTGAGGACCGGCAAAAAAATGAGTATACCCTAATTCCTGGAAACTGGCGTAAGCAATAATAAAATTGAAACATACGTTAGGGAGAATATAGTAAATGGCTCGCTTTCTTAAAAAGCGTTTAAGGGTTGTCGTTCTTGGCGGAGCTTCTGATTTCATAAGTAATTTATAGGGAAAAAGCCAGTATTTCCAGAGCCTTATCTTTGATTTTTGAAGCTTCCTGTTTTGGTAAGAAGTCTTCATTGGACATTAATGTAAAATCCATTTGTTCGTTAAAAGTAGTCGTAACCAGAGTGTTTGAATTTAGCCATGGAAATGCTACTGTTGGACTAAAAATATCTTCCAGAATGAAATTTTTGTAATCGTTCCGGATTGGAAGGTTCCCCATATTCGAAAGTGTCAGATCGTGTGAGCCCTGGCTTGATTTTAGGAGTTTAATCATGCGATCGACCAGAGGATGCATTTGTTCACCCATCCATAACAGTTCGCGGGCGTCCATTTTTTCTATTTTTTGAGTAAGATCCTTTTTGATGTGTTTCGCCTGATCCAGTATTTGAGTTTTTTCCTTTTTTAGTGAAAGTTCCACTGTTGGGGCAAAGGCAAACATTTGGTCTTTTTTGATTTCAGGAATAAAATGGCGGATATCAATGGGACTGATTACCTTTTTTTTCGCTGTTTCACCTTGTAGATCCTGAAAAGCCTGCATAAAGGCTGTACAAAGAATAGCATGAACAGAAATACCGTTGTCTTTGCATTTTTGCTTTATAAGGGCGGAGTTTGTCGGATCTAATTTCCAATGAATGGCATAATTTTTTCCGTGATTTCTATTTTTATTTTTCCGTTGCAGTAAAAAGAAAAATTTCCCTAAGAATAAATAAAGCTTCGCTTTACGTGCTTTTTTTTGAAGATCAAACTCTGGCGCAAGGAAATTGTTGGCCGATTGGAACAATGGATAAGGTTTTAGATCAAGAGCGGGATTATCTATTAAAGCAAGTAATTCCTGCATCAAAGTGACCATACTGGTTCCATCGCAGATACAATGGGGTACAACCCATAACAATTCAGAGAATTTTTGACCTTTGATCCATACCAATTGAGCCAAAGGGAGGCCTTCGCCTTTAAACTGCCGATACCATTCCTGTTCAGATTCCGCTAACCAATGAGTATCGGTTTGACGTTTTACAATGCGAAGTGGAATAGGTTTCATATTTTCCTTAATGACGTAAACCGGATGTTGTTTATCCTGTAAATCAACCTCTGCACGAAGCAGTGGATGCTTGTGTTGGATTCTTTCCAAAGCAATTTCGATCTGTTCTTTTAGAATTTCACCTTTAATTTTTGCCGTAAAGACACAGTTTAGAGGTGTGGCAGAATCCACATACATGATTCGTTCCACTAATAAGAGTTTTCGCTTGTTCATGAGGCTGCCTGATAATTTAGTTGGCGTTTAATAGAATCAATTATTTCATCACGAATGGCTAAAGCTTCATGATAAGGCAAATAACCTTCGCTTCCCATAAACGAGAAGTCGATCACACCCTGATAAGTAGAGGTAAGGATGGTGGTTGTATTGCCAAGAGGTCCAACGACCGATGGACTGAAAATAGTTTCCAACGCAAAAGATTGGTATTGATGAGGTATCTGAATACGTCCCAGGTTGGAAAACATACAATCATTGGATGACTTGCCTCGTTTTAGAAGCTTTGTAAAGTTATGTAATGCTTTATGGGCAGATTCCATAACCATCATGGTGATATAGGGATTAAGTTTGGCTGTTTTACGGTCTACATGATTTTGTATTTCACGTAAATTGTCTGAGAAATCAAGTTTAGGATTTGATGACAGGACGATCATCAGGCCAAAGGCGAAAATATGATCTTTTTTTACCTGAGGTGCAAAACGTCTGATATCTACCGGGCAGGAAACCTTATTAAAGGCTTTGTTCCCGCGTACTTTTTTAAAGGTATCCAATACGATAGCACTTAAAAAAGTATTAACGGTGATGTCTAGTGACTGGCAGTGTGAAACAAGCTGCTGACTCGTGGCTGAATCTAATTTCCAGTGAATCAAATAGTCTGTCTGTCGATCAATCGCTTTTTTGCTGACGGGAATGCATTTGATGGCGAATGTTGCCAGCCTGCCAATCAATTTTGCCTTAAACTTTTGCTTGCTACTATTTAAAATAGAAGAAGGAACAACGTCGTGGATGCCTAAAATAGGATTCTCAATGCCTATATCTGCTGTTGGATGATCCAATACCTTTAGAAATTCATGAATCAAATTCATCGCAGAACCACCATCGCAGAGGCAGTGATGAAAAACCAGCAGTATGTCTGAGCTGTCATTTCCTCTGATCCACACCAAACGAATCATAGGTTTATTTTTATAGTCAAAGAGTGTCTGTAATTCTTGCATAGATTCTCGTTTCCAGTCTTCTTCGCTTTTTTGCTCTACGAGGCGAATGGGAATTGGATTCGTTAGTTTAGGCACTTCAAACCATGGGATATTCTTCTCATCGAGGTGGATGAGTGCCCGTAACCAGGGATGTTTTTTCTGAAGTCTGCTTAAAGCGTACTGAATGTCTTTTTCCTCAAATACACCGCGCAGACGGAAAGGAATAACAACATTAAAAGGTTCTTTTCCTTCACCTAAAAGCATACGCTCTCCAAATAACAATCTTCTTTTCATATCTTATACTGAAGCTAATACCGAACGTTCTTGTTTTACAAAATCTTCTAATAATGCAACTGCTTTGTCATTGCCACCCGCTGTTAAGAAAGCGGTTTGCACTTCTTTGGCTGCATTTCTGTATTTAGGGTTTTCTAAAAGCTCAAAGACAGTTTTTCTAAGGTCGTCTATCCGAAGTCGTTTGTATCGAATACTAATGCCACAGCCGGCCTGTTCAATCAATTTTGCAGTATGAAAATGATCGTAAGCGATTGGTGTAATCAACATTGGCAGACCATTAGTAAAGGTGTCATTCACAGTATTGAAGCCACCATGACAGATCACCATATCCATTTGAGGCATCAATGCAGCTTGTGGGACAAAACCATTTACGATAAAATTATCAGGCCATTCGTCAAATATCTCGGGCGGTGTTGCCGCAATAATTGTAACGGGCTGGTCGGCAAATGCTTCAATGAGTTTACCAAAAAAGTCTTTACGGATATCCACTAATAAAGTACCCAATGATACAAATATTTTAGGTGTGGTACTGGCTGCTAATCGGTCCCAGTCAAAAGGACTATTATTCGGACGGCCTTTTACAGGACCAACAAATTTCATGTGCGGGGGTACGGTCTCAAAACCGGCAAATGCCTGTGAAGTGAACACGAGGTTTAATCGATGCGAATGGATGAATATGCCCTCTTCAGAAATACCGACTTCTTTTTGCAGTTCTTTGATGAGATTTTGCTGCCATTCAAATATTTTAGGAGCACTTTTTTCGGTATCCCCCATAACATCCGGTGGTACCGGGGTTGTTGTCACAGACGGGATACGATGTTTGTGTGCGAATAAAGCGCCGCCAAAAGTGATACAGTCATTAATGACTACATCAGGCTGCCATTGCCCAAGTAGTGTTTCTAAGCCCGGCATCATCATTTTAGCAAATGGAACATAGGTTTCTTCCAGCGCTAATTTCATGACTTCCGGTCCCGAACAGGAAGGACCGTCATCCTGGCGTTTTAATATTCGTTGAAGTTCCTCCTGATAGGGTAAGAGTTCCTCTTTGGGATAGATATAAGTACCTCCTTCAGGAATATGTTCTTTCGCCAAAGGTGTAATACCAAACCATTTGACTTCATGACCACGAGCCAATAAACTGGCACCCAGACTCAATGTCGGACTGATATGCCCGAAGAAAGGCGGAACAACCACAAGGAATTTGGCAGGAGATTCAGTAGACCGCTGTGCAGAAAGTATGGCATGTTCGAGTAAATCTGCTGCGGTCTTTGTTCCGCCTGCGTCAATGAAAGATTGACGAACTTTTAGAGCCGCTTCCCGATATTGAGGATTGTTCAGGATATCATGAACACTGGTTCTTAAGTGGTTTGCTTTAAATCGGTTAAAATTGAGACGTTCACCTGCACCCGTACGCACGACACGTCCCGCAACATGTGACTGATCGTATGCAATTGGAATGACAACAAGCGGCAGACCATGTGAGAGGGCTTCAGAAACGGTATTATGTCCGCCGTGGCACACGACAGCATCTAAATGAGGTAACAAATCCAATTGAGGAATTTGCGCATAGACCATAAAATTTTCAGGCCACTGATCAAATAAATCGGGATCTGAAACCACTACAACTGTTAGATCTTCCTCTTGAAATGCATCGATTACCTTTTGAAAAAATACTTTCTTATGCTCGTGGTCGAATGTGGTACCGATGCTGACTAAAATCTTTTTTTCTTGACTATTTTTCAAACGCTCCCAATCAAAATCATTAGATACACGGCGTTCTGTTAGTACCGGACCGGTAAATTGATAGTTGGAGTTGAGATCCATTTCTCCAAAGAAATATTGAGAGGTTAACACTAAAGTAAGAAGATCAGAGCAAGCCAAAGATTGGTTTTCTTTGACACCAAGCTCTTCTTGCAGCGCCATGATTTGATTGACTTCCCATTCGTGTACTTTTGGCAACTCACTAATAATTTTGATTGCTGCCGGGGCGGTTACGGAGGTCGCATAAGGACGATTCACTTTTTTTGCCGCAATTGCCGCCGCAAATAATTGATGATCACCAATAACCAAATCCGGCTGGTAGATTTCCAGCAGCTTAACAATTCCGTTATAACAATGTCTGTTTAAAGGGATCAATACTTCGTCGTATAAAAACTTGATACTTTCAATACCGTAAACGACCTTTTTTGAAATGATGTCCAGATAGTGTTCGCTCTCTCTTTTTTCTTCGTCAGTCTGATCGTATTGGATAAGCAATAGCTGTCCGCCTGCAGGAAGTTTGGACTTTAAGTTTTGGTCAAGACTAATCCACGCTACTTCATGTCCTCTTTCTAAAAGTTCGGCACCAATACTCAATGTTGGATTGACATGACCTGTTAGTGGGGGAACAACAAATACAAATTTAGCCATAGTTCTGTAATAAGGGGTTAGTTAAAAATTGAACAATAGTTTCTGCTATCTGAATGGGAGCCTGAATGGGAATATTGTGATCTCCATCGATGAGTTTCAGCTCGGCTGTATCAATTTGAGATTCTAACCATTCTCCCGTCGGTTTACAGTCGGAAGCTGTCCCATATAGTAACAGAGTAGGTATGCGTAATTCGGAAATAGGAACCTGATACAGAAAATCTTTTTCTTTCACCATATCTGCTTTGATACTGGTCTGGTGGAATAGGAACTCGTATAACCGATGGTTTTTTTCGAATTGTCTTTTTCCCATTTTCACTTTGGTGGTATCCGTAAAATTGGTGATGTAATGTTCCAGAAATTCCTTGCTGTACGATTCGATAATACCTCGTGCCTTTTCATCTTTCGGATCGGGTGCTTCGATGATAACCAATTGGTCTGCACGTTCAGGGGCGATCAAGGCAGTTTGGAGTGCAATAAGTCCCCCAAAACTATAGCCAACAAGTTGTGCTTTTTTGATTTGGAGGCAATCCATCATTGCGATTAAATCAATGGACATAGTTTCTAAATCGTATCCTTCTAAGGTGCGCTCACTTCTGCCATGACTTTTCAGATCGTACATGACCACATGAAAGTGCTGTGCCAAAATGGGAGCAATGTTAAAATAATAAATAGAAAGATTACTAAACATACCGTGGATCAGTACGACGGTATCTTCAGCATCTTTATTCAGTTCCTGTACGTGAACTTTTTTATTATTAACTGTAATTATTGGCATTCGTAGATATAATTAATGATCTTATTCAGATCAAGATTAATCAGTTGATCCAAATCCATATCCGACAGCCAGCCCGTGAAATCGATCTGATCGCCAAAATGTGCTTTGATTTTTTCTGAAAAAGAAACAATCTCTATACTGTCCATTTCCAGATCTTTGGTGAACGAACTCTCCGGAGTGATATCCATCTCTTCTACAAATTCTTCACCAATAATTTCTGTAATAAAACCTTTTAACAGGTTGAATAACTCCTCATGATTTCTTTTTAATGTCGTGTTTAAAGTGTCCATCCGATAATATAATTTAGGTGTTTGATTGTTTTAATTTCAATTTGATCGATCCACAGATGATCGCCTTGTATGCAGGTTACTTCGTGTCTTTTTGGGTTTCCTTTCAGTCCCGTTCCCAACAATTTTCCATAGGCTTCTTTTGCTACCCAGAATCGGGTGGTCCATTCGGCCTGATCTCGACCTTCTAACAAGGCTGATTCTGTACCAGTGAATACCAATTGATAAAATTCAGGACTGCGTTCGGCAATGATTTCCATGTCAATACCCACCGGTTTATCGTGCCGCGCAATGGCTACGGCATCTTTTCCTTTATGGGCCAGTGAGATCTGAATCTGTTCTGTAGCATTGCCTTTAAGATGAGGTTTGCCTGCTTTATCAGAATAAATTTCAAAGGTGATGGGATAACTGGGCTGTTTTTTCTTTTCACTCAGCACCTGTCGTACGGCATCTTTCACGGCTACACGGCTCACCATCCAGTTCTTCCTGCGGTTGGGCAGGAGTTCCTGATAGTATTGTTTTTCCCTTTGATTGAAATAACGCTTCAATATAAAATCCCAGGAACTGACGCGCGAGTAGGCCTGATGAAAGAAAAAGACCTGTGGGGCAATTTCTTCCGACAGACGGTTATGCAACGGTGACATGGAAACATTCCATAAAGCTTCGTCAATTTCTAATCTTCGGTTTTGCCACCCTTTTATAGCGCACCAAACTTTTCCGTCTCTTTGAAGAATAATGTCAGCGATGGCAAATTCATCGTTTAATTCAGTCAGTATACAGGTACACTCAAATTCACCGTCCTGATCGTGCAGGTCTTCGAAGAATTCGATTTGCCTGATTTTCACCGGAAAAGCAATTCGGTCTTTGGTTAAGGTAAGCTGAAGCCATAATCCAAATAATTGTCCTGCATTATCCAATAAGGAACCCTTACCACCATTACCTTTTATTTGTCCTGTAATGCCTTTTTTTCCAACAGCAGACACCACCGTAATGCCCTGATATTTTTCTCCATGAAACATGTGCTTCTCATAGATTTCCAAAGGAGTTCGTTCGATAGGCAGTCGTTCGCCTATAGACAGATCAAAAGCAGGCTGTTGCGGATGTGATGCTGCTAAAAGTACTTCGGCATTGGCAAAATTCTCAACATCCAGATAGGCGTGATTGTCTGAGCGCCAGATACCTTTTATCGTTTTTTCAAAAGGTTTGGCAACATTCATCCATTGAAATACACTCACGTTCATGATCTTGTGAATTTTGGTTGCCGGCTGTTCCGCTTGCGCGGCTTCTGCCAGTAATTCAAAAATCATGGTCATCGGAATCACAGGTTCCATATCTGCCACATCGGACCAGCCTTTGGGTTGTCGCAAAAGACTGTGATCAATGAGATAAGGATGTGTGTCTAAATTGACGTGTAGTGCTTTTGTAAAAGGACCGTCGGCCAGTTGTTTTTTCGTTAAAACCGGTGTCGAAACAACAGTTTGTGTTTGTGTATGATTTTGAAAGACGTCCAATACTTCTTCCTGCATTCGGATCATATCGGCGATATTGTCCTGAAATGCACGGACCAATGGATGA
This sequence comes from Flavobacterium sp. CFS9, assembly GCF_041154745.1. Taxonomy (NCBI): domain Bacteria; kingdom Pseudomonadati; phylum Bacteroidota; class Flavobacteriia; order Flavobacteriales; family Flavobacteriaceae; genus Flavobacterium; species Flavobacterium sp. CFS9. The sequence continues at coordinate 5,299,321 of NZ_AP031573.1, read as the reverse complement.
CTTACTTTTGCTTCCGCTAAAACCTTTTTCGGTTGTACCGTATCGATCGATTTTCTTAAGTTTTGCAGGGCTTCAAAATCGCGAATAATAGGGGAACCTAGTTGTAATTTTATGCCTTTTTTAGGGACTATTTTTCTGTGATTTTGGATGTCTAAAAAGTCAAGTGCCAGAACTTTTCCTTCTACAAATAATGCGGCTACTACCCGTTGCAGCTGAGCAAGGGCTGTTCGATTGGCTACACTAGAGGCAAGGGTACTAAAGGCTCTCCCTTTTAGTGTATCATCGATAAAACCAATTAATCCTCCTGTACCCACCTGAACAAAAAAACGGACTCCTTCATCATAAAGTTTTTCGGTGAGTTCCCTGAACCTTACAGGCTGTACCAGATGTTCGGCGCTTAATTTACGGATAGACTTTAGATCTGCCGGATAAGGCAGGAGCGTAGTGGCTGACCACAACGGAATTTTTGTTTTTTGGAATTGTACTTTTTCCATGCCCGCTAAGATCACATCCAGTTTATCCGCAACAAAAGGAGAATGAAAACCGGATTGAAACGGTAAAATCTGATGGAATATCTGTTTTGATTTTAGTATAGGGGTTAATTTCTGCAGTGCAGCGAGGGTACCGCACAGGATGACCTGATGCGGACAGTTGTCATTCGAAACATAGAGATTCGGAATTTGTTCAATCAACGGCTTTACCTCTTCAAGACCTGCTCCAATAGCAATGAATTTAGAATCTTTTAATTCAAATGTTTTTGGATCAAGAACATCGATCAGGTCCTTGACTGAACTGGCTTCGGCCAAATCTGAAGCATATCCCGCCAGCCATTCTCCTAAACTATGTCCGGCATTCATATCCGGATAGATCCCTAATTTTTTTAAGGAACTGTCTAGTATGCCACAATTGTTAAAAATACCTAATGCGTCGTTCAGCAGTCCTTCACCTGCTGTTTCTATGGGAGGGGTCAATCCAAAATAGCGACTGACTGTTTCCACTTCACCTTTTTCTAAACCATCTAATCCCGGGAATACAAAAGCCAGTTTGCCACCGTCTTGTAAGAGAGGAGTGGAGGTGTACCATATATCTTGTTTATTGCGCCAGGCATTATTTTTAGTAACAATTTTGATTGCTTTTTGGATACGATCTGGTGTTGGATCAAAGAGTGCGATACGATAATCACCATCTCCCACAGCAGTATTATTATCCTGAAGTGCAGAAAGCAATGCTTCATGGGTTTCCCTTGCAAGCAACAACACTTCGTCTTTTTTGGGAATATCATACCCTTTTAAAACTACGTGTGCGTTGATCCCTCCAAATCCAAATGCATTTACTGCTGCGATTTTGGGTAAACCGGTTTGTGACCAGCTCTTAGCTTCCTGTATCGGTGTAAATCTGGTGTCTTGTATAGAGGCAGTTGGGTTTTCACAATATAAGGTAGGCGGCAATATGTCGTGGTGCAAGGCCAGACAAGTCTTGATCAAACCCGCTATTCCGGCAGCAGGCATGGCATGCCCTATATTGGATTTAACAGATCCTATACCGGCTCGTGCGGCGGTTTCTTCTTTGCCAAAAAACTGAGCCAGAGTCTGCAGTTCTGTTTTATCACCTAATGGAGTTCCGGTGCCATGAGCTTCCAGATAACCGATTTGTTCTTTATCTAAACTGGCATTTGACCATGCTTGTTCCAGTGCTTTTAACTGACCTTTTACAGAAGGGCTCATCACGCTTGTTCCATTGCCATCACTGCTGATACCAACTCCTTTAATAACGGCATAAATTTTATCCTGATCGCGTATAGCGTCGTCTAACCGTTTTAGGACAACAAAACCGCAGCCTTCACCAATAAGTAATCCGTCCGCATCTTCGCTAAACGGCTTGATTTGCTGCTGATGGGATAATGCTCCCAATTGGCTGAATATGCTCCAAAATGCAGCATTTTGACCAGTATGGACTCCTCCCGCAATCATCATATCGCTTCGGCCACGCAGCAATTCTTGTACAGCGTGATCTACAGCTACCAAAGCGCTTGCACAGGCCGCATCAACGGTGAAAGCAACGCCTCCAAGATTGAATCGGTTGGAGACTAATGAGGCCACAAGATTGGGAATTAACCCCATTGCGGTATCTGCCGAAAACCGTCCTTTACGTTCCTGAAAGGCTTCTTTTATTTTTTTAATATCTGAGGAAGATACTTCCGGCAATAGTTCTTGCAAAAGCGAGGAAATTTGTTCTCCTGTACGCACAATTTCAATGGCACGCGTAGCTCCGGGACCAGTGTAATTTCCTTTCCCGATGACGATTCCGGTTCGTTCCAATGAAACTTTTTTTCGGAATACACCTGCATCTTCTAGCGCTTTCTGAACAAGGTCAAGTGTTAATAAATGGTCAGGTTCAGTGCCTTCAACAGCAAGTGGTAAAATACCAAATGCTGTTGGGTCGAATTCATAATCAGGAATAAATCCGCCGCGATTACAATAGAATCGGTCTGTAGCTTCCTTGCTGTCGTTAAAGTGAATCGGATCGATCCGATCTGCCGGAACAACTTGCGTGGAGTCGACTTTATGGATGATATTCTGCCAAAATTCTTCTGGATTTTTTGCACCGGGAAACAGGCAGGACAAACCTACAATAGCAATATCTGTTTTTTTCATAATAGAGAAATACGACGGTTATTACCAATTTTTACCGGACATGATTAATACCTGACTTTCTGTCCCGTACTTGATTTCGTTCAGAAACAGTTCTTTCCCTTCTTCTAATGGAATCAGCGAAATTCCGCGTCGTTCGTACTCACTTTCCAAGGATGAAGAAACCATTCCCGCGCCTTTCCATGGCCCCCAGTTGATCGAGATTACTTTTCCTTTCAGTCTTTTGTTTAAGGCATTGGCATAATCGTCCAATACACTATTGGCTGCTGCATAATCCGTCTGTCCTTTGTTGCCATAGACAGAAGCAATGCTTGAAAATAAAACTACAAATTGGCAATCTGAGCGTAATTGTTCCGCCAGCACACGTAAGGGTTTTACTTTTGTATCAAAAACACGTTCGAAAGAACTGGTAGTTTTCTGTTTGAAAAGTTTGTCTTCCAGAAGACCTGCGCCATGAATGACACCATCTAATTGACCATATTGTTCATAAATATCATGGATAAGCTGCGTCAGGCCCTCTTCATTACAAACATCTAAGGATTGATAAACTACTTTGTTACCTAATTCTTCCATGTGTCGAATGGTACGTAGAATTTGATTGTTTTTGAAAATACGCAGCGTCTCTTTTTCAATTTGGGCCGGAGCACCGAAATTACCAGTTTTGATGATGTAACTCCTGATTTCTTCTTTTGATTCCATTAACTCTAATACTTTTGAATCAGTAATAACTTCTCTCGGATCAGTTGATCTTCCGACAAGAACATAGGTACAGGTATAAGTAGCGGACATGTGTTTGACCAGTTCCGCAGTAATTCCCTGTCCTCCGCCAAGAACTAAAACAACCGACTTTTTGCCCAATTCGATATGTGCCCGATCCAGAGCGGTTAACATAGGCGAAGGTATTATTTCGACTTTATGGCGTTGATTGTTTTTGTAAATTACTTCAACGGATTGGTCTGTTGTCAGGATCTCCCGTAAAGTGATTTCGGCTATTTGTTCTACTTCCTGTAAGGTATTGAGGCTGATCAGCCTGAAGCTGGTGTGCTCGAACTCACGTGCTAAACTTTTAAATAAACCGGGATAACCTTGATAATGACGCAGTGCACGGGTATCTTTCAACTCTTCAAGATGTGCCGGAATATCTGAGATCAAATATATCCATTGTGCCTTTTCAAGATCCATCTTCTTAATTAAACCAACGTGGTCGATGATACTATGCTTCACATCGGAGGAGTAGATATCGGTAATAATTAGTCCGTCAAAGAGTGTCAGATCTTGTTCAGTTTGAACCAATTCAGTAATTGCCCCGTGTTGTTCCAATATCTTTTTAATGGCCAAGGTTTGTGTTCCATTGTCCGGAACTATTGCAAACCGTTTCCCTTTAAGGATTTCGGTGTTTTGTGCTTCGGAAATATGGGTTGGTATTAAATCAAACCGTAAACGCGTCAATAAACTTTGCACGGGTTCCGTTGTACTTATTTCACTTATCCAGGTTGCTAAGCCATTTAGCGTTTTTATGGCGGCTAATTTTTCCATAAGATCATCAGCCTGCTCCTTATCGTCACCAAATCCGATTTTGTTTTTTAGATCGCTGATGATTTCCATTCGTTTAATGGAATCGATGCTTAAATCGGCTTCCAGATCCAGATCCAGTCCCAACATTTCTTTTGGATAACCGGTCTTTTCACTAACGATATCCAAAATGGCAGTTTGCAGTTCTGCAAGTGTTACTCTGGTTTTATCTGCTGCTACAGGTGCTATAGGCGCTGATTCAATTTTTGTTGTAACGGAATCAGCAGTACCTGTGTATTCCGTAAGCCAGTTGGCGAGTCCGCTTAAAGTTTTTAAGGCCGCCAGCTGTTCCATTACGGTGTCTTCATTTTCATGATCACTGCTAAGGATACCCAACTCATTGCGAAGCGCTCCGATGATTTCGACTCTTTTGATAGAATCTATGCTGAGGTCCGCTTCCAGATCCATTTCCATTCCTAACATTTCCTGCGGATAGCCGGTTTTTTCGCACACTACCGTTAACAACAAAGATTTGATATCTCTTGAAGGTATTTGCAGTGTTACTTTAGCTATCGGTTTATCGTTTGTAATTACGGTTGCTGCCAATTGATCAGCCGTTTTATTCTCTACTGTAGCAGCATAAACAGGGATAGGATTTAGCTGTTGCTGTTGTCCCAGGAAGGTAAGCATGACATCGCGTTGTGCCTGAATCAGCATTTTCATACTGTTTAAATATTCCTGTAGTATGTGTTCTGCAGCAGGTTGTGTCTCTGGTGTCTGGATGATCTTGGAGTTTGTCATTTGAATAGGAGTTACGATAGGTAATGCACCGTGAGCAGGTAATGTACCTGTGGTTGGATGAGCGGCTTGTCCGTTTACACGCCAAATCGTTGGGCTTTTTTGATAAAGATCCGGTTGATCGATTTGAATTAAATTCGGGTGTCTGTCTTCAAAGAGTTTGTTTAGATTAAAGGTGCGGCCGGTTCCAAGGTACTGTGCCAACATACAAAGGAGATGGGTGAGACTGTTATGGTTGTTATCCTCAACATGTAGTATTAGTTCCTCTTGATTTAGACAGGCCTTTGTTAATCCGGTCAATACTTTTCCGGGACCTACTTCAATAAATATCCTTGCTCCATCGGCATACATGGCCTGGATTTCGTCAACAAAATGCACAGGTTGAACCAGGTGATCGGTCAATCGAGCTTTAATATCAGATACCGGGTTAGGGTATAAGGCTGCTGTGGTGTTGGACCAAACCGGAATCTGCATTTCCTGAAAAGGAATTTCTTTCAGGACATTGGCATACAAATCTTTGGATTTACTCACCAAAGGACTGTGAAAAGCACAGGCGACTTCCAGTTTTTTGGCTGAGATCCGCTCATTTTTAAGTGCCTCCATGAATTTGTCAATAGCAGGAGTACTTCCGGCAACAACGCATTGAGTTGGTGAATTATAATTGACAGCATAGCAGTCCTGATGCTGGTCGAGAATTGTTTTCAGGCGATCTGCATCAAGGTTTACGGCTACCATAGTTCCGGGATCACCATTTGTAATGGCATCTAAAATAGATTGTGCACGTTTGCTGCTAAGTTCAACCAAATGTTGTTCATCAAATACACCCGCAAAACATAAAGCCGGTAACTCTCCATAGCTATGTCCTGCTACCATATCCGGTACAATACCGAATGATTGCAGTAATTGCGCTAAGGCAAGATCTACAATACCTAAAAGAGGCTGTGCCAGACGGGTATCCTTAATGGTTTCTTTTTGTTTTTTCAATGCAGCTGTATCAAATGTGGCTGCAGGGAAAACCACTTTTTCTAAATCAGGATATTGTGATATGATTTTTCGCAGGACGGGAAACAGAACAAACAGATCTCGTGCCATATGAATGTTTTGGCTGCCTTGACCAGGGAACAAAAATGCAGTTTTACCGTCTTTTTTGTTGACCATAAAAATATCTTTGCTTTCAATGCCCGTTAGCAGCAGTTCGATTTTCATCACCAGATCCTCGGCTGTATCTGCAACAATGCTCAATTGAATCGGTTTTTCTGAACCCACGGCCAAGCTGTAGGCAATGTCTTTTAAAGATAAACTGTCATTGCTTTCCAATAAAGTTTTGACCTGTTCCAATTGAATCTTGGCAGCCTCATAATGATCTCCCCGGAAGACGAATAATTCGGAGGACCAGGATTGTAGGATGGCAGCTTCTTCTTTTTGAGGATGATTTTCGATTACCATATGAAAATTGGTACCGCCAAAACCAAAGGCACTAATACCGGCATAACGTTCTTTTTCGGACCATAATCCTGTTTTTGCATGAAAAGCAAAAGGACTAGTATGGGCATTGTAGTAGGCATTAGGCTGTTGAAGATGAAGGGTAGGAGGTTTTACTCCGTGGTACACAGACAGTGTGGCTTTGATAAGTCCGGCCAAACCGGCTGCACATTTGGTGTGTCCAATTTGGGTTTTTACAGATCCCAGATGGGTCTGAGACGGTAAAGCTCCGGATTTGAGAAATAGATTGGTGAGTGCGGTGAGTTCCGTTTTATCTCCGACTACCGTTCCGGTACCATGAGCCTCAACTAAACCAACTGTAGCGGCACTGATACCTGCCTGATCGTAGGCACGTTCCAATGCGCGTACCTGACCTATTTTTCGGGGTGCGGTAAGACCAAGGGCTTTACCGTCGCTGGATCCCCCAACACCTTTAATAACCGAATAAATACGGTCACCATCACGCAGGGCATCTTCATATCGTTTTAAGACTAAAATAGCGACCCCTTCGCCCAATGCAATACCGTCGGCAGCACTGTCAAATGTAGCACAGCGTCCTTTGCGGGAGAGAGCATGTGTGCTGGAAAACATCAGATAATCGTTAATACCATTATGTAAATCGGCTCCTCCGGTAAGCACCATATCCGATTTGCCCAAGACCAGTTCCTGACATGCCAGATCAATAGCAGCCAGTGATGAAGCACAGGCAGCATCTACGGTAAAGTTTCTTCCGCCCAGATCCAGACGGTTGGTGATTCTGCCGGCAATAACATTGGCCAATATACCCGGGAATGAATCCTCGGTGGTTTGTGGGAATGCTTTTTCTACTTCTTCATGTAGCTCTCCAAAAACCTGTTTGTAGTAACCTCTGAAACTGTAGCTGTTGGCAAGATCATTTCCGCCTTCAGCGCCAATGATAACCGATATATTTTCTCTGTTGATTTGTTTTTCACCATAACCGGCATCTTCCATTGCACGTTTGGCAACGAGTAAAGTTAAAAGCTGAGTGGGCTCTATAGCTGCAAGAGATTGTGGCGGAATGCCAAATTCTAACGGATCAAAATCTATTTTTGGAATAAAACCACCCCATTTTGAATGTGATACATCCGAACCATTAGAATCAGGCTGATAATAGAGTTCTTTATTCCATCGTTCCTCCGGTACTTCGGTAACACAGTCTTTTCCAAGAATGATATTACGCCAGTATTCTGCTAAATTTTTGGCACCCGGGAACACGCATTCCATCCCTATAATAGCGATGTCTAATGCTTTTTCGGCTGATGAAGGTTTTTCCGGTAGTGCTGCCTGTTCAATGTATTTTTGATTTTCGATCGCAACGTTATGATGGAGTGATTCCAGTGTAATTACCTGATTGTGCATGGTGGCGACCTGTCCGATCATATACATGCCTAAATCAAGCTGTTGGTTTTTAGGAATAGCGATTAGTGCATCACCTTGTCTATCAATACCTTTTGCTGCAATTCGGAGACGTCCTACGTTCAGTTTTTCAAGCTGTTCCCAAATTTGCTTTTTGTCCGTTCCAAGAGCTTGTAACTTTTTCTTTTCATTGTCAAAATGCAAAGCGAATGCCGTATTTAAACAACGTGTTTCATGACCTGGTGCCGTTTCCAGCAGGACGGTATCTTTGGCTTTCATAGCTTGCTGCTGAAACTCTTGCTGAATAGCTCCTGTACTTACGGCTTCCTGTGTATACAAATAGGCTGTTCCCATCAATACACCTACCTTTACACCACGGGCAGCGAGAGTGGCGCTCATGACAGATACAAAGGCGGTGGAAAAAGCATCATGAATTCCGCCTGCAAAAAACACACTTATATTTTCCGGATGCTCTTCTTTTAAGATACGTTCGATTTGTTTTTCCCAAAGAACTGTACTGGAGAGCGGGCCAACATGCCCACCGCATTCCCGACCTTCAAAAACAAAATTTTTGGCGCCTTCTTTCAGGAAAATATCCAATAAAGCAGGGGACGGGACGTGTAAAAAGGTGGTTATACCGGCTTTTTCAAATACTTTAGCTTGTGCAGGCCGACCTCCTGCGATCAGTACTACCGGAGGTTTGGCTTCAAGGATATAGGCGGTTTGTTCTTCTCGTAATTCTTGCGGTGCAAAGCCTAATATCCCTACTCCCCAGGTTTTATCACCGGCCAATTTTTGAGTTTCTAAGACTAATGTTTTGGCTTGCTCCCCTTTGAGTAAAGAGAGTGCTATAAAAGGTAAAGCCCCTGCTTCTGCTACTGCTTGGGCAAATGCCGGAACATCACTCACGCGGGTCATCGGTCCTTGCGCGATAGGGTAGCGCAGGCCAAGTTGTTGGGCTAATGGGTTATTTTCGTTAATAATTAGAGCTGCTTTTGCTTGTTTCAGATGACCGTATAAGGCTTCTTTAAAACCAAAAATTAATTTTTTTAGCGTTTTAAAATTTTCATACAGTTCTGTCGCTAAAGCAATGTCTTGTCCCATAGGAATATAACTGCTGTTGGGATCGAGATCATTAAAATGCTGCTCTAATTCCTCTAAACTAACATCTTCTGATAAAACAGGTGAATTGGGTCTAACCAATACGCGATGGTGTGCGATAATTTTGGTTTCTGTTCCATTTAATTTTGAACATAGATTTTTGAGTTCCTGTGGAATTGCACTTTCGGGATACAATGCTAATTGACTATCTAGTACAATACCTTTAGCGCCAAGTGCTTTTGCAGCAGCAGCGGTATGAAGACCTATTCCTCCTTGTACCCATACCGGTATGGTTTTGATTTCTTGTATAACACGTTGAAACAGAACAAATGTAGATTCATAACCCACTAATCCAGCTGCTTCGTTTCCTTTTACTATAATTCCAATAGCTCCCAGTTGTTCAGCTTCTCTGGCTTGTTCAAGACTAGTTACCTGATACATACGTGATACGTTAGGGTAAATGTCTGTTGAGACCCCAAATGGAAGAATCGCAAGACTTACTTGCCCAGGCAGTTGAAGTGATGTTAGCTTGTCGTTTGTGAGACATATACCGTAGGAAGATATACTGTTCCCGTCAAGTTGATGTAGTGCTTCCTGAGCGATTTCGATATCATGTCCTAAACTTAATACGGGGAATGCTCCGGCCTGAAATAATTGAAGCATCAGGTTGACGTCAGGCTTTTCAAAAGGCGTTAATCCTATAATAGTTGAATTTTTCATAGGTTGATAAGATTGAAATGAGATTTGGAAATGGTATAACTTTAATAATGACTTTTGCGGTACTATTTAGTTATTGTGGTATAGTAGAATAAAAGTAATAAATTTCTTCTATAATTTAAGTATTAAGATAAATTTTATAATGATTTTTTTACAAAAACTTTAAATACCGGATTTTTTTTATCTTGTTTGTAAAAAAATACTTCTTTTTTTATGGTTTTTATAGTTTTTAAAAATTTGTTCGTACTGTTATCTAATGTATTTGTTTCATTTTTGGATAAGTACAGGAGGAATTTTACAGCTATAATATTGTTGAGTGTTTCAATTAGAGCTAATTAAAACTTAAATTTACCTTTTAGTATTTATAAAAATCTACGGTATTTTGCATGAAAAATTACGGTTATTTGCATGAAAAATCTGATCAGCAGCTTTAGGTGATCTCTATAATTAGTAACGAAGAAAAATGTTGTTGGTATTGTGTTGAAATCTAATAAAGTAGTGAGGACTTTCTCTTTTGATTGAAAAATAGAAAGAATAATATTTGATGAAAAACAGTTTCGAATCTAAGTCTTTAGAGGTTCTTTTATTGTTTTCTTTGTTTTATAAAATTGTAGCGAGAGCAGGATTCGAACCTTCTGTTGTAATAAATGCAGAAATATTAGAATACTATAAATAAGCAATTAAATCTCTTTAAGATTGTCCTTATACGTGCGGCCTATTGGTAACTCCCTGCCATCTCTGAGCTGTACCATGCGTGAATTGAATGATTTGACGTGGCTTTTTAAAACCAAGTACGACTTATGTATTCTGATAAAACCCAGATGACGGTGTATTTCTTCGAATTTTGCCATGCGTTCCAATACCATGTGGTTTTTATAACGGGATACAATTTTGAGGTATTCGCCAAAACCTTCTACCCAAAAAATATCATCCAGCTTGACTTTGTTTACAATATAGTCCGATTTAAACATAATATAGTCTTCGGCAATATCTTTAGACTTTATAAAATGGTGGTATTCTTTGGCCTTTGTAATGGCTTTCTCAAAACGTTCAAAACTGATCGGTTTTATAAGATAATCGACTACATCAAGTTCAAATGCTTTGGCTGCATGTTGTTCTTCAGCGGTTATGAAAATGCAGAGAGGTTTGTTGGGGGTATTTTGCAGCAGTTCTATGCCGTTGATGTCGGGCATATTAATGTCAAGGATAAGTAAGTCCACTTCATTGTGCTGTAAAAAATCGATGGCTTCCTGTGGATTGCTAAAGGTAGTAAGCAGGTTAACACCATCATTATTGGCACAGTAGTTTCTTATTAGCTCCAGCGCAAGGTATTCGTCATCTACGCCCACAGCCTGCAATTGTTTCATAATTTGATTTTGAGAGTAGAAAAGTACGTCTTATTTAATAATTCGTCAAACAATTGATAATTTTCTGCATATTTCATGGTGAGGATTTTTTTCAGAGCAGTGAGTCCCATTCCGTTATATCCATTATGGTTATTAAAGGGAACCTTGTAAGGTACAGAATTTTCTATTCGGAATACCAGCGTATCATCAACCTGATCAAAGTTTACCTTAATATAGGCTTCTCTATCCGCTCCAATACCGGAATGTTTAAGTGCATTTTCAAAAAGTGTAAAATAGACAGAAGGGGGAACCTCTACCTGTTCCTGTACTTCACTATCCTTTAGATCAAATACGATATTCAGGGTGTTGTTGTACTTGAGCTGGTACAAACCTGCTAGGGCCTTCATCATTTCGAACTCTTTGTGTATCGCAATAGTTTTTTTATCAGTTTCGTATATGACATATTGCAGCAGCTGGCTCAGTTGTAGTATTGCCTCAGTCGTATTACCATGCTGGCTGTAACTGCCTGCGTAAATATTGTTAAGGGTATTGAGTAAAAAGTGAGGGTTTATCTTTGACTTCATCAGGTTGAGGTCGGTCTCGTTCTTTTTTACCTCAAGGTCGAGATAGTCATATTCAATCAGGAATTTATGTCTAGAGATCCCTAAAAAAGAAGCCACTAAAATCACAATACTCTGCGAACTGTATACACTGATTAAAAACAAGGTGTGGTCTTGTGCTTCATTACTTTCCTGAGAGAATTCAGGTTCAACAAGCAGCCTTAACAAAGTTGTAGATATAAATAATATCAGAGCATATAACAGGTATTCAGGGTACTTATTGGTTTGGTAATAGGCGGGAACTAAGTAAGCATAACAAACAAAATACAATACCGTATTGACTGCCATAATAAAAAGTATTCTATACAATGCAAAAGGCATTTCGGTAAAATAAAGCGTTGAAATTACCAGAAAGGTGGTGTAGATCACAAAAAATAAAACGTGTTGAAACCTGATCAGGTTGGTCCATTGTTTTTTCATGAGACTGCCTATAATCTTTTGTTCAAACAGTAATCTGAAAGCTACAAGGAGGATAATGATGTTTATTAGTAAAACCATACTTTTTTGTGTTAAAAATTATTCACCCTTTAAAATTATATCATTAAAAATACAAATATCATTATTTTAAAACGGGCACTTTGTGTTGTTTGTTTATTAAATGAGTCGTTCGTTGAAAATTACTTTTTTGAAAAAATCAATCGTATACTTTTACCTCAGACAAATAAATTAACGATTTATCAAAATGTATAGAAAATATATATCAATCCTGTTTTTTTTAATGATTTTTTCTACGAAAGCAGTAGCGCAACAAGATAATTTTAACATGTGGCTGCAATATACCATGTCTGCAAAATTAAGTGAAAAGTACAGCTTTACAGCCCTTTCTCAATATCGTGCGTACGATTTAGTAATGGATTCACGTCTATTTTTAGTCTCTACCTACCTTGAAAGAAAGTTAGATCATGATCTTTATCCGGCTGTGGGTTATATGTTTTTGGTACTTCAACCCTATACCAGCGACACCGATAAAAAGCTGCGTTATGAGAACAGACCGTTTCAGCAGTTAACGATCAAAAATAAAATTGGCCGTACTACCTTATTGCATCGGTATCGTGTCGAAGAACGTTTCTTAACCAATCCGGATGATTTTGTGGTGAGGTTGAGGTATCTCCTGTCATTAAAAATTCCGTTGGGCAAAGAAGGAGGGAAGAATTTATTATACGGTATTCTGAAAAATGAAATCAGGATGAATGTAGTAAAGACGGAACAATTTGACAGTAACAGGATCACTGCCGGATTAGGAATTAATGTGGGTAAACAATCAGCCATAGAACTTTCATTTGTCAATCAGGTTAGTCCGGACGATACCAGTAATTATGTGTTGGCGGGCTATAGAAACACCTTTGACTGGTCGTCTAAAACAGAAAATAATTAAACTTAAAATATACCGTCATGCTTACAATTTTAGGATTCTCAATGATCATTGTATTTATGTACCTGATCATGACCAAACGTTTGTTTCCGTTAACAGCGCTCATACTTATCCCTATACTTTTTGCCATTTTTGGTGGATTTACAGCCGATCTTGGTTCGATAATCATGGAAGGTGTAAAGAATATTGCTCCTACTGGTATCATGCTTATTTTCGGAATACTCTTCTTTAGTATCATGATTGATGCCGGATTATTTGATCCGCTGGTCAATCTGATATTAAAATTTGTAAAAGGCGATCCGGTTAAAATAGCTTTAGGAACAGCCTTCCTAACGGTATTGGTTTCGCTAGATGGTGATGGTGCGACTACCTATATGATCGTTGTAGCCGCAATGTTACCATTATATAAAAAACTGGGAATGAATCCGCTTGTGCTTTCGTGCATTATTATGCTTGGTGGCGGAGTAATGAACATATTACCTTGGGGCGGGCCTACAGCGCGTGCTATGACCACGCTTAAAATGGATGCATCAGAACTGTTTATGCCTATGATACCGGTTATGGCAGGTGGTGTATTATGGGTAATATTTTCAGCATTTTGGCTTGGTCTCCGCGAAAAAAAGAGGATTGCCCGTGAAGGCGAAATGAATAAGTACCTGATAAACGAGGAAGAAACTGTAATAGAGCGCGAACTCAAAAGACCCGGTCTGATATGGTTTAACCTGTTGCTGACGATACTGCTATTGGCTTCAATGATGTTTGATGTATTGCCGCTGGCTGTTTCCTTTATGATTGCATTTTGTATTGCACTGATCATCAATTATCCGAAAGTCGATGAACAGCAAAAAGTACTAAAATTACATGCAGGCAATGCCCTTTCTGTAGCATCGATGATATTTGCGGCAGGTATTTTTACCGGCATACTTTCAGGCACAGGAATGATGGATGCTATGGCAGCTTCTATGATATCCGTAGTGCCTGCTACCTGGGGAAATGCTTTTCCTGTAATAACGGCTGTGAGCAGTGCGCCGTTGACCTTCTTTTTGAGTAACGATGCTTACTATTTTGGGATACTCCCACTGATTACCGAAACGGGATTACATTTAGGAGCAACAAAGCTGGAAATAGGAGCCGCATCGCTTATAGGTCAGGGAGTTCATCTCTTAAGTCCGCTGGTACCTTCTACTTATCTTTTGGTAGGATTGGCAGGCGTTGAGTTTTCTGACCACGTAAAATTTACTATAAAATGGGCACTGGGTTCATCACTTGCGATGCTTATTACGGCACTGCTTATCGGGTTAATAACTTTTTAAAACTACCTTTACAGAGCAATTTAATGAGTAAGGTTTAAAGAGATGAATACCACACCACAACATCCGGAGCGCAGCGGAATACCACAAAAGTATTTGAAAAATTTAGCAGCTTATGTTACTGTAGCATTGCTGTTGGGAATTGCTGTAGGCCATTATTATCCAGAAAAGGGTATTCAACTGGATTTTTTAGGCAGTGGTTTTTTATATCTTATTGAACCGCTTATACAGCCCATAATATTTTTAACGATCATTATAGGAGTAAGCAGTATTGGTAATCTTAAAAAAGTGGGTCGTGTAGGACTTAAGGCATTCGTTTATTTTGAAATAATAACCACTCTTGCCATGATCATGGGGATAATGGCAGCGTTGTTTATAGAACCCGGCAAGATTGAAAAAAGACTCATAGACGTAACTTTACCCAAACATTTTACAGCTACCGAATCACTGGATAGCGGCTGGTTTAATTTTATAGTGCTCAATCGCCCGCTGGTATTGCTGTTGCTGGCTGTTGTAACAGGTGTTTTGCTTAGTCTTTCGCCGGGCAGAGCAAAGTATGTAGGCATCTTGCAAAAAATGATGACCTTTTTGTATAAAGTACTCATGTATCTGTTTTTACTTATACCGGTTGCAGCTTTTGGCGGAATGGCGTATGCTGTATCGCGATTTGGCATCCATAGCCTTTTGCCTTTGGGAAAACTGCTGGCAACGACTTACATCACGATGGCAACTTTTGTATTTGTAGTACTAGGGCTTTTGCTTCGTTATTACAATATCAGTCTTTGGAAGTTTCTGAATTATATTAAGGAAGAACTGCTTATTGTTTTTAGTACATCATCATCCAGAACAGTGTTTCCTTTAATAGTTGCAAAGCTGGAACAGGCGGGCTGTAGTAAAGCTGTCGTAGGTCTTTCGATACCACTGGGTTATTCTTTTAACCTTGCAGGGGCGTCTATATTTTTGCCTATCTGTACGTTGTTTGTTGCTCAGCTGTTTAACATTCCGCTTACGTTTCGAGATATCATCACTATAGCGCTGGTTATCATGGTGACATCAAAAGTAGCATCGGGAATACCGGGATCTGGTTTTGTAGCACTAACCATAACGTTTACAACACTTAATAAATTTCCTTTAGAAGGTTTGGCGCTGCTTTTCAGTATTGATAAGTTTATGAACGAAGCCCGAACGATAACTAATTTTATAGGCAATGGGGCAGCCGTTATACTCCTTTCTAAATATGAAAATGACTTTGAACCAAACCCAGAAATAGACCTTTCCATCACAAAATAAACAAGCCATTAAGGCACCATTCTTTAAAATAATAAATATGACTGATTTGATTACTACTTTTAACAGCCTTTGGCAAGATATTATAGCACATCCCGGTACATCACTGGCAATTATTGGAAACCTTATTCTTATTGAGAGTCTGCTCTCCGTAGACAATGCAGCCGTACTGGCTACGATGGTAATGGATTTACCGGAAAACCAGCGTGAGCGTGCACTTAAATACGGTATTTGGGGCGCTTATATTTTTAGAGGTATTGCCATGGTATTTGCTTCGGCACTTATTGCTATTTGGTGGCTTAAACCTATCGGCGGACTTTATTTGCTCTATCTTGTATATTCATGGTACAAAGACAAGCAAAAAGAAAACAGTGAAGAAGAAAAAGTGAATAAGGAAGGGAACTGGCTGTATCGACTTACGGTAAGCACAATAGGTCATTTTTGGGCTACAGTTTGCCTAGTGGAGCTTATGGATATGGCTTTTTCAATCGATAATGTATTTGCAGCGGTAGCCTTTACACCGAACATCATATTGGTATGTATTGGAGTATTTATAGGGATACTGGCGATGCGCTTTATAGCACAGAGGTTTGTGAATCTCCTGGAAAAATACAAGTTTTTAGAAACTGCTGCTTTTGTAGTAATTGCCATTTTAGGGATCAAGCTGGCGTTGTCTTTATACGAACATTTTTATCCCGAAACAGCATTCAGTAAATTCTTGGGAAGTCATGCTGCAGATATTGGGATCTCGGCCCTTACCGTTGCTATATTTTTTGTACCCATACTTACTAGTACCTTTTTTGATTTTCCAAAGAAAACCAAATCTGTTGTTAGATAAATTTCATTGTAAAGTATAACAGATAAAGTCTGTCATCCACGCCGCAAAGTTACCCTTTGCGGCTTTTATAATGGCTAAAATTACATAGATTGCATAATTTTCTTCAATTGCAGACAAAGCTGGACCAATATTACACTTCCAGGTCCATAATTCGGTACAAACTATTTATTGAATTATCCTCCGGCGGCTAATAATTTAAATAAAAGCAAATAATTCCGGTTTTATATTTTCATCAGTATTTCATTTCGAAATAATTAAGTGCAGATTTACAGCTAACTTAAAACTGCGACGTCATATTGTGAATGTCACAATATTAACAAATTATTAAATGACAGAATTCAAAAATTAACAATTGAGGTTTATCATACATTTGTAAGGGTCTTCTTTAACAGTTGAAATTTTTATTATGAGTTCTAATTTAATTATAAGGTTACGTGCTGGTGATGATTCATGCTTTAAAGAAATATATGATTTATACCATTTTAAAGTATTTTGTTTTGTTAAAAAATACACTTCGCAATTAGCCGATTCAGAAGATGTCACGCAGAATGTTTTTATTCATCTTTGGAAATATCGTTCCAAATTAGATCCTCAGGTAAGTCTTGAAGCTGTTTTGTTTAAGAGCTCTAAGCAGGAAATTTCCAGATGGTATAAGAAGCAAAACCGAATCTTTTCGGTTGAAGATAATGCGCTGATCCAGGAATTGGATAGTAAAACACAGTCTGAAGAAGAAGTGAGTTTACAAATGGAAAGAATTGAATACCTATTGGACAAAATTCCTGCTAAAAGAAGAAAAATATTCAGCCTGCACAAGTTTGAAGACCGCAGTTATAAGGAGATAGCCGAAGAGATGGAGATGTCTCCGGGGGCTGTTGCCAACCAAATTTCCAAGACCTTACAATTTCTTAAGAAAAACTCTGTCCATAATCACGAGTTGTATTGGTTCGCTTTATTCTTTGTATATCAGACAGAATTAGTATTGTAAATGCATCCAGAATTGGGCGTAATTGATAAAAAAATGATTTAACATATTAGTCCGGATACATCGGGATATGCTCATAAAAGAATAGGAAAAGAAACATGTTTCTTACGCATAGTGGTCTCTGTGTGTTTAGAATAAGTAGAACGCCTTTTTTGAGAGCGTTAAATCTATGTTTCTATGTGTTTAAAAATAATTACGCCCAATAATGGGTTAAATAAACCTTTTTAAGGTATTTGCGGGTTGATTTTGTTCTAAACTCTTGTTGTTAAATCTTTATTCAGATTAAGAAAACGTTAATAGTACTACTGCTCCGTGATATTTGTCGAAGTCAGAATCTAATGTAGTTGAATTGATATCTGTACGTAAATTTCAAATAGTAAATGTTAACTCGAATGAAATCCAAAAGAATGAAAGAAGAATGGAATTTGATCCCCAATCGGGGTATACTTCCTGACCATAGTGAGGCAAGAATGTGGAACAATATACGCAGGGTTACGATTGATAAACATAAAAGGCTATACAACTGGATTGCTGCGGCATGTGCTGTATTTGTAATTTCATTAGGCAGCTATCAATTTTTCGGTTTACATAAAAAATCAGATCTTGAAATTACTTCAACCACTACATTTAAAAATGATATCCGACTCATAAGCCTGCCTGACGGAACAAGAGTATGGCTGAATCAAAACTCGCAAATTGAATATCCCGCACATTTTTCGGATGACGAAAGAAAGGTAACCTTAAAAGGAGAAGCTTTTTTTGAGGTAAAACGGGATCCTTCAAAGCCATTTGTAATTACCTCAGGGTCTATAAAAACGACGGTTTTAGGAACTTCATTCAACATTAAAGCCTATAGTGAAAAACAGCCCGAGGTAAATGTCAGAACCGGAAAAGTAAAAGTGGAAGGAGAAACTAATAGTGTATTGCTGCTAAGAGGTGATAAAGCAGTCTATACCAAAGGATCTTCTACCGTAAAAAAAGAAAAGACAGACATTCTGGAACCTGAATGGAAAAAAGCGTTGCTGTATGTTGACGGACTGACTCTGGAGCAGGTTTTGACTAAATTAAAAGAAGAAAATGATTTTAAGGTAAATTATTTAGAAGATGATTTAAAAAATCTCACCATTCAGGGTACGCTCGACAGCAGGCAGGGGATTTACGAAATGCTGCAGACTGTTGCATTTGCCTTAGAAATAAAAATCAGACCTACCGGAAACAATACCTACTTAATCAGCAGGTAAAAAAGACACACCGTTTTATTGCGATTTTTTGCAGCCTATAACACTTAAAAAAAAGTTTTATAAGCAGCCGGGGATTTCCATGTCCAAACTTAAAAGATTTAATACGTACATCATATTCAAAAACAAATTCTAATAAACTAATAATTATCAATTATGAACAATGATTTTTCCAGGCAGTTTCCTTTTGTCTTATGGATTTTATTTTTTGGAGTTTTTCTCGGAACAAATACTATTTATTCGCAAACCGGAACTGTATCAGTTGATTTTAAAAATTCTTCGCCTCAAAAAATTATCGAGAATTTAAAATCACGCACTCCTTACCAATTTATCTATCAAAAGGACTTAGATCTTAGTCTCCCTCTTATCACACTAAAAAAAGAAAACGTTTCCATTGATGAAGTTTTAAGTGATTTACAAAGAATGACCAACTTAAATTTTAGAAGAAACGAAAATAACATAGCCGTAAACAGTAAGGATGCGGACAAAAAAAAAAAGAAAGGAAAAATTACAGGTAAAGTTGTAGACATCAACGGACTTTCGCTTCCGGCAGTTAATATAAAAGTAGTAGAGTTAAATTACGGAGTACAGTCTGATATTGACGGAAATTATATTTTAGAATTAGAATCTGGGGAATATACGATTGAAATCAGTGCTATCTCTTTTCAAACACAGAAAATCACGGGTGTAAAAGTAATAGAAGGAGGAGAAATTCCTTTGGTCGTTTCCTTAAAAGAAGCTGCGCAATCCCTCAAAGAAGTGGTAATTGTGCAAAATTACAAACAGGCGACAGCTTCCATTCAGGGATTGCTGTTACAGCAAAAAAAAGCGGCACAATTCTCTGATGGTATCTCAGCAGAACAAATTGCGAGAACACCGGACAGAGATGTAGCAAGTTCACTAAAACGTATCACAGGTGTAACAACCGTCGATAATAAGTATGTTGTAGTCCGTTCTATGGGAGAAAGATGGAATCAGGCCGTTATGGACGGAATTACGCTTCCCAGCACCGATGCCTATCAGCAAAACTTTTCTTTTGATATTATTCCGACTTCAATGGTTGAGAGTATTGTAGTCAGTAAATCAGCAACTCCGGATATGTACGCCAATTTTGCGGGAGGTTATGTAGAAATTAAAACAAAAGATATTCCTAAAGAAAACTTTAATAGTTTCTCGATAAGTACATCATACAACAGCAGAAGTACTTTTAAAGAAAGACTTACGAAGCAGGAAGGTGCTTACGATTATTTAGGTTTCGATGATGGCAGAAGAGATTATCCAACGAATTTAGTATCCTTACCCATACCAACAAACGAAGCTGATTCCGGACTTTTTCTGGAACAGTCTAAGAGGTTTACAGAAGACAATTTTACCACTTATAAAACATACGCTGCTCCGGGTACAACACTTCAATATGCGATGGGAAGAGCGTACAAATTAAAAGATAATAACAAGTGGGGTTTTGTAGGATCGTTATTTTTTAAAAATACTCAGGATAAACTGGATATTGAGCATACGCAAAGAGCAAGTAATGCCGATAACTCACTTTTTGTTCCGGAGACCGATAAAGCATTGTATTCAACATTTACCAAATACGGATTTAGAAATTCAGGAGCCAATTATACCTTTAATTCTACTCTGGCAGGAATGTTTAATGCGGGAATTCAGTTTGGCGATCATAAAATAACGGCACGTAATACAGTGATGCACATTTACAACAATCAGCTCACTCAGGTAACAGGGTGGAGCGACAGTGATGCCATATCTGAAATTATGAATGGATCAATACTTCCTTCGACTTCAGAAACAGATTATCCTGTTTATCAGACACTGCTGCAAAGCAAAATTGAAGGAAGTCATAAGTTTGGCAAGCTGGATATCAATTGGTTTGGAGCTTATAACACCGTTTCGAAAGATACTAAAGACGCTACTTTTCTTGATACTTACAGAAAAAAAGTAGGAGATGATATTTTGCTTTATCATTATGTGTATAACTCAGAAACAAGATTCCCTTTCAGCAGAAGTAATTTTACAAACGATGAAACCGATTATAATTTCGCTATCAATTTTAAGTACTCTTTTGACTTTAGCGACACCTATACCAATGATATAAAAGCGGGATATTTTGGCACTTATAAAAAAGCTACCAACCAGCAGGAATCGGCAAAGGTAGTCGTAATTGGTACAGGTGCAGATAAAGCGGAAATTTATGAACCTCTTTCCAAATTTTTAGACGGTTCGAGATACCATTACGGAGGTTTTGGATGGCAGGATTATGGAGTATACGGTAACCGATATGTAGGTGACGTAAAAGTGCATTCTCCTTTTTTAATGCTCGATGATAAAATTGGACGGTACGTAAGATTAGTGTGGGGAGTAAGAGCAGAAAGTTATTTGTATACCGAAATTGAAAGCCAGTCTGAAGCGGCAGGAGATTTTGGAAAAGACCAGAAAGACGATAAGTTGTGGCAGTTTTTACCATCGGCAAGTTTGGTGGTAAGTCCTACCAATAAAATGAATATCAGATTGGGATATAATAAATCGGTTTTGCGTCCTCAATTTGCAGAACGTTTGAGCATTCCCTATTATGATCCTATTCAGTCTGCCAAAATTTATAATTATTCAGGCGGAATGATTTCCAGTGTCTCCAACAATTATGATTTA
This sequence comes from Flavobacterium sp. CFS9, assembly GCF_041154745.1. Lineage (NCBI taxonomy): Bacteria > Pseudomonadati > Bacteroidota > Flavobacteriia > Flavobacteriales > Flavobacteriaceae > Flavobacterium > Flavobacterium sp. CFS9. The sequence goes on along the minus strand of NZ_AP031573.1, from coordinate 5,278,026 downwards.
AAGTTAGAATGGTTTCCATCCGGAGGTGAAATTTTATCTTTTGGGGTATATCATAAAAATATAGATGATCCTATGGAATCAGTAGGAAGTTTAAATCCATCAAGAATCAGAAACATTTACAACCTTAATTCAGCCAATGCTAAACTTTGGGGAATAGAAGTAGAGCTGTATAAAAGCCTTTCTTTTTTAGGGGAAGGAGAAGCTCTTAAACATATTTTTATCTCCGGGAATGCTTCTATTAACAAAACAAAAGTAACCTCTTATGTAGCCATTGACGGAACAGGAGGACTGTATGAAGCAAACAGACCGCTTTACGGACAGTCCCCCTATACGTATAATTTAGGATTAGATTACGTGGGTGATCGTTTAGGATTTAGCGTGAGACATAATGCTATAGGAGATCAGTATATATTGGTGGGATTTGATTATCAGTCTGAAGAAATCAGAATGCCTTATTCGATTACAGATGCACAGATTAGTTATAAGTTTTTTAAAGAAAAAAATCTTGAACTCAAATGCAGTATGAAAAACCTGTTTGATGCAGCAATCAAAACTTATGATAATTCAAACAGTTATTCACATATTGAAAATGTGCCGGTAGGGTCAAATCCACGAGACCGATACAGCTTAGGAGCAAATGCCACTAATAAATATGACGAAGACATTGATAAAGTATTGTTTAAAGCTAAAAGTGGCAGAACAATAAGCGTTTCATTAAGTTATTCCTTTTAAAGATACAATCCATTAAGAAGCTTTATTGGAAGAAGTAAAGGATTATCTCAGACGAAAGAATAGGGGAGAGATACTTTTATTTGTCTGAGAAAAAGAGCGGTTTAAGTCAGAAAGATCCTGGATATTAAGAAACCGTTAACAATAAAAATAGCGGTGATATTTTGCACTTCTGAAGTCTAATATAGTTATACTAAGATTAATTTTTTTAATTCTTCATTTAGTTTTAATCAAGGTCTATTGTTTTTTTTATGCAGTTTCTGCAGGGTCTTTTGAAAACTTACGGCTTTATAAAAAGACCTGCAGTGATTGCATTAAAAGATCAGGAAGAATGGAAAGCAATCCTTTCATTGCGTTGGAAACCCTAAGAATGAAAGATGGAGTTTAGGTATAAACCTCCGACGGTAAAGCGGAACCAGTTTATCAAAAAAGATCTTTACCAAAAACGAGAAAGACCTAAGGAAAGATATTTTGCTGCTCTCTCCAAAGGCCTAGTTTGATTAGCAGCAAATATAGCAATAATTAAATTATTATGAAAAATTTTTTTCTATTTGCAATGGCAGCTCTACTTTTGGGCTCTTGCCAAAATGATGACTCTACTGCAGATTCTTCTTTTTCAATGAAAGCTTCAGGTGCTGACTATGCTCATCCACCTACAGTACAAACAGTAAGCGGTGCTATTACCTCTAATACTACATGGACAAACGACAGAGTTTGGGAAATCGATGGAGTTATTACGGTGAAAAATGGTGCAAAATTGACTATTCAGGCGGGAACTTTTATTAAAGCAAAACCTTTGGCACCCGGAGTTGCTACAGGAGTTTTGGTAATTACTAAAACAGGGCAGATTGATGCACAGGGAACTGCAGAATCTCCAATTGTTTTTACAAGTTATAATTTATTAGATGACAATGCTAATACTTCAGCTGCTCCTGGAGATTTTGGAGGAGTTGTTCTTTTAGGAGACGCAGAGGTTAATACAGGTTCTGTTACTAACATTGTGGAAGGATTAGACGATCAGCCTAATTTTACTGAATTTTACTATGGAGGTTCAAACAACAATCACAATGCGGGAATCTTAAGCTATGTACGTATCGAATTTGCAGGACGTATTTTAGATACAGATGTTGAAATCAACGGTTTAACATTGGCTGGTGTTGGAAGCGGAACTACTATTAACCACATTCAGGTGTCTTATGGTAAAGATGATTCATTTGAATTTTTCGGAGGTAAAGTAAACGCTACTCATTTAGTTTCTTTTGCTGCTGATGATGACAACTTCGATTTCGATTTTGGTTACACAGGAAGCATCACAAAAGCTATCGCACTTGCAGACAGTAATTCAACACACAGTTTAAGCGGAGGAAATCCTGATTCTAATGGTATTGAATTAGATAACAACGCTACCGGAACACTTACTACAATTATTACACGTCCGGTTATTTCTCAATTATCTATCATTGGTGTAAGCTCTTCTACAGTTGCTGATTTGTATGAAAATGCAATTCACGTGCGCAGAGCAGGTAACATCAGCCTTACAGATGTAACGGTAACAGGATACAATACAGGAATTAGATGGGATTCACCTTCAGTTCCATCAGGATCTTCTTATTTAAGAGTTTCAATCCACGGATTTGATAATGTTGCTCTTCCGGTAGGAACAACTTTAACAGGTCTTGGTACGACTACTTCTACAGTTGACCCGGCTACAAAATGGAGCTTAAACCAGCCTTTCTTTAATAATGGTGCTCTTAACTTTACAGGAACTACAGGAGCGTTTAAAACAGAATCTAACTGGACTAACACCTGGACAAAATTTTCTAATTTCTAATTAGAAAAAAAACAGCTTACTAATTAATACTGCAAGGGTAGAGAAATCTGCCCTTGTTTAAAATAAAAAACATGAAAAAAACACTACTTTTTTTTGCTTTTATAATGATTACTACGATATCATCTGCTCAATACACAATCTGGGAAGATGATTTTGATGATTCTAATGCTTCAGACTGGAATTTACTGGACAGGGATGGAAATGGAAGCAACTGGATAGCCCGAAAAAACATTCAGTTGGATGCAAGTACCGGAAGTGTAATTGACGGAACTATTGATGTTCTGGGAACCTATAATATTGATTTTACAACTGGCGGACCGCTCGAAGGTTTAGAAAATAATCTGGCCATCAGTCCGGTTTTGAATATTTCTTTTTACTCAGGTAAAATTAGTTTGACTATAAAAGCACAGCCAAGTATTTACGATAGTAATCAGAATATTTTTATCTATGGCTCTACATCTCCGGATCCTGCCTCGTTTAAACTTTTGCATACCATTACCCTGGAAAGAAATACTGTTGAAGAGGCAGAATTTAAAAATTATACAGTAGATATTTCTCAGTTTGCCGGAAAAGCCGAAGTATATATAGCACTAGGGAATAATATTTCAAGTCCTTTTATTGGCTACGAAATCGATAAAATTTCAGTAATGGCAGAAGCTTTATTAGGAATAGGTGATAATAAGTTAAAATCATCTCTATGTTATTTAAAACAAAATCCTGTTCAGGATTATCTGGAGTTAGAAATAGCAGAAGAGTATAAAAACGAAGAAACAGATTTAAAAATTTACAATACGAATGGCGTTTTAATAAAAGAGTCTTCTTATAAAACAGAAGGTTTGCCTGTTAATGATTTAATGCAGGGCATTTATTTCCTTTCTGTAACCAATAATGGAGCTTCAAAAAAAATAAAATTTATTAAAAAGTAATCCGGTTTTCAAATCAAATGATGCAAACAAAAATAAATATGATGAATTTATTGCCAAAGTTATTCGCTTTTTTAATTTTAATTACTCTTGTAACATCTTGTTCTACTGATGAAAAAGTACCTTTTTACAGCAATGAAACCAATCAGCCGGGAAGAATAACCATTAGCGGTTACAATGCTTTAAATGATTCGCTGCAGATAAGGGTTAACGATAAAATTATTGAAATTAGTAAAGACAAAAAAACGGCCTTTGTAAAAAAAATAGAAAAAGAGTACGACTTTGTCTATTACGGTAGTCAGGGAAAGACGATTTCTATTATAAACAAAACCACTAAGGCAGTATTGCATACCTATGAGTTTAATGCTCAAAAGGTTAAGGATACGATTTCCTTTTTTGCAAAAGATAACTTTTGGATCGATAATGTTTCGCGTATAAAGCCGGGCGTTTTAAGTAAAACGGCTAACAGTGGCTATAAATTTATTTTTCCCAATCAAAACTTGTATTCCAAAAGTAGTTACAGAGGTAATCTTGATGGAATTATACGCAAACTTAACGGACAGGTTTTGGGTACGGTTGAAAATATAAATAAAGAAAAGTTTAGTTCTTTTATTGAATTTCCATTCAGCTCACCTCCAACCATTTTAATGGAATTGGTAAAACACGGCACAACAGAATCGTATATTCCGGGACAAAAAGTAACCGTAATTATGACCATGTCTGTCAATAAATCAAAACTAATAGTACTGGAGGAAAAAGTAGATGCAAATGGTAGTTTTTCGGGTGTAGAAGGAACTTTAAGCCTGACAGATTATTTCGTTTTTAAATAATAATAAATCTTCATTTTCGGGAATATAAAATCATTACTAACAATTAAAATCAATAGATGAAATATTCAAATATTTCTGTTTTATCGTTATTTCTTTTTTTATCTGTTTTTATGTTTTCTTGTTCAGATAATGATTCTCCCGCTCCGGTTTATGAAGCAGGTACAAATGAGTATGCCAATGAGTGGATGTACCAGCAGATGAAGAAATATTATCGCTGGAACACCACAATGCCCGAAAATGGACGTCTGGATCTCCCTCCTAAAGAGTATTTTGCGGGTTTACTGCAAAAAGACGACCGATATTCTTATGCTGTTCACCCTGAACAGCCGGAAACGGCACAGCAAAGTCTCAGACGTAAATTTGGATTCGAAGTTTCTTTTTTTGAATTTGAATCGAAATTTTACGGTGTAATTCTTTATGTATTAGAAGATTCTCCCGCCAAAAGAAATGGTTTAAAAAGAGGTCAGCTGATCACAAAAATAGAGGGAACAGCGCTAAGCCAAAATAATTATGCTGAATTGTATTCTAAAATGACCGCATCAACGCAGTTAAATCTGCAGCTGGTTTTCTATACAGTACAGTCAGGATTTTCTGCGGTAAAAGAAGTTTCTATACTGCAGGGATATAGCTTTTCACAGCCCATCAATTATAGGATTATTGAAGATAAAGGCAAAAAAATCGGTTACGTCGAAATTTCTCATTTTGATGCTGGACAGGCGCAATCGTATCTTCAGACTTTTCAGGAACTTAAAAATAAATCAATTACAGAACTTGTGGTCGATTTGCGGTATAATGGAGGAGGGGATATCGCAGCTGCAACAGCTTTAAGCATTATTCTGGCCCCTAATATCCAATCCAATACTCTGTTTATAAAATTTGAAGGAAATGCTAATGGCGGAAATGTAGACCAATCCTTTAAACAGGCTTTAGAAAGCAATGAATCAAAAATAAGTTTTGATGCCCTTCGCAATGTTCATCCGTCCATAAACAGAGTCTATATTTTATGTGGTCAGTATACAGCATCTGCCTCAGAGCTTGTGATGAATAATCTAAAACCTTATATGGAAGTTATAACCATTGGAAACAGAACCTTTGGTAAAGATGTAGCGGGTTTTCCAATTATTGACGACAGAATATTAAATAAAAAAGGCTGGACTTTGTATCCGGCGATATATAAATTGTTCAATTCCAGGCATGAAGGAGAGTATTCAAAAGGAATTGATCCGCTCATTTCTTTAAATGAAATTCAGCAGCCGGAAGTTTTTCCTTTGGGAAACAGTTCCGAAGTTTTATTAGCCAAAGCTTTAAATTCTATTAACGGAAATACCGCTAAAAATATTCCGGTAACAGCGAAGACCTTTCCTTTATCGGCAAATAAAGCAGACGCTGATTTCTTAATGACAATTCACTAATTCAAATACGATTTTTACTTCATTATGCAGGGTATCGATAAAAGAGAACATCGGAGAATGGAAGAGGTTTTTAATAAATATAAAAACAGCTACAGCAATTCTGTAATTAAACTGGAAGAGGATAATATCAAGATCTGTCAAAATATGGAAGAACTGAATGTCTTGTACAGCAGTTTTATGATTTTGCTGAATGAATTACAAAGATGTGCCAGAAATTATGAGCAGAAAAAAATAGTGACCCGAAGCATACTTCATAAAAACTTAAGAAAGCTGAATGCAGAGGCTTGCCGAAACAGATAAAGAAGAAAAATGTAGTAATTCCTATAGAAAATAAAAGCCATGAGACTTTACACAGCAAGAGTGTTTGTGTACGTGACTCATGGTTTTATCTGAATAAAACAATACTAAGTTCTAATAGGATTGAAATAGAATCAGCTAGTTATTTTCGTTAGCAATTATTCTATTTTCAACAGAATTGACCGGTGAATAATTAAATTTTACGATGTTAAATTCATAGTTAAACTTTTCTAAATCATCACATTCACAGTCTATTTTGTCAAACTGATCTTTGGTCGTTGTGGTGGCAGTAACATAGGTAAATGTGGTCACGGTTGTTCCTGTTAGTTCAACATAACCTACAACGCAGGTTAAAAGGCCAATCGTTTGGGCTGTTGTCCGTTTTGCATCTCCTTGTATTATTTTCATATATCGTAATAGATTTGATTCCAGATATTTTAGTTTGTCATTCGAAATCCCTAGTACATCTTCAAAGAATTGTAAATTCACGGCAGAGGGTGTACCGCCATACGATTTTGTGCTGGAGTATGCAGATGTTTCTCCCATTCCATTTATAGTGATCATAGTGTTCTGCATTTCGGTGCCATCTACCAGGTACAATCCTCCAACAAAAGGTTTTGTATGGCATGTTTTTTTTAGGGCGGCTCTTATCTCAACGAATAATGCGAGCGCATTTTTAAAAGCTTCCAAAAGGATTGTTTCTGTTTTGTTATCTGTGTCCTTTGGTAGCGATGCCAGTAATAAATTTTCATTGCAGGTGTGCAGCCACGCTCCATCGGGGGTGGGCGTAATGCAATATGGTATAGATTTGTTCATGGGTCTGTGTTTTTTGTTGTGTATAAAAAGGTCTTTATTGCAATTGAAGAACTTGTTTGAAAACTGTTTTTTCTATTGCAGAAATAACAAATTTGGCCATTTTATGCACTCTTCTTCGTTGAATAGATTTAGTATTCCTTTCAAAGGAGTGCATAAACTGACACAAATTAAATTTCCTTTACGAAAAGTATGAATTTCGAAAAAGTTTTGTTGTTGAACTAAAGAGGTTCTACATAGGAATAACCAACTTTTGTATAGTCTACATTATAAGAAAATGCAGTTGAATCGCTAGAGCATTTATGCTTGACCAGTACAGCAGCAGAAGAAGCTTTTGAAACTGCATATACAACAGAAGTTGTAGGTATATTCAGGCCAGGTACTAAGGAAAGAAGAGTAATAGTGGTACCAAGATTTTGAGCTGTTGTGTTACCCGCAGCCGCAGCCTGAGTTGCCGCCATCGCTCTATTAAGATAGTCGCGCATTGGGTTTACTGAACCACCCACACCTGATAAAATATCGTTGAAGAGCTGTTCGTTTGCCTGCTGTATAGTACCATTACCAATTAATGCTCTTTGTACTACATTAGTTTGTGACATTCCTCTTATCGAATTCAAAGCTTTCACCATAGCAGTTTGATCTAGTGTATAAAGACCATCCACCACTTTTTGTCCCGAAGTGGCCAGTACAGCATCTTTTATTTTGTTAGGAACTTGCAAGGCTCTTAAGAATGCATTTCCCATTATCTGGTTTTGCTCAGGTGTCCATATGTCTAATTTATAATAGAAAATGTAATCATTTCCTTCTGTATGTATCCATGTGCCATCATTAGTAACGCCACGTGTTTCAAGTATAAGATAATCATGTTTCTCAAAATTGTCAATAATAGTGCTCATTGTTTATTTGTTTTTGGGGTTGTAATCATTGCTACAAGATTTTATCATTACCTGTAACAACTAACCTTAGATCACCAGGCTTTCTGATGTTTCTAAAGTATTTGTCTTACTCATGAGGCTTTTCAGTTTCCGCCCCTGTAATAAAAACCTCTACAGGAAGGTTGGTTTAAGTGGGTAATGCAGCATTGCTTTTTTTCTACTAATAAACGAATTAAACAAGACCATAAATCCGTATTTTTTATTTTACCTTTTAGAATATCGTATTCTAATTACGCTTGGTATTGTAAAAATTAGCTTACCGATAGTTTTTTTGTTTTGTAATATTACTCTTCAAAATTACTTTATTATAAAATCATGAGATAGCGTATAAATACTTGATTTTTAATAAATTAACATTTTTTTTATTTACTGAGGAGGAACTAACAGTCTTCAACAAACATATGTTTAAAAAAAAAGCCCTGATTTTTATCCGGACTTTCCTTTTTGCGGCAAAAATGATGTCTCTTTCAATATGCTGTAGTAATCTATTCAGAACTTCTTAAAATCAAAAAAACTTACTAGGGTATTTCACTAGAATAAAGCAGGGTGAATTATGGATGTTTTATCTCTTATGAAGGAAAGTCCGTAACTTTTATATGAAAAATCCGTAATTTTTAGGGAGATGTTCTTACTATTTTGGTGAAAAATCTGTCATCTTTTGAATTAGACCTTATAGATGATTTAGGATAAGGATTAAAAAAGCAGAATGTAGAAATATTTAGTGTTGTAAAGTACTTAGTGTTTGTTAATTAAGCATTACAAAGGAATACTGGTTCTGATTAAAACACACGAATGTGAAAATTATGGATAGAAGCATGGAGTCAAATAATATTTATTTAGTTTCAAAATATTGGAAGAAAAAGGTATTGAATAGAGAAAAAGTTCTTGGGGGGCAACATAAACAAAATAGTCTTCCTTGTACAACTATTAATGCCAAAGAACTAAATTATTTTAATAGACTTACCAATAAAAACGCAATAGCTCAATATACAGTTATAAGTGCTGTCTATTCTTTTTTGTTAAAGAAACTTGTCCCTGAATTTGATGGTTATCTTGTTTCAAACTATAAAGATCAGGACAATTCTTTACTTCTGTCATTTCCTGTAGATTTAAAAATTTCATTTAAAGAGCATCTTCAAAAAGTAAAACTTGAAATTTTAGAGACCTTAAAACATTCTGATTACAATAATGCTCCCATATCTGAAAAAACAAATGTTAATGATTTAAGTCTTTTATCACCTTACGGTATAAATTTCAATTCAGACTCTAAGTTAGATTGTAATGGTATTTTGCTTCAGGTAAAAATAGAGGATACCATAGAAATTCAGGCTTCTTATTTAGAAGGTTTTGTAAAGCAAACAATAGTGGAATATCTGCTTGAGCATTTGAATTATTTCATTGTTAATTTAGAGGATAGTGTAGCATTTAATTTATCAGATTACCCGTTACTATCAGCAAAAGAAAAGCACCAATTATTAGTTGATTTTAATGATACAGATATTGCTTATCCAAAAGAGAGAACAACAGTAGATTTATTTGAAGAGCAAGTAGTAAAAACGCCAAATAATGTTGCTGTTGTATTTGGAGAAACAAAATTAACTTATATCGCATTAAACGAAAAGGCAAATCAGCTGGCTCATTATATTTCTTCCAAACACATCGTAAATAAGGGAGATATAATTGGGGTGTTTCTGCCTAAATCAGATACAGGAATTATTTCGCTATTGGCAATATTAAAGTTAGGCGCGGTTTACCTGCCAATAGACACCAATTACCCTCAGGAAAGAATAGATTATTTAATAAAAGACAGTGGTTTAAAATTGTTGATTGCTAATAATGCCGCTTTAGAGATTGATAATTGTGATACAGTAGCAATAGAATCAATCCATTTTGAAGATAGCAGCAGCGACAATATCAATAAAGCGATTTCACCCGAAGATTTAGCCTATGTCATTTATACCTCAGGTTCTACAGGGCGTCCAAAAGGGGTGATGGTAGAACATCGAAGTGTTATAAACATGTCATTAGATCAAATCAGATCTTTTGAAATTTCCGAAAGCGATACAATAGCCTGGTTTGCTTCTGTTTCTTTTGATGCCTCTATATCAGAGATTCTGATGAGTTTGTACAGTGGTGCTGCGCTATCTGTTCCTACAGAAGAAATAATTAAAGACAAGGATCAGTTTGTAAACTTTTTAAAAGAGACAAAAGTATCAGTTGTAACTTTTCCTCCAAGCTATTTAGGATTACTGACAGAGAATGATATTTCCGGACTAAGATGTGTCATTACAGCCGGTGAGTCTGCTAATCCGGGCAAAGCAAAAGCAATTGTAAGATCAGGAATTGATTATTATAATGCATACGGACCTACGGAATGTGCTGTTTGTGTATCGATATACAAAGTAAAACATGATTTTGACAGATCTGTTGTTCCAATCGGTAAACCAATCTCTAACACCCAGGTGTACATCTTAGACGAAGCCTTAGAGCTGGTGCCAATCGGAGTTACAGGAAAGCTGTATGTAGCAGGAGCAGGAGTCACCAGAGGTTATTTGAAAAAGGCAGAACTAACAGCAGAAAAGTTTATTTCGAATCCTTTTAGAGAAGGATCCCGCATGTATGATACAGGAGATTTTGCTTGTTGGATGGCTGATGGTAATATTGAATTTTTAGGAAGAAAAGACCATCAGGTCAAAATCCGCGGCTACAGGATAGAATTAGGCGAGATAGAGAACGCCATTTTAGAATCTTCAGAAAATCTCCAGCAAGCAGTTGTGGAGGTAAAAGAACAGCAGCAAGAGAAAGTACTAGTAGCCTATCTGGTTACCAAATTCCCTGTTGATAAATCAGCATTGCGAGGTTTTCTGCAAGAGCGCCTGCCGGATTATATGATTCCCGGTTTTTACGTAGCACTGGATAGTTTACCCTTAACCCCAAATGGCAAAATAGACCGTAAATTACTGCCTGAAGTCGAACAAGACGATTTCATCAGAAAAGTATATGTCGCCCCCAAAAACGACATCGAAAACAAATTAGCCGCCATATGGCAGGAAGTCCTGGGAATAACTCCTGTCGGAACAACAGATAATTTCTTTGAATTGGGCGGACATAGTCTGATTGTCAATCAGGTCATCAATAGAATTCATAAGCAATTGGGCAAAACCGTATCCTTTAAAACATTTTTTGCAAACCCTACAATAGAAGGACTAAGCAAACAATTGCAAAAGAACGAATATACAGCCATCACCAAAGCACCGCAAGCAACATCCTATCCGTTGACCGCCTCCCAAAGCCGATTATGGACCCTGAGCCAGTTAGAAGGCGGCTCCTTAGCCTATAATATGCCTGGTGCAGTCAGGTTAACAGGACTCGTTAATGTCGATAAATTCGAAGAATCGTTCCAACTATTAATTCATCGTCATGAAATTTTAAGAACCTGTTTTAAAACAAACGATGAAGGCGAAGTCCGTCAACATATACTGCCTGCAGCACAAGTACACTTTACCATCACAGAGAAAGATTATAGCTCAGTTGAAAATCAGGAAAGCGTAATTGCAAATGATCTGCAGGAGCAAAACAATGAACCCTTCGATTTAGAGCAGGCACCACTTGTAAGAGCCTCTTTAATCAAGTTAAAAGAGAACCAATATGTGTTTTTTCTATCCCTGCACCATATTATTGGAGACGGATGGTCCATAGAGTTATTATTATCAGAAGTCATAAAAACCTATAACGCCCTAACACAAGGAAAAGAAATTGATCTGCCAGAACTAAACCTGCACTATAAAGATTACACTGTATGGCTAAAGGATCAACTGGATCAGGAGAGACAACAAGCATCAGAGCAGTATTGGCTGCAGCAGTTTGAAGGAGAGTTACCCGTTTTGGATTTACCGGGTTTTAAAACACGCCCATTAGTGAAGACCTATAACGGACATAATCTCACCCATCAATTTTCAAAAGCATTTTTAGAGCAGTTAAAAACATTTTCAAAAGAACAAGATGTAACCCTATTCATGACCCTAATGGCAGGAATCAATGCCCTGTTGCATCGATACACCGGTCAGCATGATATTATCATTGGCACCCCAATAGCAGGAAGAGAACATCCGGATCTGGAGAATCAATTGGGATTGTATCTCAATACACTCGCCATACGAACCCAATGGAAAGAAAAAAACAGTTTTTTAGATGTAACAGCCACACAAAAAGAAACCCTGTTAGGTGCTTACGATCATCAAAGTTATCCATTTGATGCACTGGTAGGCAAGTTGAATTTAAAGAGAGACACCAGCCGTTCCGCTCTATTTGACGTCCTGGTAGTGTTGCAGAATCAGGCACAGTTAAACAATCTCAATCAGGAAGAACTTGTAAACTTAGCAATAAGTCCTTACGATTTTAAGAGCAAAACAGCTCAGCTGGATCTTAGTTTCACCTTCACAGAAGCAGAAGGATTAGACCTTAGAATTGATTACAACACAGATATTTATGAGGAATATTTGATCGAAAGAATATTTCCTCATTTAGAAAATCTGCTTACAGCAGCATTAGAACAACCCGAAAAACCTATCCGTGAAATATCTTATGTAACAGCTGCGGAAAAACAGCAGCTATTAGTTGATTTTAACCCAACAGCAGTCGTTTATCCAAAAGATAAAACGATAGTAGACTTATTCGAAGAACAAGCCGCGAGAACACCCAATACCATTGCCGTTGTATTTGGAGAAACACAGCTTACCTATCAGCAGCTTAATGAAAGAGCCAATCAATTGGCGCATTATTTAAGAGAAAACTATTCGATACAGCCCAACGATTTAGTTGGACTCAAACTCGATAGAAACGATAAAATGATTGTTACTATTTTAGGAATATTGAAATCCGGAGCCGCCTACGTGCCCATAGACATCCATTATCCCGAAGATCGAATATCCTATATTGAAAAAGACAGTAACAGTAAAGTTGTTATAGATCAGGCAGCATTGGAGAGATTCATTGAAGTACAGGAGCAATATGCAAAAGAGAATCCGGAAAAAATCCATGCACCACAGGATTTAGCCTATGTCATTTATACCTCAGGAACTACAGGTAATCCCAAAGGAGTGATGGTAGAACACCGCAATGCCTTTGAATTGATCAAGTGGTCTGAATTGGAATTTGATGCGTCAAAATTTGAAATGATGTACGCTGTTACTTCCTATTGTTTTGATTTATCGATTTATGAAATTTTCTATCCGTTATCGATCGGAAAAAAAATAAGAGTTTTAAAAAACGCCTTAGACATCAAAAACTATATCCATAACGAGAACAAAATTGTATTGAATACAGTTCCTTCAGTCGTTAGAAAATTAGTAGAAGAGAATGTAGATTTAAGCAGCGTATCCTTTATCAATATGGCAGGAGAAATCGTGCCGGTTGATCTTGTTGTAAAACTTCAAACAGAAAAAGCAGAAGTCAGAAATCTATATGGTCCGTCAGAAGATACCACCTACAGTACCAGTTATGTCATACAAAATCAGGAATACAGAACAATTCCCATCGGAAAACCGATCTCCAATACTCAGGTGTACATCTTAGACGAAGCCTTACAGCTGGTGCCAATCGGAGTTACAGGAAAGCTGTATGTAGCAGGAGCAGGAGTCACCAGAGGATATTTGAAAAAGGCAGAACTAACAGCAGAAAAGTTTATTTCGAATCCTTTTAGAGAAGGATCCCGCATGTATGATACAGGAGATTTTGCTTGTTGGATGGCTGATGGTAATATTGAATTTTTAGGAAGAAAAGACCATCAGGTCAAAATCCGCGGCTACAGGATAGAATTAGGCGAGATAGAGAACGCCATTTTAGAATCTTCAGAAAATCTCCAGCAAGCAGTTGTGGAGGTAAAAGAACAGCAGCAAGAGAAAGTACTAGTAGCCTATCTGGTTACCAAATTCCCTGTTGATAAATCAGCATTGCGAGGTTTTCTGCAAGAGCGCCTGCCGGATTATATGATTCCCGGTTTTTACGTAGCACTGGATAGTTTACCCTTAACCCCAAATGGCAAAATAGACCGTAAATTACTGCCTGAAGTCGAACAAGACGATTTCATCAGAAAAGTATATGTCGCCCCCAAAAACGACATCGAAAACAAATTAGCCGCCATATGGCAGGAAGTCCTGGGAATAACTCCTGTCGGAACAACAGATAATTTCTTTGAATTGGGCGGACATAGTCTGATTGTCAATCAGGTCATCAATAGAATTCATAAGCAATTGGGCAAAACCGTATCCTTTAAAACATTTTTTACAAACCCTACAATAGAAGGACTAAGCAAACAATTGCAAAAGAGCCAATATACAGCCATCACCAAAGCACCGCAAGCAACATCCTATCCGTTGACCGCCTCCCAAAGCCGATTATGGACCCTGAGCCAGTTAGAAGGCGGCTCCTTAGCCTATAATATGCCTGGTGCAGTCAGGTTAACAGGACTCGTTAATGTCGATAAATTCGAAGAATCGTTCCAACTATTAATTCATCGTCATGAAATTTTAAGAACCTGTTTTAAAACAAACGATGAAGGCGAAGTCCGTCAACATATACTGCCTGCAGCACAAGTACACTTTACCATCACAGAGAAAGATTATAGCTCAGTTGAAAATCAGGAAAGCGTAATTGCAAATGATCTGCAGGAGCAAAACAATGAACCCTTCGATTTAGAGCAGGCACCACTTGTAAGAGCCTCTTTAATCAAGTTAAAAGAGAACCAATATGTGTTTTTTCTATCCCTGCACCATATTATTGGAGACGGATGGTCCATAGAGTTATTATTATCAGAAGTCATAAAAACCTATAACGCCCTAACACAAGGAAAAGAAATTGATCTGCCAGAACTAAACCTGCACTATAAAGATTACACTGTATGGCTAAAGGATCAACTGGATCAGGAGAGACAACAAGCATCAGAGCAGTATTGGCTGCAGCAGTTTGAAGGAGAGTTACCCGTTTTGGATTTACCGGGTTTTAAAACACGCCCATTAGTGAAGACCTATAACGGACATAATCTCACCCATCAATTTTCAAAAGCATTTTTAGAGCAGTTAAAAACATTTTCAAAAGAACAAGATGTAACCCTATTCATGACCCTAATGGCAGGAATCAATGCCCTGTTGCATCGATACACCGGTCAGCATGATATTATCATTGGCACCCCAATAGCAGGAAGAGAACATCCGGATCTGGAGAATCAATTGGGATTGTATCTCAATACACTCGCCATACGAACCCAATGGAAAGAAAAAAACAGTTTTTTAGATGTAACAGCCACACAAAAAGAAACCCTGTTAGGTGCTTACGATCATCAAAGTTATCCATTTGATGCACTGGTAGGCAAGTTGAATTTAAAGAGAGACACCAGCCGTTCCGCTCTATTTGACGTCCTGGTAGTGTTGCAGAATCAGGCACAGTTAAACAATCTCAATCAGGAAGAACTTGTAAACTTAGCAATAAGTCCTTACGATTTTAAGAGCAAAACAGCTCAGCTGGATCTTAGTTTCACCTTCACAGAAGCAGAAGGATTAGACCTTAGAATTGATTACAACACAGATATTTATGAGGAATATTTGATCGAAAGAATATTTCCTCATTTAGAAAATCTGCTTACAGCAGCATTAGAACAACCCGAAAAACCTATCCGTGAAATATCTTATGTAACAGCTGCGGAAAAACAGCAGCTATTAGTTGATTTTAACCCAACAGCAGTCGTTTATCCAAAAGATAAAACGATAGTAGACTTATTCGAAGAACAAGCCGCGAGAACACCCAATACCATTGCCGTTGTATTTGGAGAAACACAGCTTACCTATCAGCAGCTTAATGAAAGAGCCAATCAATTGGCGCATTATTTAAGAGAAAACTATTCGATACAGCCCAACGATTTAGTTGGACTCAAACTCGATAGAAACGATAAAATGATTGTTACTATTTTAGGAATATTGAAATCCGGAGCCGCCTACGTGCCCATAGACATCCATTATCCCGAAGATCGAATATCCTATATTGAAAAAGACAGTAACAGTAAAGTTGTTATAGATCAGGCAGCATTGGAGAGATTCATTGAAGTACAGGAGCAATATGCAAAAGAGAATCCGGAAAAAATCCATGCACCACAGGATTTAGCCTATGTCATTTATACCTCAGGAACTACAGGTAATCCCAAAGGAGTGATGGTAGAACACCGCAATGCCTTTGAATTGATCAAGTGGTCTGAATTGGAATTTGATGCGTCAAAATTTGAAATGATGTACGCTGTTACTTCCTATTGTTTTGATTTATCGATTTATGAAATTTTCTATCCGTTATCGATCGGAAAAAAAATAAGAGTTTTAAAAAACGCCTTAGACATCAAAAACTATATCCATAACGAGAACAAAATTGTATTGAATACAGTTCCTTCAGTCGTTAGAAAATTAGTAGAAGAGAATGTAGATTTAAGCAGCGTATCCTTTATCAATATGGCAGGAGAAATCGTGCCGGTTGATCTTGTTGTAAAACTTCAAACAGAAAAAGCAGAAGTCAGAAATCTATATGGTCCGTCAGAAGATACCACCTACAGTACCAGTTATGTCATACAAAATCAGGAATACAGAACAATTCCCATCGGAAAACCGATCTCCAATACTCAGGTGTACATCTTAGACGAAGCCTTACAGCTGGTGCCAATCGGAGTTACAGGAAAGCTGTATGTAGCAGGAGCAGGAGTCACCAGAGGATATTTGAATAAGGCAGAACTAACAGCAGAAAAGTTCATTTCGAATCCTTTTAGAGAAGGATCCCGAATGTATGATACAGGAGATTTTGCTTGTTGGATGGCTGATGGTAACATTGAATTTTTAGGAAGAAAAGACCATCAGGTTAAAATTCGCGGCTACAGGATCGAACTGGGCGAGATAGAGAACGCCATTTTAGAATCTTCAGAAAATCTCCAGCAAGCAGTTGTGGAGGTAAAAGAACAGCAGCAAGAGAAAGTATTAGTGGCCTATCTGGTTACCAAATTCCCTGTTGATAAATCAGCATTGCGAGGTTTTCTGCAAGAGCGTCTGCCGGATTATATGATCCCCGGTTTTTATGTAGTACTGGATAGTTTACCCTTAACCCCAAATGGCAAAATAGACCGTAAATTACTGCCTGAAGTCGAACAAGACGATTTCATCAGAAAAGTATATGTCGCCCCCAAAAACGACATCGAAAACAAATTAGCCGCCATATGGCAGGAAGTCCTGGGAATAACTCCTGTGGGAACAACAGACAATTTCTTTGAACTGGGCGGACATAGTCTGAAAGCCATAAAAGTCATTAATAGGATAAAAACAGAAATAGGTAATGGAATAGAAGTTTCTGACATGTTTAAATACCCTACCATTTCCTCACAGGGAGTACATCTTGATTTTGCTTTCAAAAATGGGTATTCATCAATTGTTCCTGTCAAAAAACAAGAATTCTATGAGATGTCGGATATGCAGAAAAGACTTTGGATTATTTCAGGCATGGAAGAAGAGGCCATTTATAATATTCCTTTTGCATGCATTTTATCAGGATCTCTAAATGTGGAAGTATTTAATGAGTCTGTAAAAAGAGTAATCAAAAGACATGAAAGTTTACGAACCCTGTTTGTTATTGATGAAGGAGAGCCTAAACAACAGATTATAGCGATAGAAAACTTAGAGGAGAATTTGATAAAATTTATTGACCTGTCTGAAGAGGTCAATAAGGAAGAGATTGCAGAGACAATTACCCACCGGGAATTAACGCTCTCTTTTGATACTAAAAAAGATCTTCCCTTAAGAATAAACATTATCAAAATAAACGATAAGGAACACATTTTAAATCTAACATTAAACCATATCGCCGCAGACGGCTGGTCACTGAAAATACTTTTTGAAGAACTCATTATGTATTATGACAATCTGGTAAAAGGAAAAGAAATTGCTTTAACGCCATTGCGAATTCATTACAAAGACTATGTGTCATGGAAAAAGTATGATCAGGAACAACTGGCTAAAGACCAGAAGAGCAAAGAATTTTGGTTACAGTATTTGCAGGGTGAACTTCCGGTATCTAATCTTCCGGCAGACTTTCCGCGCAAGAATATGGTTCATACTTATACAGGCGGAAATGTTTATTTAGAGCTCTCTCAGGAACAGACAGGAAGTATTGAAAAATTGGTAGTCGGGAAAAACTCAACGCTTTTCTCTTTTCTGTTATCGGTATTAAATACAGCCATTTTTAGATATACAAGGAATCAGGACATTATTATCGGAACAGTTGTTTCAGGAAGAGACATGCTCGAATTGGAAGAGCAGATTGGGCTTTATATCAACACTATAGCCATCCGGAATATATTCGATCAGGATATTGATTTTACAGCACTGTACGAACAGGTACATCTTAATAATCTTAAAGTTTTTGAGCATCAGAACTATTCTTTTGATTTACTGACAGACGAATTGTCTTTCAAAAACGACGACTTAAAAAGATCTTCAATATTCAATATAATGTTAGCAGTACAGAATTTTGACATTATCAAAAGGAGAGAAGCTGAGGGATTAGAAATTATTTCTTACGACGGTAAGTACTCAGAAGGAATTAGTAAATATGATATGACGCTCGATGTGATGGTACAGGACAACAATACCATGCTGATTAATTTCGAGTTTAATTCAGGTTTATTCAAACCTTCTACCATTAAGGCATTTTCGAATTCATTTATGCAAATTATTGAACAAGTGCTGTGCAATCCCGAAATAAAAATCTCAGAAATAAATTTATCAAATACAATTAAATCAGAACCTGAAAAAGTTAGTAAAAAAATAAGTTTTAATTTTTAAAAGTAAAAAAGATGTCGCAAACAAAACCTATTGTAAGCTCTTACAATGAATGGGACCCGTTAGAAGAAGTAATCGTTGGAACAATGGAAGGTGCATCAGTACCGCCCTGGCATGTTACCCTAAAAGCAACAATGCCTGAAAACCACTGGGATTTTTATAAAAAAAATGGTGGAAAATTATTCCCTGCCGAACAGATAAAAGCTGCACAGCTAGAACTGGACAACCTGGCCCATATATTGGAACAGGAGGGAGTAATCGTTAGGAGACCGGATCCGGTAGATTTTAACAGACCTTACAGCACTCCCGACTGGAAAAGTGAAGGCGGGTTATATAGTGCGATGCCACGTGATGTCTTATTGGTTATAGGTGAGAACATTATTGAAGCTCCGATGCCTTGGAGATCAAGACATCATGAAGTGAATTCTTTCCGACCACTGATAAAAGAATATTTTAATAAGGGAGCAAAATGGTCGGCAGCTCCAAAGCCGCAATTGCTGGATGAACTTTATGATTATAATTATCAGGAAGGAAGCGGCAATGACCCTATCAATTATGTTATAAATGATTTTGAACCGGTATTTGACGCCGCTGATTTTACCAAATGTGGTAAAGACATTTTCGTGCTTAAAAGCCATGTAACCAATGATGCAGGGATTAAGTGGCTTCAGCAGCACATTGGGGATGACTATACAATTCATAAAATAGATTGTAATGACAGGCACCCAATGCATATTGACACCACTTTTGTACCGTTGGCACCTGGGAAATTGCTGATCCATCCTGACAGGATGAACAAAATTCCCGAGATGTTCAAAAGCTGGGACATTCTTAAAGCCCCCGCACCAGTTATGCCGGACAGTCAGGTTTTGTATATGAGCAGCAAATGGCTTACCATGAACACCTTTATGATCGACAGTGAAAGAATTCTGGTGGAGAAAAACGAAAAACCAACCATCGAAGCACTGAAAAAATTTGGGATGAAACCGATACCGTGCAGTTTTTACAATTTCAACACTTTTGGTGGAGGATTTCACTGTGCAACATTGGATATACGAAGAACAGGTGAACTTAAATCATACTTTTAATGCAAGATGAACTAACATTTAGTACCGAAGAAAAGAAATCTGTTGTCCAGTCGTATCGGCATCCGGAATGGAATGATGTTCCTGATGAGAAATGGAATGACTGGAAATGGCAGCTAAGCAACAGACTGAATAGTTTTGAAGAAATATCAAGAATTATCAATCTTACGCCGACCGAAGCTAACGCCTTAAATCACAATTCTTTGTTTAGAGTTGACATCACTCCATATTTTTTGAGTCTTGTTGATAAAGACGATTTTAACTGTCCAATAAGGAGACAGGTTTTACCGACAGAGAAGGAAATGTATGATTTTACAGGGATGAACGAAGATTCTTTAAGCGAAGACGAGTATTCACCGGTGAATGGTATAGTGCATCGGTATCCGGATCGCGTTTTAATGCTGATCACTACCCAATGTGCATCCTATTGCAGGTATTGTACCAGAAGCAGGTTGGTAGGTGACAACTCTAAAAATTATAACTCCACGGATTTTGACAATCAGATTGAATACATAAGCAACAATCCGCAAATCCGGGACGTACTGCTTTCGGGGGGCGATCCTTTACTGCTGCCAATTAAAAGACTGGAATCGATCTTAATGCGATTAAGAGAAATTCCGCATCTCGAAATTATCAGGCTCGGTACGAGAACACCGGTATTCAACCCTAGTATTATAACTCAGGAGTTTTGCGATATGGTAGAAAAATACCATCCTTTTTGGCTGAACATTCACGTGAATCATCCTAAAGAAATTACTCCGGAGTTACAACAGGCTTGTGAAAAGTTGTTGAAAGCCGGAATTCCTTTAGGCAACCAGGCAGTATTGCTAAAAGGGATAAATGACACCGTTGAAATACAGCGTAAGCTTTGTACAGATTTAGTAAAGATGCGGGTAAGACCTTATTATCTGTATCAATGTGATTTAGTAAAAGGAGCAGGCCATTTTCGGACTCCTATATCCAAAGGTATCGAGATTATGGAAGGACTAAGAGGACATATTTCCGGATATGCAATTCCAACTTTTGTAATTGACGCACCTTATGGAGGTGGTAAAATTCCGCTGGCTCCAAACTATGTTTTAAGTCAGTCCCCAAACAAAGTTGTTTTAAGAAATTATGAAGGTTTTATTACCGTGTATACAGATTCGGACCATGAAACGGATCATGAAATTATTTCCGGCAACAGGAAAGGCAAAGACATATCAGTTCTGGATTTGATTCAGGGCAATGAAAAATTTATAATGCCACAAAATTTTAGAAACTCAAAAAGAGAAGACTAATGGATAATACCAATACAACTTTAGACACCGTTTTAACTCTTACATCCGCAAAGTTCCTTAAACAAGAAAAATATTGGTCCGAAAGAATCGCTCAAATAGCAGAGAAAACGAACTTAGTATTTAATAATAATGCCACAGTTTCTGATGATTTTGAGAAAGAGGAATACATTTTCAGTATTGATGAGCAAATCAGTGACAAGATTTTTTCCTTAGCTCGTGGAAATGATCTGTCTGTTTATGTCATATTGGATGCTGTCCTGAAAATTATGCTTTACAATTATCTGGATCAGGATACAATCACTACAATTTCGTCAGTTTTAAAAGAAAATGCCGATGAAGAAACACTCAACGATTCGGTTTATATATCCGGAGAAATTGATTCTTCAAATTCTTTTAAAGAGTTTGTAATGCAGTTGAGTGAGACTGTTGAGATGTCTTATGAGAATCAGGATTATCCCCGGAATGTTTTAGCCGAAAAAATCAGTGGTAACAGCAACGATCTGTCAAACGTGTGGCATGTTTTTGAGCCGATCCATAATTCAGCTGAAGCGACTGGTAATGATATCGTTTTTACATTTGAAAAAGCAGGCAATGTGCTTCAGGGTAAAATAGAAGCGAACCCAGCTGTTGTACCAGGCATCTATTTGGAGCAGATGGGGACTCATTTTTTAAAGGTAACAAGGCTGGCAATAGGCAACCCTGAAATTACTCTTCAGGATATCAGCCTGTTTTCTGACAGTGAAATAAAATATTACAAAGAAGGATTGAATCCACCTGCAAGTTTATCGGCCCTTTCGGCTGATACGATTCATGCTGTTTTTGAAATGCAAGCCCATAGTAATCCTGATAATTTATTTTCAATCGATTGCGAAGGCCAGCTTACGTATAATGAGGTAAATGAAAAGAGCAACCGGTTGGCACATTATCTATTGGAAAAAAAGGAGACTAAAAATGCTGTAATCGGAATCTATTTAGAAAGATCGAATGATCTCATCATCTCGATATTGGCAATATTAAAGGCGGGCGGGACATTTTTCATGATCGATACGACACTTCCTGCCGAGAGGATTGATTTGATGCTTGCAGAAGTGAACGTTCCTATAATAATTTCAAAAGCTTCCTTTAGTGATGCTGTAGCTGATGAAAACAGAACAGTAGTGGATCTGGATCATTTGGATCTGGATCATTATCCTGTTACCAATACTAAACCTGTAGCGGGCCCAAAAGATCCGGCATATCTTATGTTTACTTCCGGCTCAACGGGCAGCCCGAAAGCAGTACTTATTTTACATGAATCTTTTGTTTCCAGAATGAGCTGGTTAACACAGCACTACAATCTTACTGACAACGATGTAACCATTCAGAAAACACCTCTGTCCTTTGACCCTTCCATTTGTGAAATGTTTCGTGGTGTGGCTTCAGGAGCAAAAATTTATTTTTTACCCAATAGTGAAGAGAAAAATCCCGAAGCTATTCTTGATGCAGTAAGCCGGTATAAAGTAACCACTATTGATTTTGTTCCATCCATGCTTTCTGTTTTTTTGGATTATATCAATACGTTTGAAAATCATGTTGAAAAATTGGCAACCTTAAGATGGGTATTTACGGGGGCTGAAGCGCTTTCGTCCAGAGTTGTCAATACATTTAACGATACTTTGTTTGCCACAAATGGCACAAGATTAATAAATACGTGGGGCGCAACAGAAGTAACGGTTGATGTGACTTACTATGATTGTTCTGCATTTCCGTCGGAGCTTAAAAAGGTTCCGGTAGGAAAACCAATTGAAAATGCCCAAATCTACTTACTCAATAAGCATAAAAAGTTTACACCAATGGGAATGATTGGCGAACTTTATACAGCCGGTATTTATGTTTCAGAGGGATACTATAATGCTGAAGAACTGAATGCGCAAAAGTTTGTGACCATTGAAAATTTTGGTACTACCAGATTTTACAAAACCGGCGATTTCGCAAGATGGCAGCCGGACGGGAATTTAGAATTTATAGGAAGAAAAGACAATCAGTTAAAAGTTAGAGGTATAAGGATCGAAAGTGCCGATATTGAGTATCAAATTTTAAAACTGGATGAAGTAAGTCAGGCTTTTGTGACGGTTATTCAGGATCCAAAAACAGAAAATGATTATCTGGTTTGTTACATCGTTCCCAAAAACAATAGCAAACCCATTAGTGCTGGAGCGATCAAAGAAGAATTGAAAACAAAATTACCGGACTATTACATGCCGGACTATTTTTTCTTCCTGGACAGCTTTCCTTTAACAGCAAATGAAAAAATCGATACTGCAAAGCTTCCAAAGAACATCAATGTAAAAGATAGTTTTGCTTCAGAATATGCAGCTCCGGATACCGACTTAGAACGAAAAATTACCCTGATTTGGCAAGAACTGCTTAATTTGGAAAAGGTTGGGGTTAATGATGTTTTTTTTGACATAGGAGGACATTCTTTAAATGCTGTTTCGCTGATCTCGCTTTTGCATAAAAAGTTGAGTATCAAAATCGAGATCAAGGACATCTTTAAATATTTTACCATCAGATTGCTCGCCTCGTATATACAGGAGAATAATTTGGATTCCGCCTATGCTGAAATTCCAAAGGTTTCAGAGAAAAAATATTATAAAACAACCAGTTCTCAAAAACGTCTCTGGTCTTTAAGCAAATTTGATGAGGCATCCGTAGCCTATAATGTCCCGGTTGCTGCTGAACTGAAAGGGAAACTGGATATTGATTACTTAAAAAAAGCTTGTGCCGCTTTAATTGAAAGACATGAAATACTGAGAACAGCGTTCGTTCTTTTGGATGACGAAATCGTGCAGGACATCTTGCCATTCAGTCCGGAGTTTGCAGCCCTGGAATATTTAGATTATAGCAAAACAAACAATGTTGATGTAGTGATCAATAGCTACATAGAGGATTTCATTCAGCATAAATTTGATTTAGAAAAAGGACCGCTGATACAGCTAAGTCTTTTGAAAAAGGCAGATGACGATTATTTACTGCTCATCTGCATGCATCATATTATATCCGATTCCTGGTCTCTCAAAATAATAATGAAAGATATTTTATCGTATTATAATGCTTTTTCTGCTCAGATTCCGGCAAATATTGCTCCTCTGGAGATTCAGAACAAGGATTATGCGGAATGGGAAAATAGTACTATCGATTTGAAAGAAAGAGTGTATTGGAGCCAGAAACTCGATGGAAATCTTTTGAAAATCGATCTGCCATCCTTCCGCGAGCGTCCGAAAACGCAGACTTATAATGGAACCTACGTGGTTTACACGCTTCCGTCAAACACTACAAAAAACCTGCAGACGCTGGGCAAAGACTATAATGCGACGCTTTTCATGACCGCAATGTCTGTTTTTAATTATATATTTTATAAGTATACCGGAAACACCGACATCGTACTGGGAACTGTTATTGCAAACAGGGAAAAATTATCGTTACAAGATCAAATCGGATTTTATATTAATACTTTGGTTATTAGGACACAATTTGATCCGGGCGGTAAATTTTCAGACCTTATCGATCTGACAAAAAATAATATAATTGAAGCCTTTGAACATAAAGATTATCCTTTTGATGAGTTAATCAATGATATTAATATTAAGAGAGATTTAGGCCGTTCTCCGGTTTTTGATGTTTTAATTGAGACTCAGAATTATGCCAATACCATTTCTTCGGATGATAATCTGAGTGCAGAATCAGTTGAAGTGAATGTGATAAAAGCAGATAATAAAACAGCGATTTGTGATCTCAACATCATGCTGGTAGAACAAGCGAACGGAGAAATTGTTTTTAATGCCAGATATAATACGGACGTTTATGATTCTGAGGTTATTGAGCGTTTATTCAAACATTTTAATTATTTGTTGGATCAGCTTGGAACTGATTCGGACAAAAGCTTTAGCGACTATGATTTGCTGATTGAAGAAGACAGAAAACTCATCAGCCAATTTCATGATACAGATCAGTTTATTCCTCAAAGAACAATCCCTGACTATATAAAGGAGCATTCACAAGTAACTCCTGATGTATGTGCGATTCTGTACAATGGCACGCAGACTACCTACGGAGAACTTGAGGAGGAAAGCAGTCAGATAGCAGATTTTCTGTCTTTGAATACCCATAACAAGCTTATAGGTGTTTTGATGCAGCGCTCTCCTGAAATTGTAAAAACAATTACAGGAATATGGAAAGCAGGTATGACCTATCTGCCCTTTGACCCAACTTACCCTTATCAGCGTATAAAGAAACTGATCAACGATGCCGGTCTGGAGATGCTTGTTATCGATAAGAATTATATAAAAGAAGCGATGTTATTGCAGTGGGATTGTCCTGGCCTTAAAAGCATCTTTTGTGTCAACAGTGAAAATATCTTTCTGGAAGCGGAATCCAAAAATGCTTCTATGAGCAAAGACCTTTGGGAGTATGTAGCCGAGCGTTCTACTGATGATATCACGGCTGGAGGATGGCTCAATAGTTATACCGGTAAACCTTTCAGCCGGGAAGAGATGAACGAGTATCGTGAAAATGCCCGATTTAAGATAAGCCAGGAAATAAATGCACAATCTAAAGTATTAGAAATAGGGTGTAGTTCGGGAATTACCATGTTTGCCATTGCTCCTTTGGTTATGGAATATCATGGAGTAGATTTATCGGCAAACGTCTTAAAAAATAACGAAGCAACGATTAAGGAATTAGGAATTGATAATATTCATCAGCACAATCTTTTTGCTCATGAAATTGATCAAATCCATACAGGTGATTTCGATCTGATTGTCATCAATAGCGTGATACAGAATTTTCATGGCTATAACTATCTCCTGGATGTATTAGAAAAATGTTTTGCCTTATTAGGAGACAATGGGAAAATTTTCATTGGAGATATCATGGACAACGATAAGAAAGAAAGTCTGATATCTTCCTTGCAGAATTTTAAAGAAGCCAATAGTAATGAAAAAGTGAAACTGGAATGGGATGAAGAGTTTTTTGTTGAAAGATCTTTCTTCGATGATTTAAAGTTTAAATACGATTTCATTAGCCAGGTATTGCATACCGATAAAATTGGAAGTATTGAGAATGAATTGTTTTCTTTTCGCTATGATACCTTAATTTCTTTAGATAAATCTCAAAAGAACATTACAGAAGGTGTACAAAAAAGGTATCAGTATGACAAGCGTTCCCTTAGAAAAAGCAACAACATTTATTCTGATTTATCAAAGCTAGACGAGGCTGCTTATATCATTTACACTTCCGGCTCAACAGGTGAACCCAAAGGCGCAATTTTGCATCATTTGGGGATGATGAACCATATATATGCCAAAATCAGTGACCTGGAAATAACCACTGATAGTATAGTGGCGCAAAATGCTTCACAAGGATTTGATATTTCAATATGGCAGTTTTTTGCTGCTCTGGTTCAGGGAGGATCAATCGTCATTTATGATGATGATACGATAACGAATCCGGAAAATTTACTGGATCATTTAACTTCAGATCAGGTAAGCATTCTTGAAGTGGTGCCTTCCTATATGTCACTGTTATATAATTCGGCAGAAAACAATGGCTTTAGGGAGCTGGAATCGTTGAAATATCTGTTAGTTACCGGCGAAACGGTACATCATGCCCTTATCAGCAAGTGGTTTGAGGCCTTTCCGAATATCCCGATTGTCAATGCATACGGGCCAACAGAAACTTCTGATGATATTACGCATTATATGATGAAAGACTGCCCTCAGGGGCCAAATATATTGATTGGAAAAACTTTACAGAATTTCAGGATCTACATCATCGACGATTCGTTTAAACAAGTTCCGATAGGAGTGAGGGGAGAGATTGTAGTTTCAGGTCCCGGAGTCGGATATGGATATCTTAATAACCCTCAAAAAACAAGTGAGGTGTTTTTGGACGATCCTTTTCAGTCTTTAAAAGTTCCTATGTACAGAACAGGAGATATCGGAAGGTACTTGCCGGATGGAAATATCGAATTTTTTGGCAGAAGAGATTTTCAGGTTAAGATCAACGGCAGGAGGATCGAATTAGGTGAAATAGAGAATAAAATATTACAAATTGCAGAGGTCAAAGAAGCTGTAGTGCTTTTGAACAAAAACAAGGAACAAAACTATCTTGTAGCCTTTGTCATTCTAAGTAATTCCCCGGCAACTGAAGATGTAGAAGTGGAAACTGAAAAAATCAGAAAGCGCCTTGCACAAAGTGTGCCTGATTATATGGTTCCTTCAAAGCTGTTTGTGGTGCAGAGTTTTCCGGTCACTTCTAACGGGAAAATTGATCGTGTCCAGCTTTTAACAAAGTGCGATTCGAAAAGTAATCCGGAAAAAGCAATAGCCCTTCCTTCAAATACCTATGAAGAAAAGATTCTTCAATTTTGGAGCGACACATTAGGAAGAGATACGCTGGGAATAAATGATAATTTTTTCGAGAATGGCGGGCATTCTATTTCAGCGATTCAGATTATTACCAAAGTCAAAAAAGAATTTCAGGTGGATATTCCGTTAAAGGACCTTTTTGAATATCCAATTCTGGAAGATTTTGCAAAAAGGGTTGACTTTCATAAAAAAGAAATGCTCAATCTGGTATTGCCAAATCCGGGGAAAAAAAGCAGAAAGAGCCGGTATAAAATATCACCTGTTCAGTTTGCCGAATGGTACCTGCAAAAATTTAATCCTAACAGTACATTTTACAACATTGGATTTATACTTGAATTCACTGGTGATCTGAATATTGAGGCATTTTACCAAACCATAGTACATCTGTATGGCAGACACGATATATTCAGAACAGCATTAATTGAAGATGATGGCAGACCTTATCAGCTTCTCAGAGAAAATGTTGAACTTAATCTGTCTGACTTTCTGATCGATATCAGACAAGAGTCACAGCAGGAAAGTAAGGTACAGGAACTCATAAAAAAATACAGCAATACTGTTTTCGATTTATCCAAACCGCCAATATGTACGACCAAACTGATCAGGCTCGCTGATGAAAAATATATTTTTACATTAGAGACGCACCATATTGTCTGGGATCAGATATCAACGTTTATTTTCCATAAGGAACTAACTCAGGGCTACAATAATTTTATAGCCAAAGGCGATTTTGAGCTTCCGGAATTAAAGGTAAATTATATCGATTACACCGAATGGATTAACACCCTTATCGATACAGGACAATTAGAGTCGCAGAGACAATATTGGCTGGAAAAATATAAAACAATACCAGAGCCGCTTGAGCTGCCAACAGATTTTCCAAGACCATTGGTGCACTCTTTTAATGGAGATTTTATTTTCAAATCGGTTGATTTAGATTTCAAACAGAAAATAAGCGATTTCTGTAATCAGAATGGAGTTACTTATCAGATCTTTTTAATTTCTGTATTGAATTTGTTATTGTACAGATTAACGAACCAGGACGATTTTGTCGTAGGAACTCCTATATGGAACAGAGATAAGGAAAATCTGGAAGATATTATTGGCCTGTTTGCATCAGGGATACCAATACGATGCACGGTAGACGAAAACTGGTCTTTTAGAAAATTAATGGAGCATTCCAAGAAGAGTTCACTGGATGCTTATGAGAACCATCTGTATCCGTTTAACAAGATTATCGAAGAATTAAATCCGACTACAGATTTTTCAAGACAAAAAGTGATGTCCGTATTTTTTGGTGTGCAAAACGATGACACCGAATTGACTGAAAGAAATTTTGATGGTATCACCATCAATGATATCACTGGCCAGTACGATTTAAAGATAAACCATACGTCTGTTTTTGATTTCACCCTTCAGGTAGATCACTCCAAACACTATATGTGGTATTCGTTACGATACAATACGGATTTGTTTAAAGAATCGACAGCACAAAATTTCCTTACGCGATACGAGCAGCTGATTCGCCAGTGTATGGAAACTCCTGACCAGAATATTGGAGATTATGACATATTGCTGGACGAAGAGAAAATTATCATTGATGATTTTACTCAGAATACAAATGTTTTCACTATTGAAGATTTCGGTATTCATAACCTGATTGAAGAAACTGTAGCAAAGTATCCTGAAAATGTCGCAATAGTCGACAATAAACAACAGCTTACTTATGCTCAAATCAATGCTCTTGCCAATAAAATTTCGCATTGCCTGATCGAAAACGGTACTAAGAAAAAAGACAGAGTCGGAGTGCTGATGCAGAGGTCTACAGAATTTGTAGCGACTGTGTTGGGAATACTTAAAGCAGGTGCAATTTATGTACCGCTGGGTAAAGATTATCCTGTACAGCGTATCGAAGAAATTATTAGTCAGGCAGAAATTGAAACGATAGTGACTACGACGGAATGTTTGTCTCAGGCATTTATGGATTCCTCTTTTTCGAAAATGCTCATTGATCTGAATACAACAGATATTTCCGGGTTTTCTGAAAATGCTCCAAAAGTACAGGTAGAAAATCAGGATCTGGCTTATACGATATTTACTTCAGGATCAACAGGAAAACCTAAAGGGATTAATATCAAACATGTGGGTATAATCAATATTGTAAAATCTACCACAGAGGCTTTTAATTTCAGTGAAAATGAGAGTGTTTTATTTCACACGCCTGTAGTTTTTGATGCCTCAATTATGGACTTTTTGTGGCCATTAGCCGTAGGTGCAAAAATAGTCGTGATGAAAGATGATGATGAAAAAAGTATAAAAGCATACGAAAGTCATATTGAGAATCATAAGATTACTCACATGCAGTCGGTACCTTTGTTATTAGAATCAATTGTCGACGGCCTTGAAAGAAACGAAATTTCAAATCTTCAAAGTCTAAAGAGAATAGCTGTAGGTGGCGCTTTATTGCAGACTTCATTAAGAAACCGATTTTTTAATGTCTTGGATTGTAAATTGTTTAACTGTTATGGACCAACTGAAACCACTGTAGATTCTACCCGATTTGATTGTTCTGCAAGTACCGTGGGAACAGATCAGTTTGTACCCGTAGGCAAGCCGGTTGCCAATACCAGAATTTATGTTCTGGATCAAAAGATGAAAATATGTCCTCTTGGTGTTCCGGGCGAATTGTATATCTCATCAATAGGAGTAGCAGCCGATTATCTGAACAATCCTGCACAAACAGAAAAAGCTTTTGTACATAATCCTTTTCAGGACGGATTGAGCGCAACGCTTTACAAAACAGGAGATAAGGGTATTTATGATGAAGCCGGTAACTTAATAGTATACGGACGACTGGACAATCAGGTAAAATTGAATGGTAACAGGATTGAGATTGATGAAATAGAATCGGTACTTCTGAATCATAATGCTATTTTTAATGTTGCGGTAATTTTAAACAAACAAGCATCTTACGAACAATTAATCGCTTTTATTGAACCTGAAAAGGGAATCAACAGTTTTGTTGCTGATGACGGCAAAATGTACACTTGGATTACCCTGCATCAAAATGAAATGATACGGGAAGATTTCCTCAGCCTCTCAAAAACAGCATCTATTGAGCCATTGCTTCTTCAATCTTTTAAAGATTTTGATCAGATACTTTATGATTATCCCGATCTGCAAATCATGATTAATGACGAAAGTGGTAAAACAATCTGTTGTGTAACGGCTGTTCCTGTTTTTCTGCCGGACGCGGATGGTGCTTCTGATGATCTGAGTATTTTATTGCGCAGGGTAGAGGAAACACAATACAACGCCATAGCCATTCTGAATACTTCGACGCATTCGACATTCAGCACACTGAAAGAGGAAGATATTTTAAAGTGCTACACCGAGGTTTGTCATCATTTTGGATATTCTAATCTGATCAGCGTCAAATCTTCAACGGAAAGAGAAGGTGCTTTTTCTCTAACAGATTATTCCTATTTGCTTAACGAACAATCGACCGGGAATTACTTGAATGATCATGCAATCAGAATGCATTTGTCTGTGTATTTGCCGCAATACATGGTTCCCCGAAAATTTATTGTTCTAAATAAAATACCACTGAACGATAATGGAAAAGTAGACAAGAATAAATTAAACAAATTGAAGCTCAATAATGATTTCCTGTTGCCCGAAACCAAATTGACAGCAACACAGCAAACCATAAAAAGCTTCTTTACGGAAATTTTAGAGAAAGAAGTCCAAATTCATTCCAGTTTTTTTGAATATGGAGGACATTCTATCAATATGATTCAGCTGATTTCTAAAATCGAAAAAGAGTTCGGTATAAAATTCCCGATAGTAGAAGTGTTCAATCGCCAATCCATTTATAGCATATCGGCCTATATCGACAAAAATGCAAAGAATAAAGAGGCCGGTATCTATCTGCACAAACTCAGCAGTGGAAGAACAAAGAATATGGTGTGCATACCGTCTATCAGTACCACGGCATTAGACTTCTTAGAGTTGTCAAAACACCTTGATCATTATAATGTTTATGCACTTGATTTTTCTTTTTTAGATTCCTATAAAGAAATGCATAACAGTCTAAATGACATCGTAGACAGCGCTATAGCAATGATAATGAACAGCGGAATTGAAGGCGAGCTTGACCTGCTGGGCTATTCAGCCGGAGGTTTATTTGCTTATGAACTGCTCAAAAAACTCGAAGATTATAAAGTGGTCAATAAGTTTATCGTATTGGATATTGTGCCGCCGCCTCAGACGGTCAAAGTCAACAAAAAAGCGACTACTTATAAAGATGCCGACGTTGATGCATTCTTAGAATTAGATCAGCTGAATAAATTTAACCCCGATGAAAGGAAAATAATTGAAGAACGAATATGGAAATATGCCGAAGTCACTTCGTTTATATCAGGAAATAAAATGATTAATATTCCAACCCATGTTTTCCTTAGTGAAAATTCCAACATCGAGAAACACAGTATTTGGCAAGCCTTAATCAAAAGTAAAATAAAGGTGACCAGGCTTGAAGGGGATCATTACGAAATACTTCAAAAAGAAAAAGTAGAAAGAAACACCCAAATTATAACAAATCAAATAGAAAAATAAAAAGATACAAAATTATGAGAAATATTATCTTAGGAATAAATTGTGTATACCACGAATCATCAGTGTGCTTAATAATTGATAACAAAGTAGTTGCAGCTATTGAAGAAGAAAGACTTTCAAGAATCAAACATGCAAAAGAATCAAAAATTGACAATCCCGATGAATTGCCGATTCTTGCTTTGAACAAATGTCTCGAGATGGGAGGGATAAGTTTAGAGGATGTTGCTTTAATAGGATTTTCATTTCAACCTGAAAGAAGATTAAAAAACATACCTTCAGAAGATCGTTTCATACCGAACAACTGGGGTTGTGAGGACGGTGAAAAGTTATTTTATGATAAATTAATAACAATTCCTCAAAAACTTAAGGAAATGGGTTTTAAAGGGCAGTTTAGCTTTATAGAGCACGCAATAGCACATTGTGCATCAGCATATTATCCGTCTCCGTTTAAGGATGCAGCCATACTTTCTATTGATGGAATCGGTGAATTTGAATCGACCACTCTTGCCCATGGAAATGGTAAAAAAATTGAAGTATTACAACAAATTGCCTACCCTAATTCAATTGGTTTTTTATGGGAGAAAATTTCTAAATTTTTAGGCTTTTCAGAATACGATGCGTGTAAAGTGATGAGCGTAGCGTCGTTCGGAAACCCTTTAACATTTGAAGAAGAATTCAATAAGATGACTTCCATCAATGACGAAACTATTTTTGAACTGGACAATGAGATACTGTGCTTCAGAGTGGAAGATTATTCGAAGTTAGAAAAGTTGTTCAACATTAAAAAAAGAGAAACACTGGATGAATTAGAAGAGGTTCACAAAGATATTGCAGCTTCTTTGCAAAAGTGGACCACAGATATTATTGTAAAAATTATCGACAAGCTTTTTGAAGAAACAAAATCTGAAAACCTTTGTATTGCAGGCGGTGTAGCTTTAAACTGTGTTGCCAACACCATAGCTTTTGAAAACAGTAAATTTAAAAATATTTTTATACAGCCAGCGGCGAATGATGCGGGAACAGCTTTGGGAGCGGCTTTAAAACTGAATATTGAATCAGAAGGGAACTTAGAAGGATTAGTTTTAGACAATACTTTTTTAGGCCCTTCATTTACAACTGAAGAAATTCACAACGAAATGTCCAAGAGAGACCTTGTGTATGCTCATGTGGAGGATATAGAAGTGAAAACGGCAGAACTCATTGGGGAAGGGAATATTATCGGATGGTTTCAGGGAGCAATGGAATTTGGACCCCGGGCTCTTGGAAACAGAAGTCTTTTAGCAGATCCGAGAGATTTCCATATGATTAAAAAACTCAATTCAATAGTCAAACACAGAGAAGATCACAGACCATTTTGCCCAAGTGTTTTATCAGAAGAAACAGAAAACTGGTTTGATATTAAAAAGAATACACCTGTATCGGAGTATATGCTTATGGCTTATCCGGCTTTAACCAATAAAAAAGAACTCATTCCGGCAGTAGTACATGTTGACGGAACTTCGAGAATACAGGCGGTAAATCAGAAAACCAATCCCAAATACCACGGGTTAATATCCGAATTCTATAAATTAACCGGAATCCCGATGGTTTTAAACACTTCTTTTAATGACAGAGAACCAATAGTTTGCACTCCTGAGGATGCTATAAAAACTTTTTTGAAATCCAATATTGATTATCTGGTTATGGGTAACTTTATAATGAGTAAAAAGGATAATCTGGAGAAAGTCTAAACTTTTTCTTTTGAGAATGAAAAATTTGAAAAAGATTCATTGACTCTGGAATTTATCTTCGTTAAGGTTATCGGATATACCAGTTGTTATGTAGTGACCATTGGGAGAATCAAGAATTTCCCACGAGATAAAAGAAAATATAAATTCGAAAAAATATGAATTATAAAGAATATACCGAAGCAAACAGAATTGCATGGGATGAGGTGAACCCAATACATCAGGATTTTAAAAAGAAGTATAAAAGCAAATTCACGTTACATGATTTTAGCACTCTGGATGAGAAACTTCTGGAAGTATTAAATAAAATAACATTCCAAAACAAATCAATACTTCAGCTGTGCTGTAACGATGGTGAAGAACTGATCTCGCTTAAAAAAATGAATGCCGGCAAATGTGTCGGTATCGATATCTCCGTTGAAGCAATCAATTCGGCACGATCCCTAAACGATCAACTCGATCTTGACTGTATATTCCATGTCGAAGACGTTTATGAAATGGACGAAATTACAAAAAAAGAAAAATTTGATATCGTATTAATGACGGTAGGTGCCCTGGTCTGGCTGCCCGATCTTCATCAGATCATGAAAAAAATTTCAAAAGTATTGTCGTCCGGAGGATATCTTGTTATTCAGGAACAGCATCCTTTTAGCTGGCTTATAGATGAGGACATGAAACTTTCGGAAGAGGAAAATTATTTTAGAAAAGAACCATTGAAAGAGGAGGGTGGTCTGGATTATCTAGGAAAAACAGAGTATAACGGAAGCCCAAATTATAGTTTTAATTACACGTTCTCCGACCTGTTCAATGCCATTGCAGATAATGGGCTGTCACTGTATAAATTATTTGAATATGATAATGATATATCAAATTTAAAAGAAGACTTAGAACAAAAAAAACTTTCCTATCCGTTGTCATACATATGCATTGCAAAAAAAACAAATCCTATCGATGAATAACTTATTAGACAAACTGTACACACTAAAGAAACTTATAGGAAATACTCCTTTGTATAATTTATGTACTGAGAAGAGTATTTTTATAAAAGCAGAGTACTATCAACTTGGCGGTAGTATAAAGATGCGATCAGCATTCAGGGTAATAGAAGAAGCAATTCTTGACGGTTCAATCAATGAAGAAACAGTTGTAATTGAGTCTACTTCAGGGAATTTTGGGATAGCGCTTGCTTTGATTTGTAAAAAACTGGACTTAAAGTTTATACCTGTTATCGATCCGTGTATCTCTTTATATAAAAAGAAAAAGCTGGAACTACTGTGCAGTCATATCGTGCAGATTACACAGAAAGACGAGACAGGGAATTATCTGCTGAACAGAATAAAATTTATCAAAAACTATCTTGAAGAGAATAAGAACTCTTTCCAGCCCAACCAGTATAAAAACAAGAATTGTTATCTGGCTTATAATACGATGATCGATGAGATTAAAGATCAAATGGATCAAATTGATTATATTTTTATTTCTGTCAGTTCGGGTGCAACAATCACGGGGATATCACAGCATATAAAAAAGTATTTTACAGGAACAAAAATTATAGCAGTTGATATTGAAGGCTCATTGATTTTTTCGAACATCACCAAAGAACGCAGATTACCTGGCATTGGTGCCAGCAAAACATCCGATTTTATTGCTCTGGCAGACATAGACGACCATGTTATTTTAACGGAAGAGCAAATAATAAGCGGATGCCAAAAATTATTTCACGATTATGGCATCATGGTAGGTGCTTCGGGAGGTGCAGCTTTTTATGCGGCCCTGCAGAATATTGAAAAATCTGAAAAGAAACACAATTGTTTAATCATTATGCCCGATTCCGGCGACGATTATCTGGAATTAATAGATTATAAATGCTTTCAAAAAACTTCTTATGAAATACATTAATGAACAAAATATATTGGAGATAGGTAATAATTGGAATGAAATTATTCAGGTTATTGAGGATACGGTTCTGCTGTTAGAAAAAAAAGATTTCGCACAGCCTATAAAACCATACCTTAGGTATAAAGACTTAAAAAACAGAATAATAGCGATGCCTGCTTATATCGGAGGCGATTATAATATTTCGGGTATAAAATGGATTGCCAGCTTTCCTGACAATATAAAAAACAATTTGCCGAGAGCCAATTCAGTTATTATCCTGAATGATGCCGATACCGGTGTTCCCATATCCGTTATAAATACTCCCATAGTCTCGGCCATACGTACATCGGCAGTTACGGGCGCTATCATAAAGAGCTATAGGGAAGCAGTAGCAATTAATGAAAAGATAAATTTTGGTATTATTGGTTTAGGACCAATTGGGAGGATGCATCTCGAGATGATTTTTACTTTGCATGAAGATATCATTGAAAAAGTTTACGTCTACGATCTCAATCTAATTGATGAAAAGCTATTGCCCGAAAAATGGAAACATAAAATCGTAATCGCAAACGATTGGGAGCAAGCCTACGTAAACTCAAAGATTTTTATTACGTGTACAGCCTCGTCAAAAAGATACATCAATCTTCCACCACCAAAAGGCTCGCTGCAGCTCAATGTTTCGTTAAGGGATTACGAACCAAGTGTTTGTGATTTTATCGACTGTATGATTGTTGATAATTGGAACGAAGTATGCAGAGAAAATACCGATATTGAAGTGATGCACCATACAAAAGGACTGCTTGAAAAAGATGTACTTGTAATCACTGATGTCATATCCGGAAAACTAAAGAAAGTTATAAGGGCAGACGATACCATAATGTTCTGCCCTATGGGTATGGCGATTTTTGATATTGGGATAGCAAAATATTTTTATGAATTATCACAAGATAAGTATATCGGACAAGTACTGTAATTACTTTCAAAAGTTAAAAAGGAAATAACCGCTGCAGGAGATTATTAGATCATCTGTGGTCATAAATGGAGCTAGTATAACAAGGATATTCATGAAACTGACATTACCACAACAAGATATTTATTTCGAACAATTACTATTTTCTAATGAGCCGATATACAATATTGGGGCTAAAATCGAAATTAAAGGTGTAGTAAACATAGAAATATTCAAAAGAGCGTATGTTGCACTGATCAATCAGCACGATGCTTATCGAATTGTTTTTGTTAAAAATGAAGAAAATATAGGTACTCAGATACTGGATGATCATGAATCGGAGCTCGGGTTTATTGATTTTTCAGAGAGTGAAAACCCCATTGAAGAAGCAAATTTATATATGCAAAAGGAATTTATGAAACCTTTTAATTTATTAGAAGGAAGCCTTTTGCATATTTTTACCTTAGTAAAAGTTCAGGACGATTTTTATTATTTATTCTCTGTGTATCACCATATCATAACCGATGGTTGGGGAACTTCATTAATGTTTCAAAGATTGGTTCAAAACTACAATGAGATCGGGGAGTTTGATGCAGTTATTTCAGACTATCCATTTAGTTACAAAGACTTTGAAGAAGATGATTTTCAATATCAAAATTCAGAATCATTTAACCAGGATTTAGAATACTGGTCTCAAAAATTCAAACAATTACCGGAGAATTTACTCGAGAAGCGGGATGATAGTGTGCAAATAAATAAAAGCAGTCGTAAAGAACTGTTTATTAAAAGAATTGTCTATAACCAGTTAAATGAATTAGCCACAAGTTATAAATGCTCCACTTTTACTTTAATTTTAGGAATTTTATACACCTATTTTGGCAGAAAACACGAAAACAATGATTTTGCTATTGGTTTACCCGTTTTAAACAGAAGCAAATCTGCTTATAAAAAAACGGTCGGACTTTTTATGGGAATTTCGCCTCTGAGAATGTCATTGGATTTTGAAGCTACTTTTCAGGATTTAATAATGGATATCAAAAATCAGTTGAGACAAGATTACCGCCATCAGCGATTACCGTTAGGAAAGTTAATTCAGGAACTTCAGTTGTACAGTCAAAAAGAACGATTGTT
The DNA here is from genome assembly GCF_041154745.1 of Flavobacterium sp. CFS9. Classification (NCBI taxonomy): domain Bacteria; kingdom Pseudomonadati; phylum Bacteroidota; class Flavobacteriia; order Flavobacteriales; family Flavobacteriaceae; genus Flavobacterium; species Flavobacterium sp. CFS9. Next base: position 5,240,323 of record NZ_AP031573.1, on the reverse strand, counting down.
TAATATCACACTATCTTACGAAAAACAAGATTATTCAGCTCATTTTAAAAACACACAAACCAAAGTAATTCCGTTAAGTCATCAATCAGAAAGAGTAGCTTTGGCTTTATACATTAGAGAATTTGACGAATCGGAAGATGTGAAAATTGATTTTGATTATAATTTGAATTATTTCGATGAAGCAGGCATCACGCAAGTGGTCAATCATTTTGAAAAGCTGGTTGATTCTGTTTTAGATAATTCAGATAAAAAGCTAAAAGAGTTAACCTATCTGACAAAAGAAGAAAAGCAGCGACTATTATTTAATTTTAACCATACAAAAGTTGATTATCCAAAAAATAAAACGGTATTAGATTTATTTCAGGAACAAGCTAAAAAAGTATCGGAGAAAATTGCATTAAAAGATGACGTAAAATCATATTCTTATGGCGAACTGGATAAGCTGTCAAGTCAAATAGCAACCTATATTATGGCGCAATTTGGTCAGGAAGATAAATCACCAATTGCGGTTTTGTTAGGTCGTTCCGCAAATATGATTGCAGTTTTGTTAGGGATTTTAAAAACGGGCAGGCCTTATATTCCGTTAGATCCTGCTTTTCCAAAAGACCGTTTAAGTTATATTGTGGCCAATAGTCAAACCAGCATCATTGTTAACGAAAATAGTTATGAAATTGAGGGGATTGAAGAGGTAAAGACACTATCATTAGAAAATATTCTTGATGAAATTGATGAAGTACAAGTAACAGAATTTCAAATCGTATCACCGCAAGATACAGCTTATATTATTTATACATCAGGTTCAACAGGAAACCCAAAAGGAGTTGAAATTGGACATCAGTCATTACTTAATTTCTTAACCAGTATTCAGCAAGCACCCGGAATTAGGGAAAGTGATGTTTTATTTTCAGTAACCACTTATTCTTTCGATATTTCCATATTAGAATTTTTTGCACCCTTAATTTCGGGAGCAACTTTGTATGTGGCTAGTCAGGATTTGTTATCCGACCCTACTTTAATTATTAGAAAATTAGAAGAACTCAAACCAACAATCATTCAGGCCACACCAAGTTTTTATCAAATGTTATTCAATGCCAATTGGCAAGGAGATAAGCAATTAAAAATATTATGTGGCGGCGATTTGCTAAGCGAATCATTAGCCCAAAAACTGATTAGCCATAGTTCAGCATTATGGAATATGTATGGACCAACCGAAACGACTATTTGGTCTAGTGTAAAAAAAATAGAACGGCCTTCGGAAGCCTCCAATATTGGTAAACCTATAAACAATACACAATTCTATATTCTGGATGAGTTCTTAGATCCAAAACCAATTGGAACGCCGGGAGCCATTTATATTGCTGGAGATGGATTGGCGTTGGGATATTATAAAAACAATGAATTAACCAAAGAAAAATTCATCCAAAACCCTTTTGATTCGAATGCTTTGTGCTACGAAACTGGAGATGTTGGAAAATGGAATAATGATGGGGAAATCGAATTTTTAGGACGAAATGACAATCAGGTAAAAATTAGAGGTTATCGAATAGAATTGGGAGATATCGAGTCACAATTAAATCAAATGGCAGCCATTAAAGCAGCTGTTGTCATTGCAAAAAAAGGAGCGCAGCAAGAAGCTTTTTTAATAGCTTATGTTTTAAAAAATCAGGAGTTTATAGATACAAGTGAAATTTTAAATCAATTGAAAATGACACTTCCGTACTATATGATTCCGAATGCCATCCTTCCATTGGAAGAATTTCCGCTTACGCCCAATCAAAAATTGGATAGAAAATCTTTGTCACAAAGAGAGATTCAATATCATACAAATGAAGAGCATTTCAAAGAACCTGTTTCCGATTTAGAAATAAAACTATCTCAGTATTGGGCGACAGCATTAAATAGGGAAGAAGCAATAAGTGTAACGGATAACTTCTTTGCACTCGGAGGTCATTCTTTAAATGCAGTAAAATTGATCGGATTAATTTCCCGAAATCTTTATTTAGAGATTACGTTAAAAACTATTTTTGATTTCCCTACGATAAAATCACTGGCTGTTTATTTGCAAGAGTTAAAACCAACCCAATCGAACGCCATACCGTTAGCTGAAATCAAAGATTTATATCCTTTGACTCCCGCTCAATACACCATTTGGCTGGCTTCTCAGCAAACAAAGAATTCCATTGCTTATAATATGTCTGCCGGATATACTATTGAGGGATTTATGGATACAGCCAGAATTAACAAAGCAATAAATCAAATCATTGAAAAGTATGAAATCCTTAGAACCCATTTTATTGAAATTAATGGAATTCCGTATCAAAAAATAAATGCTACAGCGAAAAATAGATTTGAAACTGCTTTACATCAATTAAAAAAGGATTCAATCGAAGAAGTGATCAGTCAATTAATTAATACCGAATTTGACTTAGAAAGAGAACTGCTGATAAGAGTTCAATTGATAGAGTTAGAAACGAACCAACACCTGTTACTCTTTTCTACACATCACATTATGATGGATGGCTTATCGCTGGAAATTTTTATTAAAGAATTTATCCAAAACTATAATGAAAGTACTCAAAATCAAACTAATGATGATATTCTGAAGCTTCAATTCAAAGATTACTCAGAGTGGTTGCATAAAACAATAAAAGAAGATCAATCTAAAAATGAGTTATTTTGGAAAAATTATCTTAAAAACTATGAGCCTAAAAATTCATTTGACAGAGATTTTAGTATTCAAAATAATAAGCAAAATGGAAGTAAATTATCCTTTGAATTCACAGAGGAAGTTACACTCCTTCTAAAACAATTAGCTGCCGAAAAACAAATTACTTTCTACACACTTTTAGTGGCTGCAATCAATGTTTTAATATATAAGCTTTCCAAACATTCAGATATCTGCATTGGAACAGTAAATTCAGGAAGAAATATCTCTGACTTAAACAATCAAATCGGAATGTTTGTCAAAACTCTGGTGTTAAGAACTCAAATACAATCAGAACAAACTTTTGCAGATGTATGGGAGAATGTTAATCATAACATACTGGAAATAAACAATTATCAGGATGTGCCATTTGACAAAATAGTACCTGATATTTTTGATGTGATGTTAGTCTATCAAAACCCTGAATTTAATTTAGAAGGTAGCATTGAACTGGATGAATTGAAATTAACATCTTACCCAATTGAAAGCAAATTCAGCAGAATACCTATGGTGTTTAATTTGTTTGAAAGTAAACATCAGTTAAAAGGAACTATCGATTACAATTCTGATTTATTTGAGGAAGATACCATACACATGATTGTATCAGAGTTTCGTAAAATGCTAAATGAAATTGTTGTTAATCCTTTAATGAAGATTGGAGAAATAGATGACAAATTAGAGCAGGAAATTGATACCACATTAGATTTTGATTTTAATTTTTAAAGTCTGAATTATCTCGTTTTTGTTCTAATTTTTTTATCATAAAAATGCGCCGCGTTTGTAAGGTATACTATGTAGAGCCGTTCAGATTATTACTAATTTAATAATTATACCTAAAACAGCCGATGCTACAATAATATAGGGTTCCTGAATTTTCTTTATATAAAGCAGTGCAAAAATTGTGATAATTGCTACTAGAGCCGTTGGAATGTCTATTATACTTCTTTTGGCTATCACCATTACAGATCCAACAAGAGCGCCTATCACAGCAGCTGTAATACCTTCGACAAATGCTTTAACGGGTTTGTTTTGTGCTATTTTTTTAAAAGAAGGCGCCATTGCTATAGTAAAGAGATAACAGGGAAGGAAAGTAGCCAACGCTGCCACTAATGCACCTAAAAAACCATTGACCAAATACCCAATAAAACCAACCGTTATTACGACCGGACTAGGTGTAATCATGGCTACAGCAACCGAATCCAGAAATTGCTGTTCAGTAAGCCATTGATTTTCGATTACAACTCCTGAATGTAGAAAAGGGACTATCGCCAGACCGCTTCCAAATACAAAAGTTCCTGCTTTGGCAAAGAAAATAGCAATTTTAGTAAGGGTAGAACTTTCATAGCTCCAAAACCCTGTCAGTAAAAAAACTAAGGATAAAGAGTTTACGGTTTTGCTGTTCCACCATTTAGGAGGCGCTTTAATTGCCATGTATAAAAGACCGGCTGCAATAAATAAAAGGACTTGTTCCTGCTTTGTAATATAAGTAATAAAAACGGCAAGAATAAAAAAGAGCCAAAGGAGCCATTTGGATTTCATGGATTCCAAATTCAGCTGGCCAACAGATTTTAAAGTAAGTTTATAAGAACTTAATGCTATAATTCCGATTACAGCTGCGCCAACTCCGTAGAATACCGCCTGAATCCAGGACAGACCTCCGTAGAGTTTATAAATGATCCCTAATAAGAGCACCATTAGAAAAGAAGGAAGAACAAAGGCAATTCCGATTAATGTAGCACCAAGGAAGCGGTAATGCACAAAACCAATATAAATTCCAAGCTGAGCCGCCAAAGGCCCCGGAGCAAGCTGAGCCAGAGCGAGTCCTTCGCGGTATTCGTCCTCTGAGATCCACTTTCGGTTCTCCACCAGATCTTTGTGCATATAACCCACCAGAGCAACGGGACCGCCAAAACCTATACTACCAAGCTTTAAAAAATAAAGGGTTAGTTCTCGTAATGTATATTTAGGATTTTCATTCATGATCTGTAAATTAAAATGCAATTCCAAACTGAAACCCTACTGTAAAAGAAGCGGGATGATTATTGCCAAAGCGGATGGGCAGGGGGATTGCGGCAAAGTAGCTGCAATTGGTGCTTTTTATTATTGTTTTATTCAAAACAGGTGTAATGCCATATCTTCCGGAGGAATCAAAAGCAGCCCTTCCCGCAAAAGTATATCCGTGTCCTAAGGCTACCAGAACCCCGGGATGAAACAATAAGTTACTTACTTTACTGGTACCCTGATCGTCCTTGATATTGGGAACTACCTCAAAAGAAAATCCGATTTTCTCGTTTTTCCAGATATTGATTCCGGTTGGAAATCCTACAGCGTAGTAGTCTCTGAAATTTACTGCAGTTTCATCTTTATTTAAGGTTACCAGAGGATGCAGAATACCAAAATATCCTGTGATTTTAGGATACGTAGTCTGAGAAAAGCACGGAAGGCTAAATAGTAGTAGAATAGAAAAGAGCGGGAATCTTAAAAGCATCGATTTTGTTTTTATAAATTATAGAAACAAAATTATAAGCATTAAACTTCTCTAAATAGTATGTATTTTACGTTTTGTATAGGGATTACTTTTTTTGGATTTTTTTTCTGTATGCCGACGGATTCTTTCCGGTTTGGAGTTTAAAAATTCTTGTAAAATGACTTTGGTCTGAAAATCCGGTTCTATAGGCAATCTCCGTCAAAGTATAGGTTGTGTTCTCAATAAGATTTACCGCTTTTTCAATCCTTTGTTTTCTGACATAGTCCCCGAAATTTAAATCTTCAAAATATTTAGAAAATTCTCTCGACAGGTAGGATGGGTTCAAATCGAGTTCACCCGATATTTTCTTAAGGTCGAAAGTAAACTGAGCATCAATCTGGTCCTGAATAAGATTTTTGAGGTCTTTTACCCAGGATGGTGTTTTTCCGGTTGTTTTTTTGTCTTTAAGAAACTTGTTGTAAACTTCGTGTAGCAGGTTCTCGAAGGGGCTGTTCTGCAGATGTTTTTGTTTGTATAGATGTGAGGCCCAGCTGTAAAGTGCGTCATAGAGCACCATTCCGGTTTCAAGGAGTTTATAATCATCGGTAATATTATGCGAAAGCCCGGCAGACACCGCCCAGAGTCCGGCAGATTCTTTTGCAATTTCATGACGATCCGTATCAGCCCCGCGTACAATTCCTGCCATGATGGAAATAGCGGGATCTTCGATTTTATATTTTTTTACAATATAATCGAAGGTGCACTGCTCCTTATAATGTGTGAATTCAACATTTGGGATATCAAAAGGAATGGCATTTAATTCTTTTGCCTTGTCCAGAACCTGATCATAAGGGACGTAAATAAATTCAGCCTCAGGATCCACAAAATTTCTAATAAGCCATGGGCATGCAATTCGGTCTATTTTTGGTCTTTCTCTGGTGATCCATTTCATAAATCAATTGTTTTTTAGAATGCGTGCTAAGGTACATTTTTTTATTATTTAAGTGTCAGCTAGTGAGAATGCACAGCGCTTATGAAGTATACTTTGTAGAGCGGGGAGAATTTTATTTAATTGAAACAAAATCGTCTAAAAAATTATTTTGTTACAAGAAATGGAACAAAATGATAAAAAATAAAAATTTGTTACCGTTTTTGTAACAAATTTAAAAATATAAAAAAATTGTTCACCTGGTAAATTAGTACAATCCTTCGCTAGGGAATAAAACTTTGTAAATGTCTTTCGACTTCAAACTCATAATAACCATGCTGTTGCAGGTTACACGCAGCAACTGGTCGATGTATACATTAGGAAAACGTGATTTACCAAAGCTGCGCAAATGTCTCTGACTTTGCGCTTTTTTTTTTGCACTTATGAATTATTACAGTTTATAAAAGTCTCCTGACTTTTTACCGTTATTTTTTAATACTGTTTTAAATCTTTTCTTTTCTGGAAATTACATCTAAGAAATTTAGTTTTAAAGTCTGAGACTTTATTACTGATATGTTTTAAATTAGATATTGCAAGTTGGCGCAAAGTCAGAGACATTTGCGCAGCGCTGGAGAGATATACTTCGTAGAGCGGGGATTTTAGATCTCCATAGTATTTTAGAGAAATATATTTTATTTTATTACTGGTAATCAGTGTTTTAAGCAGCTTAGGTCCAGGTGAAAGCTTTGATGCATGAAAAAAAAACGAATAGTATTTCTAATCAATAGTAAATCTAACATCAAGGCTGTAACAAATAAATGAGGTTATCGTCTTAAGTATTTATTATCAATCAATTAAAATGAATAGTATGGAATTAATCATTAAAAATCTGGACAAACAATATAGTAATGGTGTGCATGCACTGAACGGTGTTTCGCTTCACATTAAAAAAGGAATGTTTGGATTGCTAGGGCCAAACGGAGCAGGAAAATCTTCTTTGATGCGAACATTGGCCACTTTACAAGATGTTGACAGTGGTTCAGTAACCCTTGGAGATATAGATGTTCTAAATAACAAAGAAGCAGTTCGTAAAGTTCTAGGCTATTTGCCACAAGAATTTGGTGTATATCCAAGAACCTCGGCTGTCGAACTTTTGGATCATTTAGCACTGTTGAAAGGATTTGATAAAAAATCAGACCGTAAACAAATTATAGAACAATTGCTGGTTAAAGTCAATCTTTGGGAACATCGAAAAAATGCTGTAGGGAGTTATAGCGGAGGGATGCGCCAGCGTTTTGGAATTGCACAATGTTTAATCGGAAATCCGCAATTGGTCATTGTAGATGAACCAACTGCGGGATTGGATCCTGGTGAAAGAAATCGTTTTTATAATATTTTGAGTGAAATAGGAGAGAACACTGTTGTGATCCTTTCCACTCATATTGTTCAGGATGTTCGTGAACTTTGCACAGAAATGGCAATAATGAACCAGGGCAAAGTACTATTTAGCGGTAATACTGATGATGCTTTACTACAAGTAAAAAACAAAGTTTGGGAGAAAAAAGTAACGAAACTGGAATTACCTGAATATCAAAAAGACTATAAAGTAATCTCGAATAAATTAGTGGGTGGGCAACCTTTAATCCACGTTTTTTCTGATACTCATTTGAATAACGGATTTAGTCCGGCAGAGGAAAATCTCGAAGATGTGTTTTTTGCAAAATTAAACGAATTAGTTTAAAAATAAAGATGCTGAATGGTTAGTATCTAGAAACTTAGACTAAAATTTCAGTATTACTTAACATCAATCTATTAGCTATTTTTAAATAAAAAATTATGTGGAAATTTATTCGTTACGAACTAAAATATTGGTTGCAAACACCAATGATATGGATCTTTTTGCTCATTAATACCGTGATCGTATTTTTTGCTGTTGGATCTGAGCAGGTTACCATTGGTGGAAGCATTGGTAACATACACAAAAATGCCCCTTTTGTAATAGAACGCTTCTATGGTTTGATTTCGGTGATTTGTTTATTGATGACTACAGCCTTTATGAATGCCACGGCCAATCGTGATTTTCAAAGCGGAATGTATCAGTTTATATTCTCCTCTCCAATCAAAAAAAGGGATTATTATTTTGGAAAATTTATTGGAGCAGCGATCGTTTCCGTAATTCCTTTGCTTGGAGTTTCCTTGGGCGCTCTGATTGCTCCGGTACTGGCACCAATTTTTAATATGTGTCCCCCGGAAAGATTTGGCGAAATCATTTGGTCCGGACACCTGCAGGGCTTATTAGTTTTTGGGATTCCAAATGTGATTATCTCGGGGGTATTACTCTTTGTTTTAGCCATTATTTTCAGAAGTAACATAATATCCTTTATTGGCTCTATGCTTATTTTGGTATTCTATGTGGTTTCCTCCGGATTTACCAAAGATATTCATAAAGAATGGTTAGCCAATTTACTAGATCCTTTTGGGCTTCGTCCGTTTAATATTATGACCAAGTATGTTACTGTTGCTGAAAAAAACCTGAACGCAGTCTCTTTACATGGCGACTTATTGACGAATCGTTTGATTTGGATAGGAATCAGTTTGGTTATTTTAGTGGCAGTTTATTTTAAATTTTCTTTTAATGCTAAAAAAGAAAAAAAGAAAGAGAGTAAAAAATCAAAAGTATCCGAACCTCCGGTTGTTGTTTCAAATGTGGTATTCGAAACTCCCAAAGCCAGTACTTTTTCGATACATACTTTTTGGAGTTTAGTGAAATTTGAAACTAAATCGATCGTCAAAAATCCAACCTTTATTATCATTATGGCCATTGGAATAATTAATTTGATTGCAGGCCTTACAAGTTTTACAGGTAATTACGGAACTGCTCAATATCCTGTTACCTATAATGTAATCGATACTATAAAAGGGGCTTTTGGCATTTTTATGATCGGATTTATTACTTTTTATACTGGTGTTCTGGTTTGGAAAGAGCGCGATGCCAAAATCAATGAAATTCAAGATGCCACACCAATCCGAACAGGTGTTTTATTCTCCTCTAAATTGATGGCTCTTATTATTGCTATGGCCATTGTTTTGGCTTTTACAATAATTGTTGGGATTGTGTCACAAACGGCTTATGGATACTACAATTACAAATTAGATGTTTACCTAAAATCAATAATGGTAGTGTCTTTACTGAGCTATTCTTTTATGGCGGTAATTTCTTTGTTGTTCCATTATTTAATCAACAACCGATATATTGCTTATTTTGCTTTTGTCACTTTTATTATCGTTAATGATTTCATTTGGGGGGTACTTAAAATTAATAGCAATATGTTGAATTTTGGCAACACACCTGCTATTACTTACTCAGACATGAATGGATTTGGTCCTTTTGTAACCTCTGCCATTTGGTTCAATATATACTGGACGCTGTTTTGTTTGATTTTGTGTTTTGTCATTAACGCATTTTATGTTCGTGGTAAAGAACAGCAATTTAAATACAGATGGGTAAATGCAAAAAAACAACTTAGAAAAAATAAGATTTCAATAGCCATTAGTTTGATTGCATTTGCACTTTGCGGTAGTTTTGTTTATTACAATACCAAAGTTTTAAACACTTACGATTCTTCAAAAGAAGAGGAGAACAAACAAGTGGAGTATGAGAAAAAGTATAAAAAGTTTGAACATCTGGTACAGCCTCGTTTTTATAAATTCAATTACACTATTGACCTTGTGCCGGAAAAACGAGACATGACTGCAAAAATAGAAGCTTGGGCGAAAAACAAATCTACTGTAGCTATACGAGAACTCCATTTTACAATGCCACAACTATCCGATAGTATAAAAATGAGTATCGCCGGAGCAAAAGTGAAACTAAAAGATTCCCGCTTAAATTATCAGATTTATGCATTAAACAAACCTTTATTGCCCAATGATTCTATTAAGATTACTATCGATTTATGGAAATTGACAAAAGGATTCGAAAATGAAGTGACTTTTACACAACTGACACAAAACGGGACTTTCTTCAATAATTTAGATATTGTACCATCTTTGGGATACAATCGCAATATGGAGATTTCAGATAAAAACGAACGAATCAAACTGAATTTGCCAAAGAGAGAAATAATGCCAAAACTGAATGAGAACAATCTTTTGGATAGAGGAAACACATACCTTGGTAATGACTCGGATTGGGTTGAGGTGAATACAACGATAAGCACAGCACCGAACCAAACTGCTATTGCCCCGGGCTCACTATTAAAAACCTGGGAAGCTAACGGAAGAAAGTATTTCAATTACAAATTGGATCAAAAATCATTGAATTTTTATTCCTTTATTTCTGCAAAATATGAAATAGCCCGTAAAAAATGGAATGGTATAGATCTGGAAGTTTATTACGACAAGGAACATGCTTATAACGTTCCTAATATGCTCAAAAGCATAGAGAAATCATTAGAATATTACACTAAAAACTTTGGGCCATACTACCATAAACAATGCAGAATTATTGAGTTTCCAAGATATGAAAGTTTTGCACAAGCTTTTCCGGGTACTATGCCTTTTAGTGAAGGTATCGGTTTTATCATTGATTTAAGTAAAGTTAAAAAAGATGATATTGACCAGGTTTATTATGTTACGGCACACGAAATGGCACATCAGTATTGGGCGCATCAGGTTTGCGGTGCCAATATGCAGGGAAGCGAAATGTTTAGTGAAGGTTTCGCACAATATTCTGCTTTGATGGTCATGGAAAAAGAGTATGGAAAAGACAAAATGAAAAAATTCCTGAAGTATGAGATGGATCATTATTTAAGAGGCCGTAGTTCTGAGCTTGAAGGAGAACAGCCTTTGATGAAAACCGAGCATCAGCAATACATTCATTATGAAAAAGCAAGTGTGGTCATGTATTATCTAAAAGAAATGATCGGGGAGAAAAAGGTAAATCAAGCTTTGAAAAATTTGGTTGATACTTATGCCTATAAAAAACCGCCATTTCCAACTTCGATAGACGTAGTAAACGAATTACGCAAAGTGACTCCGGATAGTTTGCAGTATTTGATTTCGGATATGTTCGAGAACATCACATTGTTTTCAAACCGAATGCTGGAAGCTAAGTATAAAAAAGTAGGCGCTGAGTACGAAATCACGTTAAAAACGACTTCAGAAAAATTCAGGTCGGATGCACTTGGAAAAGAAACCCAGGTACCTATTGCTGATTATATTGATATTGCTGTTTTTGCAGAACCAAAAGATGATTCTGGCTTGGGTAAGGTTTTGGTTTACAAAAGACTGAAAATAACAAAAAAGAATAATGTGTACGTTTTCAAGACTAAAGAGAAACCTTTTGAAGCTGGTATCGATCCCTACAACTATTTGATTGATCGAATTCCGGACGACAATTTGAAAAAAGCGGAGGACTAATTCTTTAAGCGGATTTCTAAAACATTTTCTGGTTTTTTAATCAGCAATATAATTCTGTTTTTATCAAAAGTAATAATCCGCTTTTGATAAAAACAGAAAATTAATAATCTTAATTTTTGTGACAAAAAAGGATAAAGATGGATTTTAAAACAGCGGATAGTAACGGCAAATTTAAGAGCAAAGACTAGCATCAAAATTCAGATCCTGATCATAATCCAAAGCTGCGCAAATGTCTCTGACTTTGCGCTTTTTTTTGCACTTGTGAATTATTACAGTTTATAAAAGTCTCCTGACTTTTTACCGTTATTTTTTAATACTGTTTTAAATCTTTTCTTTTCTAGAAATTGCATCTAAGAAATTTAATTTTAAAGTCTGAGACTTTATTACTTATATGTTTTAAATTAGATATTGCAAGTTGGCGCAAAGTCAGAGACATTTGCGCAGCGCTGGTGAGATACGCTTCGTAGAGCGGGAATTTGTTACCGTTTTTGTAACAAATTTAAAAATATAAAAAATTTGTTCACCTGATAAAATAGAACAATTCTCGGCGAGGGGATAGAAACTTTGTAGAGCGGGGAGGTATCGATCCCTACAACTATTTGATTGATCGAATTCCGGACGACAATTTGAAAAAAGCGGAGGACTAATTCTTTAAGCTGGATTTCTAAAACATTTTCTGGTTTTTTAATCAGCAATATAATTCTGTTTTTATCAAAAGTAATAATCCGCTTTTGATAAAAACAGAAAATTAATAATCTTAATTTTTGTGACAAAAAAGGATAAAGATGGATTTTAAAACAGCGGATAGTAACGGCAAATTTAAGAGCAAAGACTAGCATCAAAATTCAGATCCTGATCATAATCCAAAGCTGCGCAAATGTCTCTGACTTTGCGTTTTTTTTTGCACTTGTGAATTATTACAGTTTATAAAAGTCTCCTGACTTTTTACCGTTATTTTTTAATACTGTTTTAAATCTTTTCTTTTCTAGAAATTACATCTAAGAAATTTAGTTTTAAAGTCTGAGACTTTATTACTTATATGTTTTAAATTAGATATTGCAAGTTGGCGCAAAGTCAGAGACATTTGCGCAGCGCTGGTGAGATACGCTTCGTAGAGCAGGGATAATATACTTTATAATGGATTTAAACCTTAAAAAGATGGAACAATTAGAAACGGAAATAGTAAATTTCTTTAAATTATCTACTGGTATAAGAAATATAGATTTAGATACAAATATAGGGAGTGAGAGATATAAGATATTTGACTTAGATGCTGAAAATTTAATGCAAACGTTTTTTAAAAAATATAATATTGATTATTCAAATTTTATCGTTAATAAGTATTTTATATATCCGGAGTATTCTTGGAGGAGTTTGATTTTTATTCGATTATTTTTTGATAAAGTGGAATATCCTTTAAAGCCGGCACTTACAATAAAACATTTAGTAGCGGTAGCTCAGCGAAAAGAATGGTTTGATCCTATTTGATAGCGACACAAGGGGGCAGTTAATCTACATTTGCACAGTGCTTGTGAGGTACACTTTGTAGAGTGGGGATAGAAACTACGTAGAGTGGGCACAAAGTCAGAGACATTTGCGCAGCACTTTTGAGATACACTTCGTAGAGCGGGGGGTAATTTTAATTGGTTGTATTCTACAGATGTAATCGAACCATTTCTTATGTTTGCAGCTCAATATCTAAGTTTTAAGTATGAGTAAGAGTATTAAAATTATTTCATCAGAAGAATTTCCAAAGCAATTTATGTCTGATGCTTCTCTCGACTTTGATTTCTTAAAATCTCCCTTACAGATATACGATTTAAATACTACAACCGAGTATATCCAGATTCCAACCCCGCTTTTTAGGCCTGATTATAATTTTATGGTTCATGTTACCAGAGGTTATGCCAAACAGCAAGTCGACAAAGAAGTGATTTCCATAAATGAAAATGATGTTTTGTTTGTAAAACAGGGACATATTACCGCAATGAAAGAAATTGATCAGATGATAACGGGACATTTTATTTTATTTGAGGAGAGTGTTCTGAATCATATTTTGTCGAAACAGGAGCTGATACAGATTTTTGCCGCCAATTCGGTTCTTAAACTGCCTAAAGAGACCAGTATATGGCTTAATTCTTTGTTTGGTTTGTTAAGTGAGGAATTTCGTAGTGAAAATTCCAATATTGAAATTTGTTATTCGATCATGCAGGCGGCTTTTCAGAAAATTATTTTTTCGAATAAAGAACTGAATAAAACAATACATCGCAACAATGAGATCACTTTTTCTTTTAAAGAGCTGGTTTATAAATATCATACAGAGAATAAGTCAGTGACCTTTTATGCTGATAAATTAAAAATCTCTGTAAATTATCTCAATAGATGTATCAAGCAAACCACCGGAATAGCTCCAAAAGAGTGGATCAACAATGTGAGTATTCTGCAAAGCCAGATACTTTTGCAGGATTTGACTAAAGATATTTCAGAAATTGCTTTTGCATTGAATTACGAGGATCCTTCTTATTTTGGACGCCTTTTCAAAAAAATAACAGGTACGACTCCTTCTCAGTACCGAAATTCACTTAAGCACGATTTGTCCGAGTAACGGCAAACTAAATCCTAGTAACCATTATTGTTTTAACTGCACCTTTGCCCTAAGAAAATCTTAGAGGGCTGATACAGCTTGTGTGTTTAAATTTAATAAATGTTATTTTGAAAAAAGTACTGTCATTCGTTTTACTAACCTTATTTTTTTGTCTTCCAAATAGGTTTTACGCTCAATTAATAACAGATGGTGCCGGGATGAGCATTACTGTGCATGGGAGAACTAACTTTAAGAATTTGTCTGCTGTAGATCCGTACTACGGGAATAAATTCAAATACAATACTTACGATTTCTGGTTGCCAATACCCTCTTTTAAAATTGGAAAAACACGTATTCTCGGAACGGTTAACTACCGTGTTTTAGATTTTACGTTTGACAGAGATATTGAAATTAGTCCGAATTACATCAAGAAGATAAACGAAATCAAACCTACCATTGTGGTGCGCCATCCCTTTGGAAAAAGATGGGCTGCTTTTGGAGTTTTGATACCTACAATTGGTTCTGACTTTAAAAGTTCGTTTTCGATGAACGATATGGTATTCGATGGGATTTTTGGAGTTTCGAGAAAGTTTGGAGAAAAGTCAAATCTCGAAATCGGAATTGGTCCTCATGTTATGTATGCTTTTGGCAAGTTTTTAATAACACCTGCAGTATCTCTCGATTATAAGAGCAATAATGGTAAGTGGCTTGCTCAAATATACTGGCCAAGGGTAAATGTTTTTAGAAATCTGGGTAATAATACTCAAGTGGGTCTGGCCGGCTCGATTGACTGGACGCTTCACAATTTACAAAACTACAAGAATGATCAGGGAGAAGAGATCGATTATGCTCAGTTTTCGGCAATCCATGGCGGTCTGCAAATTAATCAACGTCTTTTTGATGGTTTTTGGCTGCAACTGCAGGGAGGTTTAGGATTTGCCAACAAATACACACTTTTTAATTCTAATAATGACACCATTAGCAATTATAAAGCAAAAGAAACGCCTTATGTGAAAGTGATGCTCAGTTATCGTTTTGGGAAATAAGCGCGAAAAGAGAATTATATTAAAAATTATAAAATTAAAGACAAAATGAAAAAATCTATTCTAAGCATTCTTCTATTGGGAGTATCGTATTTTACTAATGCACAACAGATAAAAACGAATGTTGATGTCCACAATGTTCAAAAAGGCAAAGGGACTGTTGTACTAAATGTATATGATAAAAAAGAAAATTTTCTCAAGCGAGCCTGTTTTACCAAAGTTCAAAAAGTGAATCAGGAAACGATGAAGTTTCAAATTGATTTGCCAAGAGGGACTTACGCAATTACGGTTTATCAGGATTTGGATAATAATGGAAAACTAAACAGTAACTGGTTGGGAATGCCTAAAGAGCCTGTAGGGAACAGTACTAATTTTATACCGGATGGCGGCGCACCAACATTTCAGGATTGTTCTGTTTATATCTTAAATAATGACGCTACAATTAAAATAAATCTTTACTAAAGATTTTTGAAATTTTAATTTAAAAGAGCCGGTCTTTTATAAAATGACTAGCATTACCAGGCAAACTTAAATCAAGATATAAAATTATGGAAGAGATAAATTCTGAAAAAAAAGTGATTGCAGAGTTAAAGGGGGCTTGCAAGGAGTATCAAACCGGTGATACATTGATTACGGCTTTAGAAGCAACCACAATTCAGTTTCGAACCCGGGAGCTTACCTTAATAATCGGCCCTTCCGGTTCAGGGAAGACTACATTGTTATCCCTCTTAGGCTGTGTTATTTACCCAACAAAAGGAGATGTTTTTATAGATGGGCAACATGTAAATGCGCTTTCTGCTAAGGAATTATCGGCTTTGAGATTGAATAAAATAGGTTTTGTATTTCAAAGTTTTAATCTTTTGGCACCGCTTAATTCTTTAGAAAATGTAATGATGCCGTTGCAGCTTATGAAGGTAAGCGAGCCTGTAGCTAAGGAAAAAGCAGAAAAAGCGCTTGAATTAGTGGGAATGAAAGATAGAATGAAAAATTTACCCAAAATGCTAAGTGGAGGCCAACAACAAAGAGTTTCGATTGCGCGAGCATTGGTAACCAATCCGCCAATTGTACTTTGTGATGAACCAACGGCTGCATTAGATGTAAAAAGTGTTGGTTTAGTAATGGAGGAACTAAAAGAACTGGCTCAAAATGGAAAAAGTGTAATTGTGGTTACACATGATATGCGGCTTAAGAAGTTTGCAGACAGAATTATTTATGTAGATAGCGGAATTGCGACTGAAAACGAGAATACAGCATCTATAACGAATCAATTAATCAAATTATAAAGAATGAAATATATTTTAGTTTCTATAACAGCCCTTCTTTTTTTTAGCTGTAGTAAAAAAGAAGAAATAAAAAAGGATCAGACAGGTTTTGCTAAAGAAGTTCTTTCATCAGCTATTGTTGGAATCGGGCGCATTGAACCGGATGAGAAATTGTCTTTATTGGCAACAGAAGTCGGAGGAGTTGTTCGGGCTATCCATAAAAAGGAAAATGATAAAATTGTGAAAAATGATGTAATTATCGAATTGGATCATTCAGTTCAGGATGCTAAAATCGCCCGGATAAAAAGTCGAATTCAAACCCAAAGAGCTGAGATAAACATCGCACAATTGAATCTAAAAGAGCAGAAAATAAATGTTGCAAACAAACAAATTGAATTAGAACGACTGAGAAAATTACAAGAAAAAGGTGCGGAAACCAAGCAGCGTGTTGATAATCTTGAAACAGAAACTAAAATTTTTCAAACCAATCTGGAACAATTACAAAGTAAGGTTTTGGCTGAAAACTTCAGACTTCAGGAAATTAAACAAGAGCTGGAAGTATCAAACAGGGAGATGCAGCAATATTTGATTAAAGCGCCGGGCGATGGACAAATTATGACCATGAATGCAACGAAAGGAGCTGCACTGTCACCCAATCAGTCTTTTGCAGATTTTATTCCGAAAAGTAGTTTGGTGGCTACCTGCGAAATCGACGAGTTGTTTGCAGATAAAGTAAAAAAAGGTCAGAAAGCCATTATTCGCCAAATAGGTTCCAATAGAACGATTGGATCTGGTAGGGTTATTTTCGCCTCGTTGGCACTTAAACGTAAATCTATTTTTTCTGAAAAAGCAGAAGATCAGGAAGACAGAAGAGTACGGGAAATAAAAATTCTGTTGAACAACCAGACGAAGTATTTAATTAATTCCCGGATTGAATGTGTTATTCAGGTATCAAAATAAGTAACACTCAAAAACAAGCATGAGAGTAGGTAACTTTATATGTACCGGAAATGTGAATATGGGGATATGGATTCCGAATATAAATGAAAACAAATAAGAGCTAAGTATGAAATTTGGTATTAAAACAGCCTGGAAGTTTATTCGTTTCGATAAAACAAAAAGTATTGGAGTAGTGGTTGGAATAGTAATAAGTACTTTTCTCATCGGACAACAAATTGGGACATTTAATTTTTTGACAGGACTAATGAGTGTGTTGGTAAAAAATACAACAGCTGATATTTGGGTGGTTGATAACAAAACAACAGATGCCAATCAGCTTAGTTTGATAGATACCAGAAAAGAGAAAGAAATCAAGAGTTTGGAGGGAGTGAAAGAGGCATTTCCAATGGTTGTAACAAATGGTAAGGCAAAATTCACTAACGGAACCAGTGCTGTTGTAAATATTATTGGAAGTGAATTTCCTTATTTTAAAGCAGGTCCGGATCGTGCAAAGGTTGTGCAAGGAGAACTTTCAGATTTAGTACAGGAGGCAGCAGTGTCTGCAGATTATTTTGACCGAAGTAATTTTGGAGGTTCGTCAAATGTTGGGACCTGTTTTGAAATCAACGGGAAAAGAGCGGTAATTACTTTGCAAACCAAAGGGATAAGAGGTTGGGGAGGTTATTTAATGTACACTACGATCGACAGAGCCAGGTTTTACAGTAATATTCCTTCGACTGCTATAAGTGCCTTATTGGTAAATGTAAAAAAAGGGGAAGATGTAGATGAGGTTGTAGACCAGATCAATAATTCGATATACGGAGTACGAGCATGGCAGGCATCATCCTTGAGCTCAGCAACAATAAATAGTGTTTTGGCTTCTACAGGTTTAGGCGCCAGCACTGGATCTTTAGTAGGATTTGCCATTGTTGCCGGTTTTTTTATCATTGGATTAACGATGTATTCATCAGCACTTGACAGAATTAAGGATTATGGAACTCTAAAAGCAATTGGTGCAACGGATTCATACATTAGAAAATTAATACTGACACAAGCTGCTTTGTTTGCTATTGTTGGATTTATGATTGCTTTTGTTTTTTTATTGGGGTTTAAAAACGGAATGTATCAATCGGGAATAGTGATAGATTTTAGTCCCGGAGTACTTGTCTTAATTCTAACAGTTACCTTCTCTATTTCGCTTTTCGGGGCTGTGTTTGCCATTAGAAGAATAAAAAATGTAGAACCTGCCTCTGTATTTAGAGGTTAATAAAATTGTTAGGATGAAAAAAAAATTATGGTGTATAGGTTTTATAAGCAGTCTTCTGTTGTTAGGATTTTTTAAAATGACTGCACAAAACCCGGTCTGGACCTTAGATAAAGCCATTGAAGCAGCACAAAAGAATAGAAAAATAATAGCTTCACTGGAAAAAGAATATAAAATCAATCAATTAAAGACAAAAGAATTAAATGCCAAATATTTGCCCAAAGTAGCGTTGAATTATAATTATCAGTACAATCCGATTATTGCGACAAGTGTTTTACCGGCTGAAGCATTTAGTTCCCATCAACCATCAGATGGTATGATCGCAGTGAAATTAGGAGCTAATTATTCTCAAAGCGCAGGTGTTTTATTGCAGCAACCCTTACTGGATATGTCTGTTTCAAAATTAATAGCCGAATCGAAACTACAGGAGAAACTAGCTGCTTTAAATGAAAAAGAAGCAAGGTTGGAACTTACCTATGAGGTCTCAAAAGTATATTTAAATATAGTAGTTGCAGAAGAACAGGAAAAAGAAGCAGTTGGTGATACTGCCCGTACAGCGTTGAGTCTGGAGACTATTAACCAAAAGTACAAATACAAAAGAGCTTTAAAGGCTGACGTAAACGATGCTAAAGTGACGCACAATATTGCGGTTCAAAAATACCGCAATGCAGTCCATAATTTATTGGTTTTGAAACAGTATTTCTTATACGTTGTTGGAAATGAATCTTCGATTGTTTCTTCTCTAAAATTAGAAAAATACAGCATAGAGGAAAGCATTCCAAATCTTGATGATAATTTAATTGAAGCACTGCCGCAAATTGAAATTTTGAAAACGCAAAACGAAGTATTAGAGAATAAGAAAAAACTGGAAAGAGCTAAATATGGTCCGTTGATTAATGTTAATGGTTATTTAGGAGCAGATCAGTTTACAGAAAGTATGAATCCTTTTCAGCAAAATAGTTGGTATGGGAATAGTTATATAGGAGTTTCATTAAAGTTACCTTTTTCTTTGGGAGAAAATACGGCAAAAAGAATTGATCAGTTAAGATTTCAGCAAAATCAGAATAAGGATAGAATTACAGAGGATATTAATAAAAGCAAATACAATGTTTTAAATGCCGTTACTGTTTACGCTAATGTCCTGGAACAATTAAAAACAGTAAGTGAAAACAGTAAGCTAACTTCTGAGATTGTGATGATTTATCAGGATCGATATCAATTTGATCAAATATCCTTTAATGAACTAAACGATAAAGAGATCCAATTGCAAAATATGGAGCTATTTTATAATCAGCTTAAAAAACAATTGATAGTATCATGGCTTGACTGGAAAAAAGCGGCAGGGAAATTAGTTCAGTAAGTTCGAAGAACATTAACGCATGCTTTTAGGATAGTGCCTTTTACAAATTCTTCCATTCCCATATCATTTATTTCTCTGGTAAAACGAGTATAGATAGGCAAACAAAAACTTCAGTACTGTGTAGGTGATATAAAAGAAAAAACCTCCAAATCTTATATGATTTGGAGGTTTCGTGGGGAGAGCAGGATTCGAACCTGCGAAGTTCACACAGCAGATTTACAGTCTGCCCTCGTTGGCCGCTTGAGTATCTCCCCAAGCTTATATTTGTTGCGCTTTGTTGTTCTAAGCGGTTGCAAATATAGGAAGGTTTTTGATGTTTGCAAATAAAAAATGAACTTAATTTTAGGTTGCACATTTTTAAGTTATAGTTGGGCTGATAAAAGCTTCTGTAAGAATGACTTTAGGAATTTCTTTGATTTTTTTTTTATGAAGGAAATATTGAAAGGGCACTTTAGGTAAGCTATGCAAAGAAAAAAATGAAATTAAAGTAAAAAAAAAGTCCTGATGAAAATCAGGACTTTTTCGTGGGGAGAGCAGGATTCGAACCTGCGAAGTTCACACAGCAGATTTACAGTCTGCCCTCGTTGGCCGCTTGAGTATCTCCCCAAGACTTTGTATTGTTGCGCTTTGTTGTTCTAAGCGGTTGCAAATATAGGAACGTTTTTCATGTATGCAAACAAAAAATGCACTTAATTTTACGTTAGTTTTACATTGTTATTTTAATTCATTGGAATTGAATAAAGTAAAAATAAAGTTTTTTAGGGATATTTTTTTAAAGTAGGATTATTTTTACAAGTCGTGATTGGTTATTTGTTTGTTTTTTTAAATGGTTAAACGTTTTAATTACTGTTTTTTCTCAGAAAGCAGCAATAAATGGGAGCTAAACCAAATAAATCTATTCCGTAATGTGTAACATTGGTTCGCATTGAAATTTGAAGTTTGACGAAGATAGGTTGGTTTTGATCTTCTTTTGATAAGTTGTGTTTTAAAACTTTACAAAGTAGTTTTTTTATTTGAAATTAAGCACCAATTCTTTTATTTATGAGGGAAGGTCAAAAGAAAGATCGTTTGTGTCTTAAATAAAGTTCATTGGGTTTGATAAGATGTTTTTTATTGGTAGAGAGCATCTCTTTGGATCGGTCTTTAATCTGGTAGTACTATATAAAAACAAAAAAATCTCCACCAGGGAGATTTTTTTGTTGTATTCTGAAAGATAATATTATTTGGCTAAAAGCTCTATTATTTTTGCTCTCAATTCCGGACCTCTTAAATCCTGAGCAACTACTTTTCCTGAAGCATCAAGAATAAAAGTTGCAGGAATAGATTCAACACCGTATTGTTTCGCAATTGGCTCGTCCCAAAATTTTAAGTTTGAAACTTGTGTCCAGGTTAGTCCATCTTTTGCAATGGCTTCTTTCCAGGCTGCAGCTTCTTTGTCTAATGAAACTCCAATAATATTTAAACCTTTAGCGTGTAATTCTTTGTAAATAGCTACCACATTAGGGTTTTCTTTTCTGCATGGACCACACCATGATGCCCAGAAATCAACGATAGTTACTTTGCCTAAGCTTTCTTTAAGCGAAACTACTTTTCCTTGTGGATTTGGAGCTGAAAAATCTGCTCTTCATTTAGGGCTTCCAACAGGAGCTGCTGATGCACCAACTGCAGGATTTTTCATTTGTCCCAGTTTAGTTTTGATTTCTTTTCCAGGAGTAGAGTTTTTTAAAGACTCATCTAAAGAGTTGTATAAACCTTCCGCTTTTTTGATATCAGTGCTTGGATCGTTAATCATACTTTGAATGATTAAAGCAGAGATAAATGCTTTTGGGTGAGTTTCAGCGTAAGCTAAATATTTCTTTTTAGAGTTTTCCTGAACCTCTGTTTGAAGTGTCATGTATTGTTTCATCAAGCTATTGATAGTTGCTGTATCCTGAGCTTGTTGAGCTTGTTGCATTTTTTGAGTGTTTTTCTTTTGGAAATCAACTAAACTTTTTTGCGTTTTTGTCATATCCTCATTGAATTTTACATACTCGTCATTGTTGTAAGTACCTGAAATTTTAGATTTGTGGATACTGTCTTTGTCAACTGCAACAGTAATTTCTCCTGTTTCTAAGATGAATGGAATCGGGCCATTAGCTCCCTGAACAATTAAAGTATGAAAAGCTGGTTCAGTTACTTTTCCTTTAATTTCGAATTTTCCGTTTTCAACTTTTACAGTGTCAAGAGATACAGCCATTTTTGTTGTTGGATCCTGACCTTGAAGGATGATGGTTTTTCCGTTTTCAATACCGGTTGCAGTTCCTGTAATTAGGTATTCTCCGTCTTTAACTTTGCTGCAAGAAATAATCGCTGCAGAAGCAGTTAGTAAAAAAAGTATTTTTTTCATTATAAAAAATTAATTAGTTAATTGATTTGTGCAACAAAAGTATTTAAAATTATAAAACATAAAGAATTTTGGAACCTAAAATTTTGTTATTGTTTTTTTAGGTTTAATTGTCATGTAATCAGAATGTTTGTGAGGTTTATTTGACTTAAAACTCTTAATTATATCGTTATAATGAAAATAAATAACGTTTTTTTAAATTTTTATGCATAAAAAAAGCACTCTGTTGCGAGAGTGCTTTTGTAGATATTTTTGGTATAAATCTATTCTTGATTAGTTTTCTTTCTCCATGTGAAAGAATTAAGAATGTGTCTTTTTGCAAATCTTGCCGGAGAATCAGCATTTACCATTTTCACGTAAGTCGCTTTAGGAACACTGATGTATTCGTAAACACTTCCGTTAGAGAAATCGATAATCAAACGACCTTCAACAAATTTATAATCAGTAATTGAACAAGTCGAAATCGTTTCAGTGTATTCCGGTAAATTAAGTTTAATCGTTTCAGGATTAATACTTACCAAGAAGTGATAAGCCTCAATAATAGCTTTACTTTTTTCTTCTGCAGCTTTTAAACCAGCATCATCACCTTGAAATTTATCAGGATGAGATTCTTTCATCGCATTACGATAGATTGTTTTTAAATCTTTTAATTCAGCAGTTTTGTCTACATTTAGTAACTTGCGGTATTCAACTATTTTTTTCATAAATAAAAGGTAACTTCTTGTCTATTAGTTTGAAATGATTGTTTTTTACTTCAAAACGACAAATTTTTTGCAAAGGTACACTTTTTTTTAACTTTTTACTTTTGAGCGGAAAAATATTTGTTTTTGTTTGAGGTTTATGATTGCGGGGGCTGAGTGTTGGGTATACTTAACCGCAAAAACCGCAAGGATTTTTTTAGGATAAGATGTACTCCAAAAGCGAAGTTCGCAAAGCTTCATAAATAAAAACTTTGCGAACTTTGCGTAAATCTTTGCGGTCTTTGCGTTAAAAGTGACCTGAAACTTGAAACTAATCTGTAATTACTTGTTCTCCGGTTTATTATTCGCTTTATCGAAGTTTTTAGATTTTTTTGGATACTTATCATAGCTGATATCGCTTGGGTTTTCGATAACAGATTTAATGGTAATCCAATCACCTATATTGAAGTTTGTATGTGCGATTTTATAATCTAAAAGGTACTCACCACAAAAGTAGTTGTTGTTTTCATCTTTTTCTATGATGCCCGTATAAATTCCTTTTTGCAGCATTTTCCCTTGTGGATCTTTAGACATGATTTTGTTTGTTTTAAAATTGAAGCTGCAAAGTTAATCAATATTATGTTTGTTTTAGGGAGTTCGTCACAATCTCAGTATATTTGCACATGCAAAAAAACTTCAAGCCACATCCTAATTCCTTTAAAAATACCTTTTGTGTTTTTCATGAAGTACTTTCAGATAAAATTGAAGGTTTAAAGAAACAGTTTGAAAGCAAAGCGGGAAGCGCTTATTATTATACAGAAGCCGGAATGTATCGGGTATCGAATCACTGGGGACGACTGGCTAACAGCAAATGGCGTTTGGTTGCAATGATGCCGGAAACTGCTTCGAAAACCAAAATAGGTTTTGCGGCCTGGGACGAATTTTATCCCGATAATGCTGAAGAAAAATTGTACTATATCGAAGCCGACTTCGATCAGAATCTGGTAACGTATCAGCACAAGAAGAATCCAAATTATGATGGAAAACCTGTTTTAAGAACCAGTTTTGAAACCACAAAACGAATCAAACAAGTTCGCAATCTGCAGCAGCTCACTTCATGGGCAAAACATTTTGATTATGATGATATTGATGAGTTGAGAAAGCAAATTATCAACGAATTGATTTACACGGAGAAAACTTTAGAGGAAATTAAAAGAGAAATATAATGGGACGCAACAACGAAAGGAACATCAAAAAGCATAATGATAAGTTGCACAAGGCTCAGGCAAAAGCAAAGCAGGCAGAATTGACCCGCAAAGAAAAACTTAAAGAAATTATTAAAAAGTTCAACGAGAGTAAAGGAGAGTAAAAATGTTTCAAGTTTCAGGTTTCAGGTTTTTTTGTAGGGACTTCAAATTAAGAATAACTTGAAACTAGAAACCTTAAACAAAAAAAATAACAATACAGATGAGTAAATACGAAGATTTAAAAGCAAGTGTGCAGGAAATTATTGATTTAATTGCTGCAAAGAATAATAGAGAAGCGAACAATAAATTGCTTGAAGTAAGTGATACTCTGGATGATTTACTTGATCATGCAGAAGAAGATGAAGATTTAAGAGAAATCAGCAGGTATCAGGTTTTATTGAATCAGCTGCATGTGAAAATTAACGGAGAAGAGCAGGTTGATGGAGAGTAAGAAGTGCTTTTGCGATACCGGATTAATGTTCGAAAATTGCTGTGGCCAGTATCTTGAAAACAATCAGAAAGCACCAACCGCTTTGGCTTTAATGCGTTCCAGATATTCCGCTTATGCCAGTCACAAGGCAGATTACCTTTTAGAAACCACTTATATTTCGGAAAGAAAATATTATTCTAAGACCGAAATTTTAAAATGGGCAACCGCTAATAAATGGCAGAGACTCGAAATTCTTAGTTTTACGGAAAACACAGTTGAATTTAAAGCCTATTTCCTGGATTCAGACAATAAACTACAAGTACATTATGAGTTTTCAACTTTTAAATTTGAAAATAGCGAATGGTTTTATGTGGACGGAAAGTTTGAATAATTGTCAGACCTAACGCTGTTAGTTATTGGTTTTGGTTAGATATTTTAACTAAAAATTAATAAACGTTTCGTTTTTCATAATTCTAAAATAGCGTAATTTTAAAATTATGAAAAACGAATTTAAAAAAGGTTTTTATTTTAAGTCGTACGAAGCTCCGTTTCAGTCTCCGTTTGAAAAGCTTTTTGGTATTTTTAAAGAGCTGATCACCCATACTTCGGGTGATTTTGACGAAGCAATCAGCTGGTTAAGGGAGTTAGACATAGAATACAAACTAACGGACGAGAACTACACGATCGATGATTTTATCGAAGATTTAAAAAAGAAAGGTTACATAAGAGACGAAGTTAAACCTGATGGAAGTGGTGGTTTTGGTATTACCGCCAAGACTGAACGCGCTATCAGACAGCAGGCCTTGGATCAGATTTTTGGTAATTTAAAACGTTCAGGGACTGGTAATCATAAAACCAAACATGCCGGAAATGGTGACGAACATACGGGTGAATTTCGGGAGTTTAGTTTTGGAGACGGATTAGAAAGAATTTCGTTGACAGAAAGTCTGCGAAATGCCCAGATCAATAACGGCGTTGAAAGTTTCATGCTAACTGAAAATGATTTGGTGGTAGAAGAAACCCAATATAAAGCTCAAATGAGTACCGTTTTGATGATCGATATCAGCCACAGTATGATTCTGTACGGCGAAGACCGAATTACGCCTGCAAAAAAGGTTGCCATGGCTTTGGCTGAATTAATTACTACACGTTATCCCAAAGACACACTCGATATTTTGGTTTTCGGAAATGATGCCTGGATCATCCCTATTAAAGATTTACCTTATCTGCAAGTGGGGCCTTATCATACGAATACCGTTGCGGGACTTCAATTAGCGATGGATATTTTGCGAAGAAAACGAAATACCAACAAGCAGATTTTTATGATTACCGATGGAAAACCCAGCTGCGTACGCGAGCGTGACGGTTCCTATTATATGAATAGCAACGGACTTGACGAATACATCGTTGATAAATGTTACACACAGGCACAGCAAGCCAGAAAATTACACATTCCGATCACAACATTCATGATTGCAAACGATCCGTATTTACAGCGTTTTGTCAACCATTTTACCGAAGCCAATCAGGGAAAAGCATTTTACACCGGATTAAAAGGGCTGGGAGAGATGATTTTTGAAGATTATGAAACGAATAGGAAGAAGAGAGTGAGGTAGTGTTTAGGCTTGGTTTTAGTCTCAGTCTCAGTCTCAGTCTCAGTGACGGTGTCCTGCTGAGCGAAGTCGAAGCAAGAGTCCAGTGCCAATCTCAGACACCATTGTCCTGCTGAGCGGAGTCGAAGCATAAGTCTCGGTGGTCTCGTTAAGCGAAGTCGAAGCAATTGGCTATTAAAAGTTTTAAAAAAAAAACAAATTAGAAATTTTTCAATCAGTAAAAATGGAAATAAAAAATATAAAAACATTAGGACAGTTAAAAGCTGTTGGTTACAAAAGCACCAGTATTAAAGACGAATTGCGTAATAATCTTCGGGAGAAAATAAAGTCAGGAAAGCCTGTTTTTGAAGGTGTTCACGGTTTTGAAAATACGGTAATTCCGGAATTGGAGCGTGCTATTCTTTCCCGTCATAATATTAACTTATTAGGACTTCGAGGTCAGGCGAAAACACGTTTGGCGCGCAAGATGGTTGAATTGTTAGACGAATACATTCCGTTTGTTACGGACTCGGAAATTAATGACGATCCGTTAAATCCTATTTCTCGTTTTGCTAAAGATATAATTGCCGAAAAAGGAGATGATACCCCAATTTCATGGCTCCATCGCAGTGAGCGTTTTTTCGAAAAACTGGCCACACCTGATGTTACCGTTGCTGATTTAATTGGTGATGTCGATCCCATAAAAGCAGCAAACTTAAAGCTTTCCTATGCCGATGATCGTGTAATTCATTTCGGAATGATTCCGAGAGCCAATCGCTGTATTTTTGTGATTAATGAGTTGCCCGATTTACAGGCGAGAATTCAGGTTGCTTTATTCAATATTTTGCAGGAAGGTGATATTCAGATCAGAGGATTTAAACTGAGAATGCCTTTGGATATGCAATTTATATTTACAGCCAATCCGGAAGATTATACCAATAGAGGAAGTATCGTAACGCCTCTAAAAGATAGAATCGGTTCGCAGATTCTTACGCATTATCCTGAAAGCGTTGCCATTGCGAGGGCTATTACAGAACAGGAAGCCAAACTGGATGAAACACAACACCAATTAGTCTATGTGCCGGGTCTGGCCAGAGATATTTTGGAACAGATTAGTTTTGAAGCACGCGAAAGCGAATATATCGACAATAAAAGCGGAGTAAGTGCCAGAATGAGTATCACCGCTTTCGAGAATTTAATGAGTACGGCAGAACGACGTGCCTTAAAAGCCGGAGTAGATAAAACCACTTTGCGTTTGTCTGATTTTGTGGGGATCATTCCTGCTATTACCGGAAAAGTAGAACTGGTTTACGAAGGAGAGCAGGAGGGAGCTGCTGTAGTAGCTCAAAATTTAATTGGTTTAGCCATCAGGACTTTATTTCCAACCTTATTACCGCGAATAGAAAAGCTTGAAAAAGCGGGAGAAAAAACACCTTATTCAGATGTGATCGAATGGTTTTTTGCCGAAAGCGGTTTCGAATTGTTAGACGATGCTTCAGACTCAGAGTATCAGAAGATTTTAGACGAAGTAACTCCGCTGGATGTTTTGCTGAAAAAATACCAGCCTCAACTGGATAAAAAAGATCAGTATTTCATGAAAGAATTTATTCTGTGGGGATTGGTCGAATACAAAAAACTGAGCAAAGACCGATTTGCGCAAGGACATCAATTTAAAGATATGTACGGAAGTTATATCAGCAAATTGTAGTTTATAATCTATTTTTTCTAACGAAACCCGACAGGTTTTTAAAACCTGTCGGGTTTGTTTATTTTTGCGTTCAAAATTTAATACTATGTTGTTTCTTGTCCTCAGTATTTTGTGCAGTGTAATTGTAGGTGTTATTTTTAAAATAACCCGAAAATACAATACACATCCAACCCAGATTATCGCCTTCAACTATATTGTTGCTTTAGCATTCTGTTATTTTACCTTTAGCCCCAATTTAAAGGAAGTTGATGCAAACGCTCCCTGGAATATTTATATTGCTATTGGCGTATTATTGCCGGTGGTCTTTTTATTTCTGGTAGCTTCCATAAAAAATGTGGGGATTGTAAAAACAGATACCGCCCAGCGATTATCACTATTCATCCCAATTCTGGCGGCTTGGTTCATCTTTAAAGAAGAATTTAATACCTATAAAATTATTGGGTTATTGATCGGTTTTCTGGCGCTTTTATTCATCTTAAAAAAGCAACCGGATACCACAGAAAATATATGGATTTATCCCGCGGTGGTTCTGGTAGGGTTTGGAGTTATTGATATTCTCTTTAAGCAAATCGCTCTTTATACCACTTTGCCTTATCCGACTTCTTTGTTTGTAGTGTTCTGTATCGCTTTGATGGTAGCGTTTTGCATCTCAATCTATGAAATTGGTGTAAAAAAGAGGAAATTAGACTCTAAAAATATCCTTTTTGGTGCCTTGGTGGGAATTTTCAATTTCGGAAATATTTTATTCTATTTAAAAGCGCATAAGGCCTTCGCTGAAAACCCATCGACGGTTTTTGCCGGAATGAACATGGGAGTTATTGTTTTAGGAAGTTTTGTTGGTTTGCTTTTCTTTAAAGAAAAATTATCTAAAATTAACTTTGTAGGGATCTTTTTAGCTTTAATAGCGATCATTTTTATTGTTATTTCACAGTTTAAATAAAATTTTTCGACATGTATTGTATTGATTAACAGGTGTTGTTTGTTAATTTTTTCATTTTGCGAAAATAAACTCTACTAATTCTATAGAATTTGTAAAATATATTTTATAGATTTGCAATAACAATGAAAAACTATAGTCAAAAT
Source organism: Flavobacterium sp. CFS9 (assembly GCF_041154745.1). Lineage (NCBI taxonomy): Bacteria > Pseudomonadati > Bacteroidota > Flavobacteriia > Flavobacteriales > Flavobacteriaceae > Flavobacterium > Flavobacterium sp. CFS9. Next base: position 5,211,228 of record NZ_AP031573.1, on the reverse strand, counting down.
ATCATCTCATCTTTATGTAGCTTCACGATGTGTAGCATGCAGGACTATGTGATGAAATGGCGTTAATAGAGAAATTTACTTGTTATTTTTTTTTTTAGCCTTTCATGCACCAATGAAAGGCTTTTTTTAGAACTGGAAAGAAGCAAAATGAGAACCAATAGAAATACCAGTGTTATGATGCGATGCTGTCTTCGGAAAATACCATGTTAGAGCAAGTATCAATAAACCGTAGAAAAGATTTTTTTAAAAGATAAAATACAATAACCCCAATTAAACGATATAATATGAGCGCAGAATTAATAAAACAGAATCCCTTTCAATCAATGATTGATCGTTTTAACGTTGCCGCCGACATTCTTAGATTAGACGAATCGATCAGACAAAAACTTCAACGTCCCGAAAAGCAAATCGTCGTTAACTTTTCCATTACTTTGGACAACGGTTCCGAAAAGAACTTTGAAGGTTATCGGGTGATACACAATACAGCTTTAGGTCCCTCAAAAGGTGGAATCAGATATGATAAAGGAGTAAACCTTGACGAAGTAAAAGCACTGGCTGCCTGGATGACCTGGAAATCGGCAGTAACAGGTATTCCGTTTGGAGGAGCAAAAGGCGGAATCATTTGCGATCCGACAACACTTTCTAAGAATGAATTAGAGAAAATTACGAGAGCCTATACCAAAGCCTTAATAGATATTTTCGGACCTGATAAAGATGTTCCGGCTCCAGACATGGGAACGGGTCCTGATGAGATGGGATGGTTAATGGATGAGTTTTCGATACTTCACGGCAAAACAATTCACGCTGTAGTAACCGGAAAACATTTGCATTCCGGCGGTTCATTAGGTAGAGTAGAAGCAACAGGAAGAGGTGTTAGCATCATTACTTTATTGGCCCTAGAAAAATTAAAACTCAGACCTGCAAAATCTACAGTAGCCATTCAGGGTTTTGGAAATGTAGGATTGCATTCGGCCTTATTTTTATTCGAAAAAGGATTAAAAGTGGTTGCGGTAAGTGATGTTTCTGAAGCGTTTTATAATCCTGAAGGACTTAATATTCCCGAATTGATTTTGTACTACAATCTGAATAATAAAAGTATTAAAGGATATCCAAATTCAGTTGCGATTAAACACGAGGATTTATTGTTGTTAGAGGTAGATGTGCTGATTCCTGCTGCCAAAGAGGATGTGATTACACAAAAGAATGCTAATGACATTCGTGCTAAAATTATTGTGGAAGGTGCCAACGGACCGGTTTCTTCCGATGCGGATAAAATATTACACGATAACAATGTTTTAGTGGTACCGGACATTCTGGCCAATGCGGGTGGAGTGACAGTTTCGTATTTTGAATGGCTTCAGAATTCGCTTTTAGAATCCTGGAGAATTCATCAGATTAATACACGCTTAGAGGACATTTTAGAAAAAGGATTTGAAACTGTTTTCAGAATTGCAGCCAAACATAATGTTACACCACGTATTGCAGCTTACATTATTGCATTGCAAAAAGTAGCCGACACTCAATCTGTAAAAGAAGTGGCATTGGATACGCCGAAATTTAAGCAGAATTAAAAATTAGATTTATAAATAATAAAAGATTGTTTTCATCAATTAATAAGAAGATTTTCAGTCGAAAAGAACTCGTTGATTGATGAAAATGTCTTTGTTTTTATATGGATATAGAAGTACTACTGCTTTGTGTTTTTTTATGAATTAAATACGTATTTTTTAAAATGGAACATATTAATTTTCTAGCTTTCGCTATGCCTGCTTTTTTTCTCTTTCTCTTTTTAGAATACAAGCTTGCACAACGGCGAAAGAGACCGGAAATTTTTAATTACGAAAGTTCAGTTTCAAATATTAGTATTGGTATTGCAGAGCGTTTGATCAATTTGTTTGTGGCCGCCAGTTTTTACCAGTTGTATTATTTGATTTATGATAATTATCGATTTTTTGACATTTCGAATACTATTTTTGTGTGGATTGCCTTGATTCTAGCTACCGATTTTGTTTGGTATTGGTACCACCGATTGGGGCATGAAGTCAATTTTTTCTGGGCAGCACACATCGTCCATCACCATAGCGAAGAGTTTAATTTTACCGCGGCCGCCAGAATTACCACTTTCCAGGCGGTGATTAGAACAGGATTTTGGTGCGTATTGCCACTTATTGGTTTTCACCCCTCTATGGTTATCACAATGCTGATTGTGCACGGAGCCTATTCTTTTTTTACGCATACACAGCTTGTAGGCCGAATAAAATGGCTGGAATATGTTTTTGTTACGCCTTCTGTACATGGTGTGCATCACGCATCTGATGAGAAATATCTCGATAAAAATTACGGCGATATGTTTACCTTTTGGGATCGTCTTTTTGGAACTTTTCAGGAAGAGGAAGAAAAACCCAAATACGGTTTAACGCATCCGCTCAAGAGCTATAGTTTCTTGTGGCAGCATTTTCATTACTATTTTGAGATTTACGAACTATGGAAGCGCTCAGCAGGATTTAAAGCAAAATGGAAAGCGGTATTTGGCAGTCCCGCTCATATGGATCAGGATATTCGGCCAACCTTAGAGAAACGCTTTCTACAGGACAAAGCTAATCCGCATCAAAGGCTTCGATTTAAGAATTACCTCTATATCCAGCTTGGGGCTTCGACGCTGCTTTTAACGGTTTTCACGTATTGTTTTGAAGGATTAAATGTTTCAGACAAAATTTTTGTATTGTCCATTATTCTGGTAACCTTAGTGAATTGCGGAGCATTATTGGAACAAAGAAGATGGATGTATTATTTGGAATACCTGAGAATATTTATGGTAAGCACTTATTTTTTATACGAAGAAAATTTGCTGTCATTTTTCTTCATCCCGCTTGCCATTATGATTTTTGCTGAGCAATTATTCTCACTTAGTAGACATTATCAGGAAGTTGTATTGCAATTAGAAACTTCCGAATAGAAAAATAATCGCCACGAATTCCCGAATTTGTATTTCAAATAATTCGTGAATTCGTAGCAAAAAAAAGCTATTTGTCATTTTCGAAAAGCCTCAGAACCTTAGCCCCTCAGTACCTTAGTACCTTAGATAGTCTTAATCGCCATTATTTTTTCCTCAAAGGTATCTTTAAAATCAGATTTACCTTTGATTCTGGTTTTATACGTATAAATGGTCGCTACAGAAAGCTCCAGAAATTCTGCCACCTGATTGCTGTCCTGAATTCCCAGACGGTATAGTGCAAAAATGCGAAGCTCAGTATTCAAAAGTTCTCCTTTTTTGACTACAGACTTATGATCGCTTGGGAATAAATTATTAAAATCGGTTACAAAAGTGGGAAACAGTTTGAGGAAGATTTCATCGAATTGATGAAAAAGATTTTCACGCTCTTCCTTTACATTGTATTTTTTTAAGTTCGCAATAACTTCATCGGTTTTCTTAGTGATAATCTTATGGAGCGTACTTTTTTGAATGTGATCAATTTTATTAATGAAAGCCGAAGTTGCTTTAATGAAATACGTAATATATTCTTCTTTAATGGCATTCGCCTCGCTCAGACTAACGTTCATTTCCTGAAGCTGGGCATAGGAGGAAGCCATTATTTTTCGTGCCTTATTTTTTTCCTTTAATTGTTTGAAAATAATAATTGAAAACAAGACAATTATAAGCGTCAGTATCGTCAATAGGATGATGATTTTTTCGAGTTTATCATTTTTATCTTTTACATTATTGAGTTGGGCTTTTTCGATAATCGGGAGGATCGACGAAATTTCAATTTTTCGATGTCTGGCATTGTAGAACGTGGCATCGTCCATTGCAATATTGATATACTCGTTTGCCTTGTCGAGATACCCCATTTTAAAAAGCTCATTGGCCAAATTTCGAAGAGCAACTGTTTCTTTAGTTGCATTTTTGACATCGGCAATAGCAGCCAATGCGAGATACTGAATCGCTTTTTTGGTATAACCTCTTTCCGAATAAATGTAACCCAAACTTGAAGTTGCGATGCCGTAGTAATCCGGTGGAAGATTGTAATTGTTGATCCAGTAACTAAAAGCAAATTCAGCACCACGCCAATCTTGTTGTTTTAGCCGTTTTAAACTTTCAGCTGCCCAATATTCGTTAGAATTCGTTCCTATTAGCTCTAATGCCTTTTTTAGAAAATAATTTCCCTGTCGGACATAATGGATATTAAAACGCTGGTCACGGTTATAGTCGGCAAGATCGTAATAGGCACGCGCCTTTATGGAGTAATATTCGAATTTGTTTTTTTGATCCAGTTTTTCCTCTTTGATGACATCTAAAGTATCTATTGCTTCTTTGAACAGCCCGGAAGAGAGTAAAACAAATCCTTCTTTAATACGGCTTTTTGCCAGATACTTTGGGTCTTTTAGAACGATCGCTTTAATTTTTGCTTCTTCCAGATAATAGTAAGCAGAGTCATATTTAAAAGATTTGTATTCCTCAAACAAAGACATATAAGTATGATAGAGTTCTTCATTGTTTTGGCTAACGGTGAATTTGGAAACATTTTTTTTGAGGGTTTCTATTTTGCGGTATTTCTGTTTTAAGTAAATATCCTTCTTAAGAAGTACTTTATCTAATTCTTCTAAAACAGGATTTGTCTCTTTCGCGCTCAGAGAAAAGCCTGCAATGAAAAAACACAGAATGAATATTCTTTGCATGGTTTTTTTCGGTTTAGGGTAAAATAATCTTTTTTGGTTGGTTAGAGTTAGTTGGTTTTTAATTCGGGATAAATATAAAAGTTAAGGATTGACAGCACTTTTTGAGATTTTCGAACTTCATTGAAACAAAGTTTTACTACCGCATTTAGTATTTAAAACTAAGAACTAAATGTTAAAAACGGCTTGATAATTTGCAATTATACAATAAAAAGAGGTTATGAAAGTGCATAGTGAAAAAAATATGAGGTAAAATTTTCATATTGTCATTTTTGATACTGAAATTTTGCCGTTTTCATCTAAACATAACCTTGATTTTTTAAAATAAGATATTTTGTTAAGTTGTTGTTTTTTAGTGTGTTGTGCATTTTTTTGTTCGAATTTCATCTTGATTTTTCACAGACATTTTTTTTTAGATTTATTTAACATCTAGCTTCGTTCTGTCTTTTAGGAGACAAAAAAACTAACAAACAAACCACAAATTTATGAGATGTAAAAGTATTTATTGGTTAGCTGTTGTTATGTGTTTCATCGCCATTGGCTGTGACAATACCGACGACGGAAGCTCCGTTGATCCGATTACTATTTATGAGAAAGTAAATGGCAATTGGGGATTAACAAATTTAAAAATGGTAGATGAAGTTGCTAAGGCAAATAAGATCGAACCAAGTGAAGAAAACTTGAGTACCTACTTTAACTACGAAGATTTCAAAATCAAATTTAACGTAGATGAAGAAAACAATCCAACAAGTTACGAAGTTGCCGGAAACGTTCCTCCTTTATTCGCTGCAAAAGGATATTGGAAACTAAGTTCGGATTTTCAGCCCACAAATCCGGGAAATCCAGTTATGATTTATTTGTATAGTGACGCCCAAAAAACACAAAAAACAGATGAATTAGGATTAACATCAGTGCCGGGTAAAAACGGAGAAATGGAAATTAAATTATCCCGTGTTTCAGGAGGGACTCCATTTGTGTCTTATGTATTTAAATTAAATGCTATTAACTAAAAAGTACTATGAAAAAAATTATATACACCATTTTATTGGCCCTTTTGATGGCTCCTCATTTTACTCAGGCTCAGGGAGCTGCGGGAACTGTAGGCAGTATGTCATCATTTCCGGTAGTATACAAGTATGATGAAAAAGTGACCTGGTATTTTGATCTTTCGGCGACCACATTTGCCGAAACCGAAGAGGTGTACATGTGGATTTGGTCGCCCTCTGAACCGGATGCCGGACATTGGGAAAACTCATCCGATTTTGCAAAATTAAAATATGAAGGAAATAAAGTATGGAGTTTTACCTTAACGCCAACGCAATACTTTTCGAAAACCGCTGCCGAAATTGCTGCCAGTAACGGATTTTGGTTTCGTTTGAAAAACAAAAACGGATCTAAGCAAACTGATGTTGCGAATATGGCTTATACGGATTTCTCTTCTTTTTATACGGCTAATGAACTTATTATAGCCTATCCTTCTAAACCAACAATTGACAAAGGAGTTAGTATTTTGTTCAATGCCAATCTGGCTCCCGGATTTGCAGGCGCTTCAAGTGTGCATTTTCATAGCGGTCTAAACAATTGGGACATAAAACAAGAGTATCAGGCATGGCTTCCGGATGTTGTGGAGAAAACAAAACTGAAAGATCTGGGTAATGGTTTTTATAAAATGGATTTGATTCCGAAACAGTACTATAATGCGCCGGACGGTTATGTGATGGAAAATTTGGTTTTTCTGATGATCAAAGACAATTGGGCGGGAACAACTCCGGATCAGGTTTTATATGCGGGAGCCTATACACCGCCGCCACCGCCGGTATTCGGATTTTTTCCGTCACAAATCAGTCAGAAAGATTTTCTCGGAATGTCCAGAAAAAACAATGAACCGGGTGTAAACAAATTGTTATACACTATTACAGCAGGAACAAAAACGATTTCCGGAGAGTTTAACGGTGGTACCAATGAGATAAAAGGATTTGTCAATTTGGTTTCGGAACTGAATGATATTCCGGACTTGAAAGAGATTCATGTGGTGGTAAAAGACAACAAAGACAAGCCAATCTCTGATACTACGATTCCGCTGAAAACTTTAGACAAATAATTCACGATCCAATTAAAACGTCAATTCTAATGAAAGGAGCATCATCTCAAAAATTGGTCATAAAACCAACAATGATTGTGCAAATTACATTGGATCTATAAAAAATAATAAATCGCTAAATATGAATAGTAAAAATAAAAAAACGGTCCTGCATCAGATGTGGACTGATAAAACTCTGGTATTCATGATTTTCATGCTTTTCGTTTCGGCAGGAATTTTTGCTCAGGAAAAGAAGCAGATATCAGGTACTGTTTACGACAATGCGGGTGTTGTAGTGCCCGGAGCTTCGGTAATCGAGGTGGGAACAAAAAATGCGACCACAACTGACTTCGACGGAAAATTTACCTTGACGGTAGCCACAGGAGGTTCAATAGAAGTTTCTTTCATCGGATCAACAACTCAGAAAGTTCAAATTACAGCCGCAAGCAAAAATATTAGTGTTCATCTGCAAAACGACGGTTATCAGCTGGCTGAGGTTCAGGTAGTTTCTGTGGGATACGGAACTCAGAAAAAATCAGATTTAACCGGAGCTGTTTCGAGTGTAAAAGCCGATGATTTAGTAAAAGGAACCATTTCTTCGACCGAACAGGTTTTGCAGGGAAAAGTGGCAGGACTTAATATTATTCGTCCTTCCGGAGATCCTGCTGCAGGTTCAACGATACGTTTGCGTGGAGGAACTTCATTAACCGCAAGTAATAGTCCGTTAATTGTTGTTGACGGAATTGCGGGAGTGGATATCAATGTGGTTCAGCCATCCGATATCAAATCAGTAGACGTGTTAAAAGATGCTTCGGCAACCGCCATATACGGTTCAAGAGGAGCAAACGGAGTCATCATGATTACAACAAAATCCGGAACAAAAGGAGTTTCGATAGTTTATAACGGACTATCAAGTATCGGTTATGTAGCAGATAATCTCGATCTTTTATCAGCAAATCAATGGAGAGCTTATGTGCGTTCAACCGGAAATAAAGATGCTGTTGATTATGGAGGAAATACCAACTGGCAGAAAGCCGTACAACAAACCGCTATTTCACAGTCGCACACCTTGACAATTAATTCCGGTAAAGCCGACAGCGGTTTCAGAACATCACTTTCTTATCTGAACAATGAAGGTGTTATTAAAACCAGCGGATTGCAAAGATTAAGCGGAAACGTCAATGCCTATCAATATCTTGGAGACAATAAAGATGTGAAATTTGATATGGGTTTATTTGCTAATGTCGACAAATGGCATCCGCTAGATTACAGAATCTTTGAACGTACTTATAATTTGAACCCAACCATTCCGGTTTATGATGCCAACGGAGAATTCTCGGCAGTTTCCGGAAATATTTACCAAAACCCGGTCGAAATTTTAACCAACAGAACGGCAAATAATGAAAGACACAGGTTGTTAGGATATTTTAAAACGGAAGTGAAGTTTTTAAATGATTTTACCGCCGTAGGGAACATTTCATACGAACATAATGCTGTAAAAGGGAATCTTTATAAACCCAGTTACGCCGTTATGGAAGGAATTACCGAAGGAGGATTTGGGCAAAAAACGTATGCGGAATACGCAAATGCACAAGGAGAATTTTATCTGAATTACAACAAAGTAATTGACAAACACAATATTAGCGCGCTGGCGGGGTATTCTTATTTAGAGAATATTTACGAAGGTTTTGGAGCACAACGTAGTGGATTTGTAACAGATGCTTTTAGTTACAATAATCTTGGTGCAGGTTACAATTACCGTTTAGGAGATGTCTATTCGTATAAAGGGAAATCGAATTTAGTATCGTTTTATGCCCGTGCTAATTATTCGTACGACGGAAAATATTTGCTTACCGGAACAGTGAGAAGAGACGGTTCGAGCCGTTTTGGAGAAAACAACAAATGGGGAGTTTTTCCATCCGGATCTGTGGCGTGGAAAATTTCGAGCGAAGAATTTATGAGCACTACAAAAGGCTGGCTGGATAACTTAAAATTAAGAGTAGGTTATGGAGTTACAGGAAATCAGGACGGAATTGGGGAGTACAAGTCCCTTTCTATTTTAGGAGTTGGAAACGATAGTTATTATGATCCGGTTACCGGAACATGGAGCTTGGCATATTCTCCAAAACAAAACCCAAATCCTGACTTGAAATGGGAGTCAACCAAACAATTGAATGTTGGGCTGGATTTCAGCTTGTTCAACAGAATTACGGGTTCATTCGAGTATTATGCTAAAAACACTAACGATTTATTATACACTTACGAAGTGCCGCAACCGCCTTATTTAGTGGGAACGATGCTGGCAAATGTTGGAGAAATGTCTAATAAAGGAGTGGAACTTACTCTAAATGCAGATATCGTAAAAGGTGATAAGTTCAATTGGAATGCAAATTTAACTTTAGGCCACAACGTTCAGAAAATCGAAAAACTATCGAACCCAACTTATAAAACAGACGTTATCTACAGCGGATCATTGCATGGTTTAGCCGGTATGTCAGGACAATACTCTCAAATTATTGCTGAGGGATATCCGGTTGGAACTTTCTGGGGATTCAAAAATGCCGGTTTAGATGCCAACGGAAAAATTCAGTACTACAATGCGGCAGGACAGGTAGTAGCAGAAAATGCTTTAGTAGATGCCGATAAAACAGCTTTAGGAAATATTCAGCCGGATCTGACTTTAGGTATCGGAATGAATTTTACTTACAGAAATTTTGATCTTGGAGTTTCAGGTTACGGAATGTTTGGTCAAAAAGCATTAAATGCCACCAACATGATGCTAAATGATCCAAACAGACTGCCAACATTCAATGTTCCGGATGCTTTTTTAGGAAGCGGAATTACTTCGGCTCCAAAGTATTCTGATTACTGGATAGAAGATGCTTCGTTCTTCAGACTTCAAACGTTGACTTTTGGTTATACACTTCCTCTGAAATTCAAAAAATCTAAGCTTAGAATGTATGTAATGGGAGAAAATCTGTTTGTAATCACAGGGTATAAAGGTGTAGATCCTGAGATTGGTTTAAATGCTCAGGACGGAATCAATCAAACCGGAGTAATGGATCAGACCGGATTAGCAGCTCCTGGAATTGACCGATACAACAATTATCCACGACCGACAACGATTTCTGTTGGATTAAATTTTACGCTGAATAATTAAGCGAATTAACTCAAAAATATAAAAAATGAAAGTCAAAATAACAGCAGCATTAGTAGTAAGCATGCTTTTTACGATATCATGTACCAATCTGAATGAAGAGTTATATGATAAAGTGGAAGACGGAAAATTTGGGAACACCTCAAAGGAAGTCGATGCATTAGTGGGCGGAGCGTATTCTTCTTTGAGAGGATTTGCAGATAATATTTCAAATAATTATCCTACCAGCGAGTATGTATTTTTCCTGAACGAAACGGTTTCTGATGAAGCTACAATTCCTACCAGAGGAACCAACTGGTACGATGGCGGACAATATCAGGATGCGCAAAGACATACCTGGAAGGCAGACAACCGTATGATTCTTTCGGCCTGGCGTTACAATTACACCGGAATCGCGAAAATCAATGCGATTATTTATCAAATCGATAAATCGTCTTTGTCAAGTGCGGCCAAAGCTCCAATCTATGCCGAGTTAAAAGCACTTAGAGCTTACTATTACTATAATCTTTTGGACTTATTTGGTAATGTACCAATTGTAACCAATTTTGAAGATACTTCTTTGCCAACAAATTCTACGAGAAAACAAGTGTACGATTTTGTGGAGAAAGAATTGTTGGATGCGGTCCCTTATTTAACAGCCAACATTGTTTATTCAAAATTGACAAAAAATGTAGCCTATTCATTATTGGCGAGATTGTATTTAAATTCAGAAGTATTCACCGGAACAGCCCGTTGGCAGGATTGTATCAACATGTGTCAGAAAGTAACCGGATATACATTAGCACCTGATTTCTTTACCAATTTTGCCACACAGAATCAAACATCACCGGAGATAATTTTTGCCATTCCTTACGATCAGAAAGCAGGAACTGTTGGAAATTATATGAATTCGATGTCTTGTCATTACCTGCATAAACTGACCATTTCTGCATCAGGAAACGATTTTCCGTGGAGTGCAAACGGAATGTGTGCACAGCCGGGAGTATATTCTGCATTTGCAGATACAGACAAAAGAAAGAAATGTATGGTTGCCGGAGATCAGATTAATGTGGCAACAGGACAGGTTATTGTTATGGATAATGGTGAACCTTTAACCTATACTGAAGAAGTGACAAGTGTGGCCAATGCCAAAGAAAATCAGGGAGTTCGTTTAGGAAAATACGAAATGAAAGCAGGAGAACAATGGGAACGTGACCATGATTTTGTTTTGATTCGTTATGCCGAAATTTTAATGATGCAAGCCGAATGTTATGTTCGTTTAGGATCTTCAGCTTTGGCAAAACCATTTGTACAGCAAGTTGTAACACGCGCTGGCGAAGAGATGCCGGCAACTATCGATCTTCATTTTATCGATCAGGAATTATTGAAGGAATTTACTTTTGAAGGAAGGAGAAGAACGGACAATATTCGTTTTGGAACTTTCTTTTTGCCATGGTGGGAGAAAGGGGCCACAGAAAAGTACAGAGGTATTTTTCCAATTCCAAGTACCGTTCTGACAACAAATAAAAACCTGGTACAGAATCCCGGGTATTAGGTTGTTTACTGTCAGTCTTCCATGTTGGTTAGTCGTGGAAGGCTGACATATTTTAAAAAGAATATTGGAATGGCTTTGTTTTTTAGCCACAGAGTAATGGATTTTCACAGATTATAGTTAATCCGTTAGATGTAATTATTTTTAAACACATAGAAACATAGATTTTAGATTCTCAAAAAAGGCATTTCACTTATTTTAAACACACAGAGACTACTGTGTGTAAGAAACCTGTTTTTTTTGTACGCTTTTACAAATATATCCCGATGCATCGGGACTATGTGTTAGATATTTTTTTTAATTATATCCAACGGGTTAACAAATAATAAAAATAAATAATATGAAAAGATACATAACCTTATTGTTTGTTGTAATCCTGAATGTTTTAATCGCTCTAGGATGTAGTAGTGATAATAAAGGTTCGGATAAACCAATAGAGTCTGAAATACTCGCACCGGTTGCGATTGAAAAAACAAACAGCACTAAAATTTACGTTCATTACATGCCCTGGTTTGAAACCAACGAAAGCAGTACCGATAAAAAATGGGGGTATCACTGGACAATGGCCAATAAAAATCCAAACAATATTGGAGCAAATAATCGCAGAGAAATTGCATCGTACTATTATCCCCTAATTGGTCCCTATCATTCAGGAGATAAAAGTGTGATCGAGAATCATTTGCTATTGATGAAATATTCAGGAATTGATGGTGTTTTGATCGATTGGTACGGTACGTATGATGTGAATGATTATAGAATGGTAAAAGAAAATACAGAACAGCTTATTGAAATGCTCGATAAAGCAGGTTTAGAATATGCTATTGTATATGAAGACAGAGTTACGACAAACGTAGTAAATTCAGGAAAAGCAATCTCGGTGACAAGCGCTGCCAAAACAGATTTAGCGTATCTGCAAACCAATTATTTTAAGGATGCCAATTACATCAAAGTAAACGGAAAGCCTTTGCTGCTGAATTTTGGACCAATTGTATTACAGACTCCGGCAGAATGGACCAATGTTTTTAACAGTTTAACTGTGAAACCTACTTTCCTGACCCTTTGGGATCAATCAGTTGAGGCAGGTGACAATGCTTCGGGTGAATATGCCTGGGTTTACAAAAACAGTACGTACCTGACTAATTTTTATACGAACACTAAACCGAAACTTTCTGTAGCAATGGGGAGTGCTTATCCCGGTTTTAAAGATTTTTATGCCGAAGGCGGCGGTGGAGCTGCCATTGGATGGACGATCGATCATAACAATGGAGCCATGTTGGACGAAACACTTTCACTGGCAAAAAATGCAAACCTAAGCTACCTTCAACTGATTACCTGGAATGACTTTGGAGAAGGAACAATGCTTGAGCCTACCGTAGAATTCGGATACACCTTTATCGAAAAAGTAAAAACATTTGCCGGAGTAAAAAATACCGAATCTTTTTTTCCTGATATCAGTAAATTATATAATCTAAGAATCGAAAAGAAAGGCAATGCCGATATCCAGAAAAAGCTGGATCTGGCTTTTAATTATTTTGTATCCATGCAGCCTGCAAAAGCAAAACAGTTAATAAACGAAATAAAATAAGAGTTGTAATCAATACAATCAAATAATGAAAAATATAAAATACAGATATTGCCTGATGGCGTTAACCACAATTTTGCTCTATGCTTGCGGTACCCAAAAAACATACAAAATAAGTTCTCCGGAAAAACATATCGAATTGGTTTTTGAATTAACTCCATCCGGTCAGCCACAATACAGTTTTACTTCTGATAAGAAATCTGTGATTGAACCTTCTTTAATGGGTTTTGAATTTCAGGGAATTCAAAAAATGACCGATGGTTTTGAAGTCGTTTCTACCGAAGAAAAAACCTCAGATGAAACCTGGGAGCAGCCTTGGGGAGAATTCAAAAAAATCCGTGATCATCACAACGAATTAATTGTTCACCTAAAAGAGTCAAAAGGAGAAGAACGTCTTGTAGATATCATTTTCAGAGTTTTTGATGATGGTGTAGGATTCAGATATTCATTTCCAAAACAGCCCAATTTGGGTAAGGTGAAGATTTCGAACGAGATTACACAATTTACTTTTAAATCGGATAATGACGTTTGGTGGATTCCGGTACACAGAGAAAACAGCTATTACGAAAGTGAATATCGTAAGACACCCATCAGTAAAACTGATACCATTAATACGCCGGCAACTTTTGAAACAAAAGAAAAATTGTTTGTTGCCATTCATGAAGCAAACTTAACAGATTTTGCTTCGATGACACTTTTAAAAACGGGTGATAAACAATACAAAAGTGATTTAGTGCCGTGGGCAGATGGCGTAAAAGTGTATGCCGAAGCTCCTTTTCAAACACCTTGGAGAACCATTGTAGTTGGAAAAACGGCAGGTGAAATGGCTGCTTCTACCATTATGTTAAACCTGAACGAACCATCAAAAATTGAAGACCTTTCTTGGATAAGACCTTCAAAATATATTGGGATCTGGTGGGGAATGCATTTAGAAAAATTCACTTGGGGACAAGGACCAAAACATGGTGCAACAATCAAAAATACGAAAGAATATATCGATTTTGCAGCAAAAAACAGTTTTGACGGAGTTCTGGTAGAAGGCTGGAACGAGGGCTGGGATGGAGACTGGACTGCAGACGGAAGTGCCTTTAGTTTTGTAAAAGCTTACCCGGATTTTAATTTAGAAGAAATTACAAAATATGCCGCCATCAAAAATGTTCGTTTAATTGGCCATCACGAAACTGCCGGAGCAACAAAACATTACGAAAGCCAGTTGGAAGATGCATTTAAACTGTACCAAAAAATGGGAGTCAATTCTGTTAAAACAGGCTATGTAAATAAATATCTGGACAAAAAAGAATGGCACGACAGTCAATATGGAGCACGTCATTACAGAAAAGTGATAGAAACAGCAGCCAAATATCATATTATGATCGACAATCACGAGCCAATGAAAGGAACAGGTTTGCAACGTACCTATCCCAACTTCATGTCTCAGGAAGGAGGCCGTGGTCAGGAATATAACGCGTGGTCGGTAGACGGAGGAAATACGCCACAGCACTTGACAACTTTACCGTTTACAAGAATGCTTTCCGGACCTTTTGATTACACACCCGGAATCTTCAATTTTGATTACAAAACACCATCCGGTGCGAGAGTACAGACAACATTAGCCAATCAACTGGCATTGTATGTCATTATTTTCAGTCCGTTACAGATGGCGGCAGATTTGCCTGAAAATTATGTCAACAAACCTGAGTTTCAATTCGTAAAAGACGTACCCTGTACGTGGTCAGATACAAAGGTTTTAGATTCAAAAATTGGAGAGTATACCACAATTGTCCGTAAAGACTGGGAAGAGAAAAATTGGTACTTAGGTTCTATTACCAACAAAGTACCCAGGACATTAAAAGTTAGTTTAACCTTTCTGGACGAAGACAAAGAATACGAAGCAGAAATTTACGCAGATGGAGCAGGAGCAGATTACAAAACAAATCCATATCCAGTGACCATTTCAAAACAAAAAGTAAATAATAAAACGACAATGAATATCAAATTGGCAGCTGGCGGAGGAGCAGCTATAAAATTTACTCCAATTGAGAAATAAACCTTCGTTTATTTTGAGTTTAGTATGAGCAGAATAAACCCGGTATCTTTCAGAAGACGTCGGGTTTGTTTGTTTTATCTTTTTGATAGGATATTAGAAAAAAACAGAAAGAATAATTATTGATAAAATTTTAACCTTTACAGTTAACGAAAAATAATCATCCAATTTAATTTTGTTTGTAGTGAATGTGTTTGATTATCAGTTATGTGTGTCGTTTTTTGCTTTGAATTTGTATCAGTTTTTGTGGTATGGGAACCTGAAAAAAAGGCTAATTCTGATTTGGAGAATTTCCTTCAGGAAGGTTTGAAAATATCATTTTTAAATCAGATTGGCTATATTTGAGAGTAAATTCTCAAAATAAAAAATGGAAAAAAAATTAACGCAATTCTTTGTAAAGTCTTTTTTGGTACTGCTGTTCATTCATTTAGGGTATTTTTTATATGGTTTTTTTACCTTTAAAGGAATGGCTAATATCAATTCCTACTTTGAATTTTACAGATTCAAATTTTACGATGATGTTTCCATTTCCCATTTTTTCATCAGCGGTTTGTTTTTATTTTTCTTCCTGATATTTTTGATTAAAAATCATTCCCGATACGCTTATTCTCTGACCAGTCTGCTTAAAACGGGTTTTGTATTACTCCTGATTTGTTTCCTGAGTTTTTCCTTTTTTATCAGTTATAGTTTTGGACAAAATGCTAAATTAAGGAGCGAACTCTCTGAAGCTAATTTCAATAAAGACAAAGCGTTACTGAATGTTTTAAATCCGTTTTTATACAATTATACTTCTTACAGTTCTGAAAAATTGTTTAATCCGGTTAATATCCTGTATCCAAAACCCTATCCAGTCACGGAGGTAGTGGACAGTGTTTTAATAGCAAACGGTTATTACAACACAGAGAGCAGGTATTACAGCATAGATACCGTGAAAGTGCTGACAACCGATTTAGATAAAGTCTCGACCGTAGCCAGTAAGGTTCTGGACGAAATTGGTTTAGATAAAAAGGAACTTTTAGAGAGAATTATAACCAAAAAGGTGATTAAAGACAGTACAGAGATCATATTCAGAGGCGTTGAGGTTCGACCAGAATACGATGATAGCATTTGTATTTTTCTCGAAAATAAATCCTTGTTTAAAGCTGTAGACGGAATAGCAGCAGAAAAACAACAGTACAATGCCGCTGTACAACGTTATAAATTGCTGTACAAATACAGAAAAGACTCGTTGCAGTTGAATTTTCAGAAGCTGGATACTCTTTTGAAGAAGTATAAAGTTGAGAGTAGTATTGTTCCCAAACAACTTGCCGCAGATGCATTTTACTTTAGAGAACATCGCGATGAGGTATTGAATACGATTCGAAACAGCTTTGACCGAAAAGCGCTGATGGAGAAATTTACTACTTTTGACAAGCTGTTTTACGAACCCAACTATTTACATCCGTCAATTATTGGGATGTATTTTGGGGTGATTGTAAGCGTTTGGTTGGTTCTTTTTTTAGTGTACATTTTGTTTAATCGCAGAACTAAAAGTTAGAGAAACTTTAGTCTTTTATCGTTTTTACACCCTGTTATAATCGGCTCTCCAGTGTACGATGGCTTTTTTTATAGCGTCTCCGCTGAGGTTATTTTTAAGAGCATCTTCCAAAAGCGGCAGGATTTCGTTATCAGGAGCAAATCTCAAAGCAAAAATCTGATCATCCGTTAGTTTGTACTCAAATTCTTCAAGCCTTTTTCCGGTAAGACTGAAATAACGATAGCGAAGTTCCAGCCTCACGATTCGGTTTTGAAGCGTCAGGGCGTAATGCTGGCGAAGCATATAGGCAAGAAAAAACAGAAATAGAAAACAAACACTTATAAAAGACCAAATAAGGGCATTTTCCGTAGTACAGGCAAAATAAATACTGCAGCCTAAGAATAGTGCTAAAACCGGATAATAAACAAAATGATGCGGGGTATAAAACCGAACATGATTGTAGTAAGTTTGAATTTTCATAAGGATATCGTTTTGGTTTCCGATTAAGCAACAAAGCTACTCCTGAAGAGAATAGCTTATTCAAAGAAAAAATAACGCAATCAATGTTTTTTACAACTTAAATGTATTAATTTTTTTTTAATCTGTGTGAGATGACGACGTATTATTATGATGCGGAGAAACAGAGATTTTCCACTCCTGAAGTTTAGATTCATAACTTTTACCCGCATTTGCCGGACTTGTTGAGGGTAATGTGATCAAACGATAGTTTTTTTTCAGCTGGACATATTTTTTAAAGAATGCCGCTGCCTTTTGTCCGTTAAAAAGAATGGTTGTGATATTGGGATGCTGTTCTAAAAAGGATTCAAAATCGTTAGGGATTTCATTTTTAATAGCACTGTCTAAACTTCCTATTCTTTCGCAATACTGTAACACATCCCATACCGCAATGTTATTTTTTTGCAGCAAAGTTTTTCGGGCTTCATAATCAGTGGAAAGATCTTCCTTCAAAATTGCAAACATAAATTTCCAGAAATTATTCTGATTGTGACCGTAATATTGATTCAATTCCAATGATTTGGTTCCGGGCATAGTACCCAAAATCAGAATAACAGCATCTTTGCTGGATAGGGGCGGGAAAGAAAAACTTTTCATGAATTACTTTTTTTGTAAAGCAGTAAGGTAAAGATTTTACAAATTATTTTTAAAGCGTTTCATTAAAACTTTGATACCAAATTAATTTGGATGACAGCTTGTGTTTTGCTTTTCCATTTTCCTTGAAGTTTGTCTAAGGTTTATCCTTTCCGGAGGATGCTTTTTTAGCGTCTTCTTCTTTTTGTTTCTCCTGTTTTTGTTTTTCTTCTTTGGCTTTTTCCTCTTTTTCTTTATTGATTTTTTCCTGTTGTTCTTCTTTTTTCTCTTTAGCTTCCTCTTTTTGTTTTTCCTTTTCCTTCTCTTTTTTCCTGAAATAGCCTCTCAACAAAAAGTTATTTTTGGCCGCTTCCATATTATCACTAAAACCTTTGGTACCGCTTTCCAGATTCGAAAGGGTATTCGAAACACTATTGGCCATTTTATCATCGCGGACTAATCTTGCCAGGGCTCCGTTTCCGTTGTTCATGCTATGGCTAAAAGTCGCAAGTTCATCAGAAATAACCCCAACATTATCGACACTTTTTTTGACACTTTTCATGATGTCCTGCATTTCAATTCCGTCAATCGAAGCAATGGCTCCGTTGTTTTCGATTATTTTTTGTGACTTTGTACCGGGAGAAATAGTGAGAACTTTGTCACCCATCAATCCGTCAGAACCAATGCTGGCACGAGCGTCTGTTTTGATGAATTTTCGAACATCGTCTTTAATCACCATTGAAACCACAACAGACGAGTCATTTATTAATCTGATTTCTTCCACAGTGCCAATGTTAATTCCTGAAAAGCGCACATTGTTGCCCACTTCCAGACCGCTTACCGTTTTAAATCGGGAGCTGATGTGAAATGTGGAACCAAAGATATTTTTTTGTTTCCCTATAAAGTAAATTGCCATTATAAAAAGTAACAATCCAATTGCTACAAACATTCCTAATTTCCAGGTATATCCAGATTGTTTATCCATGATTTCTACAATTTATTTTGTTTTATTTGAAAAAAGAGCGCACCCATTCGTCCTCGTCTTTTTCCAGTTCTTCGTAAGTCCCTTCGGCATGTATTACACCATCTTTTAAAACCATAATTCGGTCGGCTGTGAGTTTTGCGCAAGCCATATCGTGAGTAATAATGATGGAAGTTGTTTTACGCTTGTGTTTGATATCGAGAATTAATTCGCTGATCTCTCGCGAGGTTATGGTATCTAATCCCGTTGTCGGTTCGTCGTACAGGATAATCTCCGGTTTTAAGATTAATGTTCTGGCCAGACCGATTCTTTTTTGCATTCCGCCTGATAGTTCCGAAGGCATTTTATCGATGGCATCCCCCAAACCAACATTATCTAAAGCTTCCATGACTTCAGTTTCGACTTCTTCAGGTGTTAGGTTGTGTTTGTGTTTTTGTAAAGTGAAAGCCAGATTTTCACGCACCGACATGGAGTCGTACAGCGCACCACTCTGAAATAAAAAGCCAATTCGAACCCTGATCTGATTTAGCTCCGTTTTCTTCAGATTTAAGACATTTTCGTTAAATACTTTTATTTCGCCCTGATCCGGTGTTATTAAACCCGCAATACATTTTATGGTCACCGATTTTCCCGAACCGGAACGCCCAAGGATCACTAAATCTTCTCCTTTATTCACCGTTAGATTTATACCTTGCAGAACAGTATTGTCTGTACCAAAAGTTTTGTGCAAATCCCTGATCTCGATGATTGGAGTTTTGCTTTTTGCTTTAGTTTTGAGTGTTGTATTTCCTTCTTCCTTAATCATCTTTAAAAGAATAAATCGGTTATTTGAACAGCAATCATATCAAGAATAAAAATGGTCAGCGAGGCTGTTACTACAGCTGAATTTGCTGCTTTTCCCACACTTTCAGTTCCATTAGAAGCATTAAATCCCTTAAAACATCCAATCATTCCGATAAAGAATCCGAAGAAGAACGTCTTAATCGTGGCAGGAATCAAATCCAGATATTCCAGTGATTGTAGAATTTGAGTCAGATAGCGATAAAAATTAACATCACCGTGGATATTAATTCCAACAAAACCACCAACAATACCCACAGCATCTGCAAAAAGGACTAAAATGGGAACCATTAAGGTACAGGCCAAAATTCGGGTTACGACCAAATAGTTGTATGGATTGATTGCCGAAACTTCCATCGCATCAATTTGTTCGGTTACCTTCATCGATCCTAATTCGGCACCAATTCCCGAGGATATTTTTCCGGCACAAATTAAGGCAGTAATTACGGGAGCAATTTCTCTTATTAAGGAAAGGGCTACCATTCCGGGCAACCAGGATTCCGCTCCAAAATTAACCAGTGTAGGACGGGATTGAAGGGTGAGTACTAATCCCATAATAAAACCGGTTATGGCAACTAAAGGCAATGATTTATATCCAATTACATAACATTGTTTTATAAACTCTTTAGCCTCATAAGGAGGAACAAAAACTTCCTTAAAAAACTGCTTTGCAAACAAAGTTGCATTTCCTATTTCGGTGAAAGTATTTTTTAGAGTGAGTATCAAAATAATAGTTTTTTAGTATTAAATCGAAAACGAAACAATGTAAATCTTAAAAGACAGTTTTGGTCTTTATTTACGATAGATTAAAGTTACTTGACAACTAAAGAAGAAATCTTACATAACTTTTTTTGAAGTTTATATAATTAGCATTGGTTCAATGAAATAAATATGTAAAGCTCACGTTATGTGAGGTTTGTAAAATAAAAAATCCCTTTGCGAAAAGGGATTCTGTGGATTTATGGTTTCAGTTTTGCCGTTAAGACTGTGACTGTAAACTGTAATATTTTCTGGCGATGTAAGCGATTGGAAGCCCAATGCAAAACATCAAAATTACGATGGATAGGACTAAAGGGAAATCGAAATGTTTTTCGGGAAGTCCGGGGAAAGCAATAGGCAGAACAATTAAATTCATGATGATCCAGACAAAAATTCCATAAAGGAATCCCGAAACAATTGTATTTTTTTTCAGAAATGGAAGAAAGGGATAGATAGTAAAATAAAACCAGGCAAAGGTGAGTGCAATGAAGTAATGTAATCCAAGACCACAGAAAGCCATTAACGAACCTCCATTATAAGCTTCTTTTCTAAAAACACCACTTGCAATGGATTGCAGAATTTTTACGGCAGGTGTTTTTTGAAGGATAAAAGCATAAATTGTAATAGCTGCAATGATGTCAAATGTTCCGGCAACAAGTCCGGCGTATAAAATGGTTTTGGTTTTAGAGCTCATAAAGTTATTTTACAATGTTATAAATATTTTTTAATTGATTTAAATGCCTTTTGGCGTGCATAACACAAAAGCTTAGCAACTCGTAGATGGTTAAATTCCCTACACCCGGTATTTCAAAATTCATACAGGTGAGGGTTAAATCATAATTTTCGGCAATAGGAAGCATTTCACTTTCAATCCTTTTTAGACTGGAAAGCAAGTCGGTTTTATCGTATTCGCGGTCTTCAGGATAGATAAAGTCCGGTGAATTATACTTGCTGCTGAAATCGAGAAAAATGGAGGTGAGTACAGGAATCTTGTCATCGTAGTTTCCGGGCAGTTTTTGGGTATCTGAATCACAAACCTGACGCAGACCTGATGTTGATTTAATAATATGACGTGTAACCTGTCCGGCAGTCCAGCTTCCTTCAAAAGGAACCTGATTGATTTCAGCCGTTGTAAAAAGAGAAAGAGTATCGTAAAATTCTCCGAAAGTAGTGGTGATTTCTTTTTTTAATTCGGTTTTCATAATTCTTTTTTTATTCGATTACGGTGGTGATCCACCAGACATTTCCAAAAGGATCGGAAACACCGCAAGTCCTGCCGTAATCTTTGTTACTTAGTTCCATTACACTTGTGGCTCCATTTTCTAATGCTTTTTTATATGTTTCGTCCACATTGGGTACATATACAAATAAATTGGCAGTTTGTCTGGACCAGTCTTTGATCACGTCTGTAACCATAAGCGTGCTTCCGTTGAGCATGATTTCGGCATGCATAACCGTTCCGTCTTCGCGTAGTACATTATTATTGGAAGAATTGTTTGCCTCAAAAACTTTTTGGGTAAATACAATAAATTGTGATGCGCCATTTAAAATCAAATAAGGCATGATGGTCTGATGTCCGGAGGGTAAGTTCATTTGGTTAGATTTGAAGGTTGATAGTGTCTCAAATTTACAAATTTTATCAATAAAACTTTACAAATCAGATATTTGTTGTTTTTTGCGATTCACAGAAGAACTTCACAATGATAGCCATAGGAATCAAGAAGTTCTATTATTCTTTGATTTGAAATTGAAGGTGCATGAACGCGCAAAATCCGATCACAATCCTCTAAATCAAAATTAATATGACTGTTTGGAAAATGCTCAAGAAGTTTCCCCACAATCAATAGCGATTGCTCGACTTCCTGAACATTTGTTTTATAAACTTCTATCATCATTTGGAGAGGTTATAAAGCGATGTTTTTATAACGTTCTATTTTGTGATAATAAACGTAAGAGATCGCCAGAATTACTAAAAAGATTAAAGGAAAGAAGGCCTGGAAATTGATACCGTCTACGGCAGCATGACTTATGGAAGCAAATATAAAGTCGAAGCCAAAACCGGCATAAGCCCATTCCTTTATGTTTTTTGGAATAGAAGGAATCACCAGCACTAAAACACCAAGAATTTTAAAGACAACTAAGGCATTTCCGAAATACTCAGGATAACCCAAATGCCTGATTCCTTCTTTTGCTAATTCAGTTTGTGAAGTTAAGGCCGGCATAACGCCTTCGAATAAAAAGATAATAGTAGTAGTGATCCAAAAGATAATTTTTGCTTTTTTCATGGGATAGTTTTTAAAAGGTTGTTAATTAATTCATTACAAACTTACAATTCTTATCTTTTGAAGGGACTACACATTTACGACTATTTTAGGGGCATTTGGGACAGAGTGGAAGATTTTAGATTTTAGATTTTAGAGCCAAGAGTCAAGAGAATAGATTTTGAAATTTGACTCTTGGCTCTTTCTTCTTTTACTCTTGAAACCTGAAACTTGAAATCTGAAACCTGGAGTTTAGAATTTAAGATTCGGAATTTATTTGTAAAACATAATTCTTAATCACAAACAAATCTTCAAAACCCAATCGTGTATAAATATCTTTTCCCATGGCAGAAGCTTGTAATTGCGCATAATCAGCATTTAGGTCGATAGAAAGATTTAATGCATACTTCATGATTTCTTCAGCAAAACCTTTTCTGCGCATTTCGGGAATTACTCCCAAACCATGAATTCCAATTGTATTTTGAGTCTGAAACAGCATAAACGTTCCGATTGGTTGATTGTCTAAGGAAACCAAATAGAAATGAACGTTATTGTAATTCTGAATAAGGATTTCTTTGCTAATCACATAACCAAAAGCATGAGGATACAGATCGGCCCATATTTTGGCATCCTGCTCAGTGACAACTCTTTTAAAACTCAGATGGTTTTGCAGCGTAAATTTCTCATCTAATTTTAAAGCCATGGCAACTTGTTCCGTTTTTAGTGTGAAACCGTTTGCCTCCAACAGCTCATTTGATTTTGTTTCGTAGATATCCCAGTATGGAAAAGATACGGTTGGATTGGCTTTTATGATTTTGCTTATTTCGATAACGTCATTTTTCGAAATGTCTTTTCGGGTCCAGAGTTTATTGGGCCAGCCTGAGTTTTCGATTTTAGTATGTTCCAAAAGATCATTCGTATGATAAGCCAGGAAAGGAGCAGTAACGGTTTTCCACAAACCAGTAAGGTTGTTTATATTGTCTTCGATTAAGTTTATATTTTTCATTTGAATATTATTTATAAGAATACAAGACAAAGTTACCGCAGACTTTTAGGAGAAACCTTTACATATGTTGATTTACAAATCTTTTTCGAGATTTTTTCGAATACGGCTGAGTTGAGTAGGGGTAATGCCCAAATGCGACGCGATGTGAAGCAACGGAATGCGGTCTGCAATATCCGGATGTTTGGATAAAAGCTGTAGGTATCTTTCGGTTGCATTTTGCATGACTAAAGCAATTTCGCGCTGTTCTTTTTCGATTACCCAGTTTTTTTCCAGATAGGCAATGTAATAATTTTTGAGATCGTCGTTCTGATCAATGAGTGCTCTGTATTTTTTGTAGTTAAGTTGAATCAGAATAGAATCTTCGAGTGCTTCTATGGTAAAGTGAGAAGCCGTTTGCTGCAATAACGAAGCTTTTGAACCGGCAAAATCACCTGCAAGAAAAATGTTTTTGTTATAGAGGTTACCTGCTGCATCGGTTATAAAGGCTCGTAAAGCACCTTTGATTATAAAATGCATTTCTTTTGCAATTTGTCCGTTTTGGAGTAAAATGTCTCCTTTTTTAATAGACTGAAATTCAGCAATACCTTCAATTAACTGCCAGGAGCTTTCTGAAATAGGAGCGTAGCTTTCGAATTTTATCTTTAAATCGTTAAGGTATTGAGGTGATTCGATTGTCATTTTATAGAAGTTTTGCAGATCAAAAATAAAGAAATATTACGGATTATAGGGTACGCAGATGGCACGGATTCGCTATCGCGAAGACGCGGATTTTCACAGATTTTTTTCTTCTTCTTTTTGCCATTTTGGGGAATGAGGAGCGACTATTGTGAGAAAAAAAACCGCTAAAAAACGTAAAAGTTATTTAGCGGTTTAATTGGAAAAGATTTTAACAGTTTTAGTGTAAATTCTTTTATTTCAGAGTTTAATCGGCATAGTGATAAATACTTTTTTTAATGGTATCTTTTATTTTTTCGAGCGTTACTTCAGTCAAACCGCCTTCATAATTCATACTAACAAGGATTTTGTCTTTAGAGATTTTATAATCAACAGAGATTAATCCATTTTTATTTACCGATACAGATTTGCTTTCGTTCGGGATTGTACTTAAAAAATAAGCAGATTCTTCAACCTCTTTATTTTGGATAATATTTTGATAGACCTGGGCAAGATCCGTACCTTTTAAAATACATTCTCTTCCGGAACCCATTTCTACTTCAATATCCTTGCAGTCTTCTTTTTTCTCTTGTGTTTCTTTTTTTACAGTAGAATTTGTTTTTACCGGTTCTTTTACCGCTTTTGTTTCTTTCTCTGAATTGTTTTCTTTACAGTTTGTAAATAGTAATGCCAAAATTGCAATGCATGCTATTCTTCTCATGAGTTTTAATATATTGATTAAGAGGATAATTTTGCTTTTTTATTAGTATTGGATGTGATATCCATTGTCTCAAGCCATTTTTTAAAGACTTGTTAATATCAAAAGTAAGAAATATTACGGATTATAGGGTACGCGGATAACGCGGATTCACTATCGCGAAGACACGGATTTTCACAGATTTTTTTTCACAGTGATTATTCGCAATCTTTATACACAATCTTGTTATCCTGACGAAGGAAGGATCACACAAACAACTCCGAATAGTATGTCGCCAATCTTTGTCGAGTTTCATACGAAGATTTCTCCTTCGTCGAAATGACAAAAGTGAGAGTAAAAAAATCGTCTTAATCCGCGTTTCCGCAAAGCGGACCCGCGTCATCTGCGTGCCATAAAAAAACGCCATGAAACCAAAGTCTCACAGCGTTCTCCTCTCAAAAAATAAATAATTAACGGGTATTATTTCCAGCCACCACCTAAAGCACGATACAATTCAGTATTGGCAGAAAGCTGCTCTCTTTTTATGTTGGCTAATTCTAGCTCACTTTGCAATAAATTTGATTGCGCGGTAAGTACTTCAAGATATTCCGCCATACCATTTTTGAATAACAAATTGGCATTTTTTATGGCTTGCTGTAACGTTTTGACACGTTGTTGCAAAAAGGATTCCTGTTGCTGCAATTTCTCTACTTTTACCAAAGCATCTGATACTTCACTAACCGCTACTAAAACAGACTGTCTGAAATTCAGAACCGCTTTTTCCCTCTCGGCAACGGCAATATGGTATTGTGTTTTTACTTTTTTATTGTTCAGCAAAGGCTGTGTTAATCCACCTGCAAGAGTTCCGAACAAAGAGGCCGGAATATTGAACCAATTACTGGCTTCGAAGGAGTTTACACCACCCTGAGCTGTAATTCTAAGTGCCGGATACAAATTGGCTTTTGTAACTCCTACGCTGGCATTTGCGGCTTTAAGCGCAAGTTCGGCGCTTTTTACATCCGGTCTGCGGCTTACTAACGAAGACGGAATCCCGATCGCGGTATTGTTTTTAACTTCTAAAGCACTCAAACGAATACTTCTTTTTTTGGAATCCGGAAAAGATCCTGTCAAAACACTTAAAGCATTCTCCTGAATCGCAATGTTTTGTTCCAATAAAGGAATCAATTGTGCGGCGTTTAATTTTTGTGCTTCCGATTGTTGAATGGCCAATGAAGTGACCTGACCGGCATCGTATTTTAATTTGATAATATTGGTGGTACTATCATTTAATTTTAGATTTTGTCGGGCAATATCCAATTGTGCGTCCAACATTAAAAGATTGTAATATCCTTTAGAAACATTGGCAACAATAGTAGTCTGCAAAGCTTTTTTAACTTCTTCTGACTGGAGATAACCTGCAAAAGCTTCTTTTTTCTGGTTTTTTATTCTTCCCCAAATGTCAGCTTCCCATGAAAGTGTGGCTCCGGCAGTGAAGTCATTAATATGATTCTGACCCAACGCCTGACCTAAATTCTTTCCGGTAAAACTATTGTCTGACGGATTGCTGGTGCTTGCCGCTACCGATAAATTGACCTCAGGAATATTTCCCCATTTGGACTGTGTGAATCTGTAATGTGCAATCTCGATGTTTTTAGTGGCAATTTGCAGGTCGTTGTTTCGGGCAACCGCACTGTCGATTAATTGAACAACATCCTTTTCGGTAAAGAAGTTTTTCCACTCCGTATCGCCGATACTTGTCGTATCTTTTGAAACCGATGCACTCCTGAAATTTTCAGGAAATGCATCTTTTGGAGTTTCAATATCCTTCGAAACCTTACAGGATATTACTGTGGTGATCAAAAGAGCGATCATCACAATTTTGGTTATATGATTTTTCATTTTAAGTATTGTCATTAAATTTCTGTACAAGTATCTTTTCTGCTTTCAAGATCTCTTGAAATTTTATAAGAGATATATCCGATGCCAATAATGATGGCTACGAGTATAGTTGTGATATAGTTTTCCATTTTTATTTTTCTTCGTTATGAATTACGGCTACCGGTTTTCCGGAAACCTTTTCTTGTAAATATTGGAAGATGATGAATAATACCGGGATGATAAACAATCCTAGAATTACCCCTGAAATCATACCTCCTGCGGCACCAATACTAATTGAATGGTTACCTTGTGCCGACGGTCCTTTAGCACTCATCATTGGAATTAATCCCACGACAAAAGCAAGCGATGTCATGATAATTGGTCGTAAACGCAGTTTTGCCGCATCGATTGAAGCCAGAATCAAGGCCTGACCGGATTTTCTTTTCTGAACCGCAAACTCCACAATCAGAATGGCATTTTTAGCAAGCAGTCCGATCAGCATTACGAGAGCAACCTGTACATAAATGTTATTTTGAATTCCGGTGAAACCAATGGCCACAAATACTCCAAAAATACCTGCAGGGATAGAAAAGATTACAGCCAAAGGCAAAATGTAACTTTCATACTGTGCAGCAAGTAAGAAATAGATGAATATCAAACACAGTAAGAATATCGTTGCGGATTGTCCTCCCGAAGAAATCTCTTCACGGGTTTGTCCTGAAAACTCAAAACTGTAACCTGCAGGTAAATGTTGTGCAGCAACTTCTTCTATGGCTTTAATGGCATCCCCCGAACTAAATCCAGGTTTCGGAATGGCGTTTATCGAAATCGAATTAAATAAATTATATCTCGAAGCAGTCTCAGAACCATAAATACGGCTTAGTTTCACCAAAGTATTTATTGGAACCATTTCTCCGGTTTTGTTTTTCACAAAAACTCGGTCAATAGAAGATGGATCAGCTCTGTCGGCAATATCGGCCTGAACCACTACTCTGTAATATTTACCAAATCGGTTAAAGTCAGAAGCTTGTGCGCTACCAAAATAAGTCTGCATCGTTTGTAAAATGTCTTTTACATTCACGCCCAACTGATTGGCTTTTTCATCATTAATATCCAGCTGTAACTGAGGGAAATCGGCTTTGAAACTCGTAAATGCCATGGCGATCTCCGGACGTTTCATTAGCTCACCAATGAAGCTTTGAGAAACCCCGCTGAACTTATCCAGTTTACCTCCGGTTTTATCCTGCAGCACCAAATCTAAAGCTTCAACGTTACTAAATCCGGGAACAGTTGGGAAACTGAAGACAAAGAAACTTCCGCCGCTAATAGTTCCTAATTTCCCTTGTACATCGGCCATTATTTCGTCGATTCCTTTGATTTTTCCACGCTCTTCATCCGGTTTAAGCAAGACAAAAATAACGGCTGCTGATGGACTCGTAGAATTCGTTAATAAATTGAATCCTGAAATCGCAGTTACAAATCGCGATGATTCGTCGGCTCTTAACAGATTTTCTGCCTGTGTCATTACTTTTTGTGTTCCGTCAAGAGAAGTTCCCGAAGGAGTGTTTACTGCAATCGCAATAAATCCCTGATCTTCCGTTGGAATAAATCCTGTTGGAGTCGTTTTTACTAACAGAATTGTTGCTGCTGTAATTAAGGCCAGACCACCTAAGCTTAACCATTTGCGGCGAATTAAAAATTTAATACCACCCACATAACGATTTGTCAAAGATTCGAAGCTGCTGTTGAATGCTGTAAAGAATTTTTCTTTAAATCCTTTTTTAACATACACTTCATTTCCGTTTGCTGCTGTACCGTGATTGTCTTTCAGGAACAATGCAGCAAGAGCCGGACTTAAAGTCAAGGCATTCACAGCCGAAATTACAATTGCAATCGCCATCGTAAAGGCAAACTGACGATAGAAAACTCCCGTAGAGCCTTCCATAAAACCAACCGGCAGGAATACAGCAGCCATTACCAGCGTAATCGAGATAATAGCACCCGTTATTTCGTGCATTGCTTCATGTGTTGCTACTTTTGGAGACAAATGTTTGTGCTCCATTTTGGCATGCACGGCTTCGACGACCACAATCGCATCATCTACCACAATACCAATCGCCAGAATTAAAGCGAAAAGCGTTAGAAGATTGATCGAGAATCCGAATAACTGCATGAAGAAGAACGTTCCTAAAATTGCTACAGGTACAGCAATAGCCGGGATTAATGTTGATCTAAAATCTTGCAGGAATATAAATACTACAATGAATACTAATATAAATGCTTCGATTAAAGTATGTTCTACTTGTTCTATAGATTGATCCAGTGATACTTTGGTACTATAGAAAATATTTTGTTTGATACCTTTTGGGAAATCTTTAGCAGCTTTCTCCATCAGTTTGTTAATTGCGATCTGAATATCATTGGAGTTCGAACCTGCCAACTGAATAATACCGATTACAACTCCTTTTTTACCATTTAAACGTGTTAAACTGTTGTACGAATAAGCACCAAGTTCAACTCTTGCAACGTCTTTTAAGCGAAGTACCGAACCATCTGCATTTGAGCGAATAGCAATATTTTCATATTCTTCCGGTTTCGTTAGTTTTCCTTTGTATTTGATTACATATTCGAAAACTTCTGTACTTCTTTCTCCAAATTTACCCGGAGCAGCTTCCAAACTTTTGTCCTGAATAGCGCTCATGATTTCGTTTGGCGTCACTTTATAAGTTGACATTTGTGTCGGATTCAGCCAGACACGCATCGAGTAATCTTTTACACCTCCAAAAATACTAGCCGATCCTACTCCCGGAATACGTTTGATTTCCGGAATAATATTGATTTGGGCATAATTGGCCACAAATGTCTGATCGTATTTCGATTCATCCTCGGTGTACATACCGATGGCCATAATGAAACTGTTTTGTTGTTTCGCAGTGATTACCCCTTGCTGTACCACTTCGGCAGGCAATTGACTGGTCGCCTGAGCCACCCTGTTTTGTACGTTTACAGCTGCCTGATCGGCATCGGTACCTAATTTAAAGAAAACAGTAATGGCTAACGATCCGTCGTTACTGGCAGTAGAGCTCATGTAAGTCATGTTTTCCACCCCATTGATAGATTCTTCTAAAGAGGGCGCTACCGAACGCAAAACCGTTTCGGCGTTAGCTCCCGGATAAACCGCCGTTACCAAAACCGATGGCGGTGCAATATCAGGAAACTGTTGTAAAGGCAATTTCGTAAGTCCAAGTACCCCCAGGATCACCAATAAAATGGAGATTACGGTTGCCAGTACAGGTCTTTGTATAAATATTTTGAACATTTGCGTGTAAATTATTTTTTAGTGATTACTTGGGCAACTTTTGTCACCGGTTTTTCAGGCTGAATGACCTGACCTTCCTGAAGTTTATCGATACCGCTTAGTACAATCTGATCGCCTGATTTGATACCATCTTTAATCAAATAGTTTGTACCGCTTTTACCAATAACCGTGATAGGCATCTTGTTGACTTTATTTTCTTTGTTAACGGTGAAAACAAAAACTTTGTCCTGCATTTCAACAGTAGCCGATTGTGGTACCAAAAGAGCATCGTCGTGGTGAAGTCCTAAACGAATTTTCCCCGTGTTTCCTGAACGTAATGTTCCGCCGGCATTAGGGAAAGTAGCTCTTAACGTAATGGCTCCAGTTGTTTTATCAAACTGACCGTCTACCATATCGATTTTTCCGGTTTGAGGATAAGCATTATTATCGGCTAAGATCAAAGTTACAGGAGGTAATTTTTTGATTTTATCACCAAGGCTGCTGCCGGCATATTGCGCTTTAAAGTTGATGAAATCGGTTTCTCCCAAAGAGAAATAGGCAAAAACTTCATGCACGTCAGATAAATTAGTTAAAGGTTCAACATCCGATGCCGAAACTAAGCTTCCTTGTTTTTTAGGTAATCTTCCAATGTAGCCGCTTACAGGAGCGGTAACATTAGTATATCCAAGATTAATTCTTGCCGATCCTACCATTGCTTTTGCCTGTTCGATATTGGCGGCAGCAATTTTTTGAGAAGCCTTAGCCGTTTTTAACTGATAATCCGAAACTACTTTGTTTTGAACCAATGGAGTCAATTTATCCACTTCCAATTGCGCGTTGATCAAAGCCGCTTCAGCAGCGTGAAGGTTGGCCAGTGCATTGTTTAATTGTTCACGGAAAGGACGTTCGTTTATTTTGAATAAAGTTTGACCTTTATTAACGTAAGCACCTTCGTCTACAAAAACTCTTTCCAGATTTCCGCTTACCTGAGGACGAATTTCAACGTCAACAGTTCCTTGTATAGAAGCAGGGTATTCGGCATCAGTAGTAGTGTTTTCGCTTGTAATGGCGGCAACGGGTAATAATGGTGCAGCAGGAGCTGCCGGGGCTTGCGATTTATCTGCACAACTGCTTAGTACAAGTGCCAGAATAAAACTGGTTATGATAACATTTTTCATTTTAGTATTGGTTTTAAATTGTTGAACATTCTTTTGGATTAATTGATGGGGTATTCTGGCATTCATGTTTAATTATATTAAATTATCTAACATCGTTAAGTTGTAAAGCCTAAAAGGTCATAGAATTCAGCTTCCAACTCTATTTCATAATGGGCATTAAATTATTTATCAGTGTTAAGTAAAGCAGCAAAAAAAAGTTCTGTATTACTTGGTTAAATTATTTATCACTGTTAAATAGTAAGTAAAAGAGATTCAAAATTACTCTATTAAATCATTTACCACTGTTAAGTGAAAATTAAATTTTTTTTATTGTATTGATTTTATGATACCACCAATCGCATCTTTCAGAATTTGATTGTTGATTGTTTCCATTACGTCACTTTTGTTGATGATGTTGATAGCGATCAAACCGTGAATGACAGAAAAGAAAGTAAAATATTTTTGTTTGACTACTTCTTCACTTGGATTGCTGTTTTTCATGACCTCGGCAATAACTGTCGTAAACAATTTATAAGGCATTTTGGCAGCGTCGCATTGTTCAGAACAGCAATTCATCTGTACTCCAAACATCACCTGATACATTTCGGTATCCGTAAAAGCAAAATCCCAATACGCCATCCACATGGCTTCTAACTGTTCTTCCGGTTTACTAAATTTAGCTTTAGCTTCTTCAAGTTCCTTTGCTAATTTAGTAAAGCCTTTCCCGGTTAGTTCCCTTAAAATGGCATCCTTGTTTGAAAAGTATTCATAAATAATAGGAGCGGTGTATTCAATTTTATCAGCAATTTTTCTCATACTCAGACCTTGCCACCCTTCGTCTTTAACGATAGTATAAGCAGCATCAAGAATGTTACTTCTTGTCTCTTCTTTTTGTCTTAAAATACGATCTTTACTTGCCATTTTTGTTGAGTATTAAATTGTTTAACACCGTTAGGCAAATGTAGGACGGTTTTTCTGATTATGAAATAATTTTATCATAATATTTTCTTATCGTGTCATAGGTAATCATTCAAAACCTTGTTAAGCCCTTATTTTATTGAGTTTTTTATGGTGTATATTTTTTTTAGAAGCAGAACATTTTGGCACTTTTAAAACCATTTGTCCTGCTTTCCGCTAAATCTTTTTCTGTTCTCGTTAAAGAAACGAGCCCAGAAAAAGGATACCGCTGCAATCAGGGCTAAACGAGGGACATATATATCAACACAAAATGTTGTGGGGTTGATAAGAGTTATTTCTTTTATTAACGATTTTAGCTCTTCATTTAAGAGATCATTTTATTGCAGCTGATTTTATAATTAGTGTTCTCTTTTGGTCTAAATATTTGAAATGTTTAAAAAGGGCTGAAAGCCCAAAAGCATAAAAATAGTGCAACGCACTATACATTAAGATATTGAATCATATTGCCCTGAAGGGGCATAAGCAGTTATAAATTAAGTATAAGATCTTGATTAAAAGTTGCTAACTTTCGGAAATGTCATAAAAAAGATATGTGCTTTTTGGGTTATGCTTTCGCCCTTACAGGGCTAAAAGAGGCCTCACCATTATTCATGGCACTTCGTGCCATGTTACTGCTAAGGCTCTTTCAGAGCTACAGATTCCAAATACTTGTCTATTTTATGGGTAAGTCCTGTATTATTTCGTTTTTGGAAAAGGAAAATTACTTATTAAACCTGCATTTCGCTCGTGAGTATGATTTAAAATTTGCCATTTTTTTATTCACGAGCGCCGCAGCTGTAGAGATTTTTTTGAATAGAAAAACGGAGTTGTAAAACTATTAATTAAGGACTCTTTGTCATCTCACATTTTCACATAATCCATTTCGACATGCTCAATTCCCGCATCCAGGAAAAAATTATCCGTTTGTTTAAATCCGTTTTTGATGTAAAAACGACTTGCATTGACTTGTGCGTACAAATAAATCTTCTCTGCGTCTTTTAAATCGGCTAAGATTTTTTGCAGGATTGCTTCTCCAATTCGTTTTCCTCTATAAGTATTCAAAACAGCAATGCGTTCAATTTTAAAACCCTTTTCCATTTTGCGGTAGCGTGCCGCTCCGGCTGGCAAGCCATTTATGGTGGCGAGATAATGAATCGCCTCTTCATCGTCCATAGATTCGCGTTCCTGCGATACATTTTGTTCTTCAACAAATACCTGACGGCGTATAGCAAAAGCAATATCGATTAGTTTATCGTCATCAATCTTTTCAACTTTTACGGTATTTTCTATGTTTTTTGGAGCAGCTTCGCTTTTCATTTCTTTAATTGTGGTCATTCGGTCAAAAAGATTTTTAGTTTTCAAATTCTGAGTTACTTCGTGTATGGCTTTAAACAAATTATTTTCGGTATCGGTGAGTTCAACCAAAGCTTCGGTCATAATTTTCCATAAAGGCTGTAATTGATCGATCATCTCATTGGCTTTATCAGTGAGTGTGATCAGACGTTTCCTTTCGTCTTTTGCATCTTTCGCCGAACCAATCAGTTCTTTTTTCTCCAACTCTTTCAATAACGAAATAGTAGTAGGATGGGAGTACCCAATCTCCTGTGAGAGTTCGACAACACTAATCGCTTTTTTCTGCGAAAGCACATAAACGACCGGAAACCATTTGGGTTCAAAATCGATGTTCTGACTTTTGTAGAATAACTGCGCTTCTTTTCTCAGGTTCTCATTCAAACGCTGTAAAAGATTCCCTAATACCAATGACTTTGACTGCTCTAATACCATAAAAAATAATTTGTGTGTAAATTTACGTAGTTAGCTACATATATTGATCTGTGAAAGAGAAAATTTAAGATTTATTTATCTTTTTTGATTTTTGTTATTGGCTAAATGCAATTTGCAGGACTGAATTAAAATCGGATCCTGCAAGAAGGTTTTTTTAGGTAAGATGTGAAAATGTGAAAATGTGAAATGTTAGATGTGAGATGTAAAATGTTAGATGTAAAATGTTAGATGTAAAATGTTAGATGTGGTTATTTAAGTATTACAACTTCCTCAGGGACTTTAAACAGCAATACACAGCCATTTTTTGAAAATACAGAATGAGTGCTTCCCGGTGGCATGTACATATAATCGCCTGTTTTTAGTTCGTCTTTTCCGGAGCGTACTTCGCCTTCAAGAACATAAATTTCTTCACCTGCCGGATGAACATGATTAGGGTACGAGGCACCCGCTTCGAATTTTAGTAAAAAAACAGTGGGTCTGTTTGTAGTGGGATCAAAGTATAAGGATTTGGCGGAAATGCCGTCCGTTTTTACACCTTCTTCAATTAGAACTTTCCATTCTTTTTCGCTGCTTCTTGTGATTTGTTTTTCCATTTTAGTAATTTTTTAGTTTGTTTTATTTTTCATAATGATTTCATCTAAACTCCAGTGGTATTTTTCTACTGTTGACAAAAGAAAGGCGGCCATAGAAAAGGTAAATACCGAATAATCTAAAGGTTCTTTTACTCCAAAAGAATAAGTCATGGCAAGTGCAAAGCCAAAAGTTAACAAGGCAGCGCCAACAGCCATAAATTTGGTTTGATAGCCAATGAGCAGGAGTAGAGCCAATAGCGCTTCCGAAACAGTCGATGCAATGGCAATTGTGGGAATCCAGTTTTTAGGAACAAAAGAATTTACCTGTTCGGTATAGGCCACGAAGTTTTCCCAACCCGAAGAGTGTTCTCCCCATAATCCTAACCGACTTGAAACGGCGGATAAAAAACCTGCTGCTAAGGCAACACGCAAAAGCAAAACGGCATATTTCTGATTTTTTTTCATCTTTTTGATTGCTTAATTATTACAATACAAAGATGAGGAAGGCAGTGTTGCTAAAGAATAGAGAATCCTCGAAAAAGCATGTAATCAATTGAGAAAGCAAACGTTAAAAACGATGAATTGGGTGAAATTACGAATGTGCAGTATTTTCTTTATAGGTTTTTGGGGAAGTGTTGGTGTGTTTTTTGAAGAAATTAGAAAAGTAAAAAGGATCATTAAACCCTAAAGCATAAGCGACTTCTTTTACCGATAATTTCTCGTAGGTAAAAAGACGTTTGGCTTCAGAGATGATTAAACCGAAAATTACATTTTGAGCCGTTTTATTGGTATGTAGTTTCGAAAGTTCGTTTAGTTTCGATTCTGTTGTACCTATCAGCACTGCTATTTCGTTTACAGAAAGGTTTTTGTCGAAGTTTTGTAAAATCGTTTCCAGAAAGTGAAGAAACAGCGCATCGGGTTTGTAGATTTCATCCCCGCGATTAATTTTGGTTCGGTTGATTTCGATCAATATCAATTCAATTCGGCTGTGAATAGAGGTGAGGTATTGATACGGCATTTGTAGTAATTCATTGCCGATAGTTTCTAATTCCTGAATTACAAATAGGCCATTGTCTACCACAATCATTTCATTCATGGCGAAGTGGCAAAACAGTCCGTTATGGAAAATCAATTCCATATCCGTATCGTCTTTACAGAAAAAATTATAGGTAAATTCTAAAACAAATCCCGTCGCATTCCCGATGTTTTTAAAATAATGAATCTGACCGGAAGTAATGGTGATAACAGCGTTTTGGGTTAAGGTAAATTCATTTTCATCTACAGAAATAACGGTCGAACCCGAAGTGCAATAAACAAGAACATATTTTAAAACGCGTCTGGGCTGTTCTAAATCTGTCGCCTGATCAAATGTTTTTATCGAAACCATATTGAGGATAGTGTTGGATCAAAAGTAAGATTTATTTCATGAAGTTGATCAAAGAGGGCTTACAGATTTGTTCTGTTATTCAAAAAATGGTACACGGATGATACTGATTCGCCATGCGAAAACACGGATCAACGCTGATTTTTACGATAGAAATATTTTGAAGGTATCAATTAACTTCTACCTAAATAAAACAAAAAATCCGTGTCAATCTGCGTCTTCGTGAAACGAACCCGCGCAATCCGCGTCTTTTTGGTTTTTATTTCGATAAAGTTTTTAGCAATTGATCCAGGTTATCAATACTCATTTTGAAACCTTGTTCGAAGCCCATTTCAATCATTTTTTCCAGACGTTCCAAAGATTCATTGAAAATTGAGATACTCACCTTGGTAATGCCGTTTTGCTCGCTAAAGCTATGATCCCAATTGGAGCCCGGCAGTTCGCGGTTTTCATTTTGGTCTGCAAAAGTATTGAACATCTTAAAATTGGTCTTTGGCGTAATCGAAGTGTATTCCTGAACCGCCCAGCGTTCCAGACCTTCGGGACTTACCATGGCGTAGAATCTGCGTCCGCCGACCTCAAAGTTCATGTGTTTCGTTTTCGACGACCAGGGTTTTGGAGCGACCCATTGATCCAGAAGTTCCGGTTTTGTAAAAGCATCCCAAACCAGCGGAAGTTCTGCATTAAATTCTCTGTTTATGATTACCGTTTTGGTGGTTTTGTCTACGGTAAAATCAAATTGCAAATCGTTTTTCATTTGTTCTGTTTTTTAAGCGTTACTAATAGTTCGTCAAGCTGATTGAATTTGGTTTCCCAAATGGCTCTGAATTGGGCTAACCATTGATCAACTTCTTTCATTTTTTCAATTTCAAGCGAATAGTAAATTTCCCGGCCTTGCTGTTCCTGTTTAAGTAAATCGCATTCTACCAGTATGCGAAGGTGTTTCGAAACCGATTGTCGGGAGGCATTGAAGTTCTCGGCGATGGCATTTGGTGTCATTGCCTGTACAGCGATCAGCGTTAGAATTGACCTTCTAGTCGGGTCGGCTATGGCTTGGAAAATGTCACGTCTCATACTATTCTGATTTTAATTAAGAAACCAATTGGTTGCAAATATACGCGCAACTATTCGGTTTCGCAATTTTTTTGGCAGTTATTTTAGAAAATAATCTCGAAAAGTCGCTAAGGCTCAAAGTTTTATGGTGATTTGTTGTTTGTTGTTTATTGTTTTTGGTTCAGGTTTCAAGTTCTTGCAATCTTGTCATTTCGACCGAAGGGAGACTCGAGCGATAGCGAATAGGCGAAGCAAATCACACAAGAAACTCCGTAAAGCATGTCGCCAATCTTTGTCGATTAACAAGTGTGATTTCTCCTTCCAGTCGAAATGACAATTACTGGCGTCACAAAAAAGATCATTACATAAGTTTTACTCAAAATGAAAATTAAGGAATTCGAAAGTCGGATTAAAACTTCGTATAAGTTCAATTTTCTTATCACGTCTCCACTTTTTTAATTGCTTTTCTCTTGCAATGGCTTCCTGTATCCAGGTGAATTTTTCGTAGTAAACCAGAAACTCAATATTATATTTTGAAGCAAACGTTTTAGTATTCAGATCTATATTTTCTTTATGTTTTGAAAGCCTTTGCTTTAAGT
Organism: Flavobacterium sp. CFS9; assembly: GCF_041154745.1. Taxonomy (NCBI): domain Bacteria; kingdom Pseudomonadati; phylum Bacteroidota; class Flavobacteriia; order Flavobacteriales; family Flavobacteriaceae; genus Flavobacterium; species Flavobacterium sp. CFS9. The sequence continues at coordinate 5,173,673 of NZ_AP031573.1, read as the reverse complement.
TATCCGCTACACCAATGTAAAAAGTAGTACGATGTTTATTGGTGATAATATAAACGTAGTAACTATGAAAGCCAACTTGCGGATTCAGCATTTTGTTGTTTTTGTACGAATATACGTATTTTGTTATTTGTCATTTCGACCGAAGGGAGACTCGAGCGATAGCGAATAGGCGAAGCAAATCACACAAGTAACTCCGCAAAGTATGATGCCAATCTTTGTCGATCAACGAGTGCGATTTCTCCTTCCAGTCGAAATGACAATTACTGGCGTCACAAAAAAGATCATTACATAAGTTTTACTCAAAATGAAAATTAAGAAATTCGAAAGTCGGATTAAAACTTCGTATAAGTTCAATTTTCTTATCACGTCTCCACTTTTTTAATTGTTTTTCTCTTGCAATGGCTTCCTGTATCCAGGTGAATTTTTCGTAGTAAACCAGAAACTGGATATTATATTTTGAAGCAAACGTTTTAGTATTCAGATCTATATTTTCTTTATGTTTTGAAAGCCTTTGTTTTAAGTTATTCGTGACACCAATGTAAAAAGTAGTACGATGCTTATTGGCTAAAATATATACGTAGTAGCTATGAAAGCCAAGTTGCGGATTCAGCATTTTTATTTTTTTGTACGAATATACATGGTTTTTTGTTATTTGTCATTTCGACCGAAGGGAGACTCGAGCGATAGCGAATAGGCGAAGCAAATCACACAAGAAACTCCGCAAAGCATGTCGCCAATCTTTGTCGATTAACAATTGTGATTTCTCCTTCCAGTCGAAATGACAATTACTGGCGTCACAAAAAAGATCATTACATAAGTTTTACTCAAAATGAAAATTAAGAAATTCGAAAGTCGGATTAAAACTTCGTATAAGTTCAATTTTCTTATCACGTCTCCACTTTTTTAATTGTTTTTCTCTTGCAATGGCTTCCTGTATCCAGGTGAATTTTTCGTAGTAAACCAGAAACTGGATATTATATTTTGAAGCAAACGTTTTAGTATTCAGATCTATATTTTCTTTATGTTTTGAAAGCCTTTGCTTTAAGTTATTCGTGACACCAATGTAAAAAGTAGTACGATGCTTATTGGCTAAAATATATACGTAGTAGCTATGAAAGCCAATTTGTGGATTTAGCATTTTTCTTTTTTTTTGTGCGAATATACGTATTTTTTCCATCTGTCATTTCGACCGAAGGGAGAGATCACATAAGAAACTCCGCAAAGAATGTCGCCAATCTTTGTCGATCAACGAGTGTGATTTCTCCTTCCAGTCGAAATGACAAAAATGTAATATCACATAATTGACCCTACCGAAATAGCAAAAGCCATAAGACAAGCCAATCACATACTGGCTTTAGGAGTCATCAGAGAACATGAAATACTACAAAAAGAAAGAGCCAGTCTGGAAAACAGCTTTTACTGGCTCAATGAACTGGCGGAGATTTTGAATCCTTATTTGTGTGAGGAGTAGAGTTTATAAAGTGAAAAACCTCGATTTTAGGATCGAGGTTTTTTTATCGCTAAATAAATATCATTGATAATACAAAAGTGATTTTGCGATTAATCCTTTAATGTATTCTTGATGTTTAGTTAACTCTTCTTGACGTATTGAAATGGCAAAAATGTCATCTTTTCTTAAATTAAAAGAAATGCCTATATCAGCTAATTCTTCTTTTACATTTTCAATATTTTCTTTTCCTACCTTGACTTCCATATGACAAATACTTGGTGTTTTTCTTGGTCTAAGCCAAATAGAGTTCTGTCTACTTGTTCCAAGAGCAACATGATGTTTATTATATGTTACTTTTAAATTTGCATCAGCAATCTCTCCAAATTTTATCATTTCATCAAGCATTGCAATTGATCTGGTATGAGATTTTTTGACCCAATATTGTCTTCCTACTTCTTCACCCCCTAGTTTTTCTTCATCTTCTGGTTCTTCGTAAATATCCAAAACAGTTGTGAAATTTAAGATAATTTGACTATCAATTTTTAGTGCACTTACTTGAATTGCAATAATTGGTATTGCTCTATTCATCAACGCTATTACATTAAAAAAACGATTTGTAATGTCTTCAGCAATAATTACTGCACGATGATCTTTAGAAGGAAATCGTCGTCTTTCAATATCCCAATACTCAATTGCTCTAATAATATGACTTTCATCTGTTTTTCCCAACATAATTTCGGTTTCATACATTATGTCAGTATCATTATTTAGAAATAGAAAGTCTATACGTCCTCCACTTGATTGTTTTCTTTCCCGATGAATAACATCAAGTTCACCCAATCCTAAAATACTTGTATCTTCTTCGATTCTATCTTGTAACCATTTCTCATTAAAATGTTGCCTAATGGAAATTTTTTCCGCTTTAATATATTTTAGTTTATCGCTCATTTGTTTTTTCTCCGATAATATTAATTTAACCTCTTATTTTATCAATTATCCCAGGCATAGTTGGACTGCTATCTTCTTTTAATAAACCTGAATCTGCTCTACTAAAAAGAGATTGTAGAATCAGTTTTTTATCATCATCGATAATTGCACCTTCTTTAATTAATGAAAGATAGTACATGGTAAGTTTCTCTCTCTCTTGTGCATCTCTTGCTAAATGAAAACTGGAAAACATAGCTTTACGCAAAGATTGGATACCAAAAAAGATTATGGAAATAAATGTTACAAAAACAATTGACCAACGAATAGCAGCAATTTTATCATCACTAAAAAAACTTGCTAACATGCTCTCTGGTGTTTTCCATAGAAGCATATATAACGAAAAACCACCTACTAGTATTAATGCAAATAATACTCTCATAAACATATGTCCTTCATCTAATAATTTTTGAGAAGTTTCTTTCCAGTGCTGTGCAGGAGCTTGTAATTGTAAAAGCTCTTTGTATGTCTGCTCTATATTTTTTCTCTCTTCATTTATGTCTTTACTAAGATCTCTCGCAGTAGCCTGATTTACCGAAAACCATTTGTCTAATTTTTCTTGGTTGTCTTTTTTAAAATTGTCTAATTCTTCAACATAACTATCTACCTTATCTTGTGCTTCTTTCAATAGATTTGATAAATCCTTGTCTGAATCTGAAACATATTTCTCTACTTTATTTTTTAAAGAATTAAATGAACTTCGTTCATGTGAAGACCTGCTAGTTGATGGGCTTTCTTGTATTTCGTATAATACGGACATTATTGTACCTTTTAAATATTCTTTATTAGATAATGATGAGTAACTTATAGCTTGAGTAAAATATGCATATGCTGCATCAAAAAGTTGTGCAGATTCTTTAAATAATGAAATAAGAAATGAAGCTTCCGAGGAATCTACAGGTAGCATTTTCTCATACTGATATGAATTAATAGAGGATTGTAATTCTCCAATATATGGTTGGGAGGGGTTACCATTTTTTACATTTTCAATTAATTGCTCAATTCTAGCTTGAATTGTTGCAAAATAATTTTTACTTTTTAGTAAGTCTGGTGGTAATGCTTCATATTCATCCCACTTTTTTGTTTGATCACTTACATATCTGTATAAAGTAGAGATATTAAATGTATTTTCAAAATTTGAAATTGGGAACCTTAAAGTAAATTTTGAATCTTTAATTTCAGAAAAAGCATCAGATTTTAATAATCTATTTATTTCTTGAATATTCATGATTAATGGTTGTTTTTTGATAAATGTGATTAATTGATTGAGAATGGGGTATTGATTCAAAAATATCAATTTACAAACCCAAACAACCACGTACTTTTACCTGTTTATTAAAAACAAAAGGACAGCCCCTCAAAAAGAAGAACTGTCCTTTTAACAAATTTTAATTTTACATTCCTAAGAATGCGTACAGTTGTTTGTATAATCTACTAAAAAGATAACAAAACCCAGTCTATTCATTTATAACATCGCCATCTTTAGTTTCTTCGCTGGCAATTTTTATTAGTTTATCTTTTAGGTTTAAATCTCCGAAAACTTCCACTTTGTCGTCGATTTCTCTTCCTTTTTTAACGTCAATGCGGGTGGCTTTGTGGTTCAGGACTTTGATGACAAACAAACCTTCAGCTGAATTTACCAATGCCGATTTCGGAATGACAAACGTGCTGTCTTTGGCGTTAAGCGGTAACAAAACCTCGGCTACCATTCCGGGTAATAGATTGGTTTGGGTGTTGTGAACGTCCATTTCGACTCTTTCAGAACGTAGTTTTAAATCTAAAGCGCCGGACATTCTGGTAATTTTAGCGGTAAAAGTGTCCGGAAGCGATTTTACATTAAAACTCATTTCGTCGCCATTGTGTAAATATCCCGTGTACAATTCCGGTACCGAAACAGCCAAACGCAATTTGTCCTGTTGCTGAATGGTCAATAAAGGCAAGTCTGAACCTTTTCCTGCGGGACCTACAAAGGTTCCTAAATTGACGTTTCTGGCGGCTACCACTCCGTCAAATGGTGCGCGGATTTCTAAGTACCCTCTCATGATCGAGATTTCTTTGTGTGCCGCGATGGCTGCCTGATATTGCGCGTAGTCGGAATTTTTCTTTCCGCTTGCCATTTCTAAGTCATTTTTAGAAATGGTTCCTTCAACCTTGCTCGTTTCGTACAAACGGTTGTAGGTACTTTTGCTGGTAGCGTATATGGCTTCCATCGATTTTAATCTCGATTCGGCAGCAGCCAATTGCGAACTGATCTCCGGTGCTTCCAAAACAATTAACAATTGTCCTTTTTTTACTTTCGAACCAATATCTACTTTCAGCAGCTTTACAAAACTGCTTACTTTGGCATACAAATCGACTTGTTGAAAACCGGTTAATTCTGCCGGTAAACGCAATTCTGTAGTCAGTTTTTCTTTGGCCAAAAGGAAAGTTTCGACTTTAGGTTCGATTTCCGCTTTAGGCGCTTCTTCTTTTTTCTTTTCACAGCTTAGTACAACTAAAGCTGTAAATAGTATCGCTGTAGATTTTATAATGTTATTTTTCATTTTTTGGTTTTATATATGTTTTTATAAGTATTCAGAAAGTATAAAAGTTTATCGAAGTGTTTTCGCGATGATCGTAACTTTCGACTTTATGACTTTCGGCTTTATGACTTTATGACTTTCTAACTTTAGACTTATTTAAGGATGAGATATAATGGATACTTTCTTCGTCTTCAGGATCTAGGGAAACTGATTGTGTTGATGTTTTTTCCTGTGCCCATGCAAATATCTGCGGAAGGATCAACAATACGGCAAAAGTAGAAAATAATAATCCGCCGATAACCGCTCTTCCTAACGGAGAAACCTGATCGCCTCCTTCGCCGTGACCAATCGCCATTGGGAGCATTCCCGCAATCATTGCAACAGAAGTCATGATAATCGGACGAAGACGTAATGCAGCGGCTTCTCTCGCAGATTCTAAGGCATTACCGTTTATTTTTCGAAGCTGTTCGGCATTGGTCACCAATAAAACGGCATTGGCTATAGAAACTCCGACAGACATGATGATTCCCATATAGGATTGTAAATTAAGCGTTGAACCTGTTAGAGTCAACATTAATAAAGCACCTAAAACAACCGCCGGAACTGTGGTTAAGATTACCAGCGAAACTTTGAACGACTGAAAATTAGCGGCCAACATTAAGAAGATTACAAAAACGGCAACCAATAAACCGGTCTGTAAACTGCTTAATGTTTCGCTCAATACCGTACTTAGTCCAATTGGAGTAATAAATAAACCACGAGGCAATTCGCCTAATGAACTAATGGTCGATGCAACATCTTTTGTGGCCGTCCCCAAATCAGTCTGGTTGATGTTGGCCGTAACGGTAATGTATGGCATGGCCCCTAAATTGTCATTTTCACCACTTACAAAGCCGGGTGTAATTTTGGCAACGTCACTTAAAACGGGACGAAGCGAGTTTTTCAATACCGGAATTTCTCCAATATCGGTTTTGCTTTTCATTTTATTCAACGGAACCTGAACTTGTACAGAATAGGATAATCCTGCTTTTTCGTCGACCCAGTTGTTTTTCTCGGTATAACGTGACGATGAAGTCGATGCGATAAGTGAACGCGAAATATCATTCATATCAACACCCAATTCGGCTGCACGTGTTCTGTCGATATTAATGTTCATGGCCGGATAATGTATCGGCTGACCAATTTGTACGTCTCTGAAATAAGAGATTGCTTTTAACTTGTCAACAATCTGAGTGGCATATAACTCATTTCGTTTTTTGTCTTTTCCGGCAATTCGAATTTCAATTGGAGTAGGAGAACCCTGGCTCAACACTTTGTCGGTCAATTCGATAGGTTCAAAAGAAAGTTTAGTGTCCGGTAAAACTTTTTTCAGTCTTGCTCGTAACTCATCTTTAAACTCATCCATATCCACATGATACTCTTTTAAACTTACCTGAAACACAGCTTCATGAGAACCCGCCATAAAAAGATAAATCGGGTTGATCGAGAACAGTGAAGGGTGCTGCCCCACATAAACAGAAGAAATTCCGATATGCTCTTTACCGACCATTTTTTCTAATTCTTTTAGTACAATTCGGGCTTGTTCTTCGGTTCTTTCCAATCGTGTTCCGTCAACCGCACGCATTCGTAACTGAAACTGACTTGAATTTGTTTTTGGAAAAACATCTTTTCCGATAAAGCCAATTAAAACAATGGCCAAAACAGTAGCTGCAACTAAATAAACAATTGAGGTTACTTTTTTATGGACAAACAATCGGTCCAAAGTTCGCATGAAACGATTTCTGAATTTTTCGAAACCGCTCAGTTTTCCGTCGTTGTTAAAATCTTCTCTTTCGACCATTTCCTTTTTCTGAGTGATCAGATTTTGTTCAGATTCGGGAGTTAAACCGCAGTCATTAAATTCGGCTTCGTCGTCGGTAATTTCAGGGCCATGTGGATGCTTTTCGTGTCCTTTCATCATCCAGTTCGCCATTACCGGCACAAAGGTTTGAGACAATAAAAACGAAATAACCATAGAGAAACCAATCGCTAAAGCCAAAGGAAGAAACAAGGCTCCGGGAATACCCACCATGGTAAATGCCGGCGCAAATACAGCTAGTATACACAGTAAGATCAGTAATTTAGGCAAAGCAATTTCCTGACAGGCATCCCAAATGGCGAGTGCCTTGGGTTTTCCCATGTCGAGATGCTGGTGAATGTTTTCGATGGTCACGGTACTTTCGTCTACTAAAATTCCAATGGCAAGCGCCAATCCGCTCAAAGACATTAAGTTAATCGTTTGTCCGAATAATTTCAGGAATAAAACTCCGGAAATAATCGAAATTGGAATGGTCATAATAACGATTAAAGCAGCACGACGGTCGCCCAGGAAAAGCATTACCATCAATCCGGTTAAAACCGCGCCGATAATTCCTTCGGTAATCAAACTTTTAACGGAGTTGATTACATAAACCGACTGGTCAAATTCGTACGATAAATTAACATCTTCGGGAAGTGTACTCTGAATTTTAGGAAGTTCTTTTTTCAGTTTCTGAACCACATCCCAGGTCGAAGCATCTCCCGCTTTTGCAATACTGATATAAACCGAACGTTTTCCGTTTACCAAAGCGTAACCCGCTGTGATATCGGCACCGTCTTTTACGTTGGCCACATCGCCTAATTTTAAGTTCTGAACACCGCCTTTGAATAACGGAATCTGCTCAAAATCTTTAACTTCTTTAATGGTATTATTGGTAGGGGTAATATAATTTTTGTCGCCCATTCTCACGTTTCCGGAAGGGGCCGTCTGATTGTTCAAACGAATCGCTTCAACAATTTGATCGGGTGTCATATTGTGTGAACGTAACAGATCCGGATCTACGTTAATTTCGATTGTTCTCGGGCTTCCGCCAAAAGGAGCCGGAGACAATAAACCGGGAATTGAAGTAAAAGAAGCTCGGACATACACGTTGGCTAAATCCTGTAATTCGTTATTCGATCTGATTTTTGAACTCAAAACCAATTGCCCGATTGGCAATGATGAAGCATCAAAACGTATGATAAAAGGAGGTTGTGTTCCCGGAGGAAAAACCGCCTGGATTCTGTTGGACAGTGCGCTCAATTCGGCAGCGGCCTGCGCCATATTGGTTCCTTCATAATAGGTTAATTTCATAATCATTAACCCTTGAATATTTTTGGTTTCTACCGATTTGATACCATTCGAAAAAGGTAAAACGTTGACGTAATTTTTGGCAAAATAAGCTTCCATCTGGTCAGGCGTATAACCTCCAAACGGATGCGCAATATAGATAACCGGCAAATTCATTTTCGGTAAAATATCGACCTTAATGTCTCTGATGGCACCAATTCCGAAGAAAAAGAGACCCGCAACCAATACGAGAATGGAGATGGGCTTGCGGAGTGCAAAACGTATTAAATTCATTGGGCTTTATAATTAAAATTCATTTATAAATAGGTCAAAATTTCCTGTTGCAGCGACTTTCAGTAAGTACGACTGCCACACATTATTATTGACAATATCACGATCGATTTCGGCACGATTTAAAACGTACATCGTCTGCGTTAAATCAGTCAGATCGGTTAAACCGTTTTTGTATAAAGTCGATTTTTGAAGATAGGCTCTTTTGGCAGCTTCCACCTGAATCGGTGCTTCGGCATAATTTTCTAAAGTGATTTTGATTTTATCTTCAGCAAAATTCAACTGTGATTTCAGGTCACGATCGGCTTGGTTGTATTCTTCCTGTAGTCCCTGCGAAATAAATTTCTGAGCAGTGACTTGCTTGTTGGAGCGGAAAGGAGTCGTTAAATTCCACGTAATTCCAATTCCAACTAAATAATTGGTACGATCCGGATTGACACCGTCCCAGTAATTTCGGGTAAAGGCATGCTGATTGGTGGCATAAGACGAATCAAATCCCGACGCTCTGGTTTGCAAAACACCAAAAGCCGTCATGGTTGGATAATAGAATCTTTTGTACAATTTGACCTGCTGATTGCTGTAATCGATTTTTGTTTTATACAACTGCAATAAAGGATGAAGGCTGTCTGTGGCAGTATTTTCTTTAATGAGTTCTTTTGGAATCTGAGTGACAAAAAGGGAATCGGCTACAAAATCCTGAGGAGCAACGCCCATGAGATCGACCAGTTTGTTGTTTTGTTCTTTGACAAAGTTTTTGGCCAGATTCAGTGCAATTTTAGCTTTTGATACTTCGGCAGTGGCTAAAGTAGAATCAACTCCGGCTAGTAATCCGTTCTTCACTCTTGCTACGGCAGTTTTTTTGAAAACCTGAGCGCGATCCAGATTTTTTTGCTGTGAAATCAACAATCTCTGACTGGCCAGTAGATTCAGATAAGCGGCAGAAATTTTGATTTCCTGTTGGAATTTTTCCTGTTTCAGATCCTTTTCTTTAGCCTGAACATCAATTTTAGATAAATTGATTTTTTCCTGTGTTTTTCCGAAAGTGAAAAAATCCCAGTTCATGTTGACCAGATAAAGTGCGCCAAATGCCGAATTCCAGTTTTGTTCCGGTAAAGGAAGCCCGGACGAAGCTACTCCAAGACCCCCAAAGCCATAAAGAGGCCCATTCTGACCGTTTACAGTTCCGTAATCCTGTTGCGCCGATAAGTTTAGGTTGGGCAGGTAATCACGTTTAGACTGCTTAAGACTTTCGCGTGATGCGTTGGTGTAATTGTTTTTTGCCTTGATGGAACCGTAGTTTTCCAAACCTGTTTTTATGGCTTCTTTTAAAGACAGGGTTTGAGCATAACTACCACAGGCAAAAATCAAGAAAACTAATAAAGTAATTTTTTTGAAGTACATATAAAGTAGTGGTGTGAATTTGATCTCTCAAAATTATTTCACTTGGCCGGATAAAAGCTTTCTTAAATGATGTAATGCGATTATAAATGACCAATTCAATTGGTCATTTATTGGAAATAAAAACTAAAAAAATGTGGTTAATTTGTAAACTATTTAAGTTTTAAGAATGAATAAAGAACTGGAAAACATATTGGATCACAAATGGTGGCAGGAAATTGCCGTTGTTGCCTTTTCATTTACTATTTATACCTTAAAAAACGATTGGATGTTGTTCAGCTCTTTTGCATCCATATTGATGGGCATTTTTTTCTATTTAATTTTATACTTGCACGCCCAATTCAACCGTTTCTTTTTACTTCCCATACTTTTTAAAAAACAACGCCCTGTAACTTATATTTTTCTGACACTGGCGGGAGTATTGCTCTTTTCGGTTGTTTTATATGAGGTTACCAGTCTGGAAATGTTTAGTAACTGCCGTTTGTATCAAAACTCTCATCAGCGCAGTTATGTGTATCAGCTGGCCAGTGTTTTAGGGACTTTGGTTTGTATATTGAGTCCGATAATTGTTTTTAAGTTTTACAGAATCCACAAAAGACAGACGGATGAAACTTTGTTATTCAATCAAATGCAATTGAATTCGTTGAAAGGACAATTGAATCCGCACTTTTTATTTAATACCTTTAATACGCTTTACGGAATTAGTCTTGAGTTTCCGGATCGTACCTCAGATTTAATCATGAAAGTATCGCAGCTGATGCGTTATCAGCTTGAAAGCAATAACAAACAATGCGTGTCTCTGGAAGACGAACTCGAGTTTATAAACAGTTATGTTCAGCTTGAAAAAGAAAGGGTAGCGTATCGCTGTGAGATTACGTACGATTGCAAGATCGACAACGAAAATGCTTATAAAGTATCGCCGATGCTGTTGATTGCATTTATCGAAAATGCGTTCAAACACGGAACCTGTGCGATAGAAAAATGTTTTGTGAGGATCATCATTACGGTCGAAAATGGCTTGCTTCATTTGCATGTGGTAAACTCCATTCCAAAGAAAAAAACAGATGTAGTTTCGACTAAAATTGGTTTAAAAAATACTATAGAGCGATTGAATTTAATTTATGGGAAAGCCTATAAATTAGACATCCAGGACGATAAAAATACCTATATCGTAGATTTGAAAGTGCAATTGAAAAAGTTTGTCGAATGAGAGAACCTAAAAAATGTATAATTGTCGATGATGAACCGGCAGCGCATTATGTGCTGGCGAATTACATCAAGCAAAATCCGCAATTAGAATTGGTTTTTCAGGGCTTTAACGGTATTGAGGCAATGGATTATTTAAGAGAACATCCTGTTGATCTGATGTTTTTGGACATCAATATGCCGGAGATTTCAGGGATGGAATTGCTGAAGATTATTCCAACACATCCCAGTACAATTTTAACGACTGCTTATTCTGAATATGCTCTTGAAAGTTATGATTACGGTGTTATAGATTATCTTCTCAAACCGATTTATTTTCCAAGATTCCTCAAAGCCATCGATCGTTTTTTTGCAACGGAAAATGGTAAAGTCAAAACCGAAGAAGCCGTAATTAATTCTGTTACGGTGAAGGTTGACGGTTATTTTATTGAGATCGAATTGGATCAGCTTTTGTTTGCACAGAGTTTTGGTAATTATGTGAAACTGCATACTCTAAAAAGAACCTATCTGGCTTCTATCACCACCAGTGAATTGGAGAAATGCCTGCCCGAAAAGAATTTCATGCGCATTCACAAATCCTATATCGTGGCTCTTGATAAAATTGAAGCCACCGACAAAGATTTTGTGGTCATTAAAAACGAAAAATTACCAATTGGGATTACCTATAAAAGAGAATTATCAGATCGATTAAAGAAATAATACGGATGTAATATTAGACTGAAACAGAAGTAAAATTGACATAAAAACAGAAATGAAGGGAGCTTACTAATTCAATTATTTCAAAGAAAAAGCCTGCCAAAGAGTAATTTCCGGCAGGTTTTTTTGATATTTTGTAGATGTAGAAATAATTTTAGGACCATACTATTTCTTTCCAGACGGGCAGTTTTACGCCTTTAAAAACAAGCCATAAACTAAGAGACAATTCGGCAATCAAACAAGGCATTAATAAAACGATGCTTGAAAGTTTCGGGATCAGAATTAAGAAGAAACTATTGGTTAGGTAACAAATTCCGGCCAGGCTCATTAAAACTCCGATGACCTTTGGTAAATAACCTGATTTAAAGATCAGATAACCTTCCAGTAGGCATACAAATCCAAAAAAGATCAATCCGATTCCGAAACCATAATCGTGTAACTTAATCGAAAGATAAGATAAGGTGTGTAACTGATCGGGACTGAAAGATTTTAAATAGTCGGCACCACTCAGAAAAAACAATGCAGCCAAAAGATTCAGTTTATTGGCCACTAAAACGGCAGTCTGGATTAAATTGAACGATAAATTTAAAAGAGCAAGCTTTCGGTTTACCGGTTTTAAAAGATAATAAAGGATAATCATGACTGGCAGATCGCAAATTTGCATAATAAGATCCGCTGTAATGCCTATTTTCCACAGAAATTGCGAATGTGTAATATTGTAGGCAGTTGCAGTGGCATCTCCGGGTACAAACAATTTGTTTCTGACAAAGGTTTCTGCGAAGAATCCCATGACGATAATGACCAAATACAATATCCCGGCTATGCGGGCATAAAGCTGCGGTGAAGCTTCAAAATTTTTCAGGTTAGATTTCATTTTTGTGGTTTTGGTTTTTCGTAAGACGTCCTGTTTAGTATATTGTTACCGAATATTTTAACATTTTTTTATAATATTATTTTTTCTTCAGAATAAAGTAGTAATTTTAATACGTTAGTTTTAAGAAATGTTAATTTAAAATTAGGCCACATGAAAAAACTATTTCTGATGATTACCTTTTTGTACAGCAGCTTTTTAATAGGACAGAATGGAATTTCTCCCGATAAAGTTGTCACTCCACCTGAGAAAGTACTGTTTACTTTTCAGAAAGAATATCCCGGTAAAGTTCCGGTCTGGACATTAAAATATGTTGGAGATGACGACGATGAAATTCGATACGAGGCCAAGTTCAAAAAAGATAAAAACACTAACGCATTGGCGGTTTATGATAATTTGGGAACTCTGAAAGCTTTTGAGTTGCAAATTCCATTCAATCAGCTGCCACAAAAAGCACAAACCTATCTGAAGAAAAATTATCCTGCCAGTGCCATTAAAGAATCGGCAGTAGTGGTAGACGATAAAAACAAAACCACTTACGAAGTCGGAATACAAAAAAACGCCAAATTCTATGATGTTGTTTTTGATAAAAACGGAGGTTTTGATGTAATCGTCGAGAAGGATTAAAAAAGAATTCTTACTAATTCAATATACTCAGAATGACAAACCCGACTGGTTTTAAAAACTTGTCGGGTTTAAATTATAGATTCGCGAGATAAAATTACAAATTCATTCCGCCTGAAACCTCAATGCGTTGTGCATTTACCCAGCGCGCCTCTTCGGTACATAAAAAGGCAACCACACCGCCAATATCGTCCGGCAATCCTACTCTTCCTAAAGCGGTAAGTGCGGCTATATTTTTGTTCAATTGTTCATTATCACGCACCGTACCACCGTTAAAATCAGTTTCGATCGCACCCGGTGCAACTACATTGGCTCTTATTTTTCGTTCACCCAGTTCTTTTGCCTGATATTTAGTTAAGATTTCAATTGCACCTTTCATAGAAGCATAGGCTGAAGCACCAGGAAAAGAAAATCTCGCCAAACCGGTTGAGATATTTACAATTCCGCCGCCATCATTCATAAGTTTTAATGCTTTTTGAGTTAAGAAAAAAGGACCTTTAAAATGTATATTGGTCAATTGATCAAATTCGGCTTCCGTTGTTTCTGTAAATAAATTATGGAGCCCGGTTCCGGCATTGTTGACTAAAAAATCAAATTTATCCGTTTTAAAGGTATTTTTTAGAGTTTCCGCAACAGAGCTGAAAAAGGGATCAAAAGTACCGGAATCGGCAACATTTAATTGAAGGGCAGCTGCTTTTTGACCTAAGCTTTCAATTTCTTTTACCACTGAATCAGCCTCTTCTTTTTTGCTGTTGTAAGTAATAATTACATCAATTCCTTTTTTAGCAATTGCGATTGCCATATTTTTTCCTAAACCCCTGCTACCACCTGTTACGAGAGCAATTTTTGTATGTGCTGCCATTTTATTTTGTATTTTAAATTAATAAGACAAAGGTAGGAGTGAAGCAGGAGTGAGAAGTTGTAAATATCAAATCGATGTTTGCAAAATTCAAATCAGGTTAGATTTGAAGTGCCATTTAAAGAACGAGGGAGATCCTTCGACTCCGCTCAGGAAGACTGTTTTGACTTTGTTCAGGAGGGTTTCTTCGACTCTGCTCAGGAAGACAGCCATTTTTTTAATTAAAAAGAAGCTACAATGTTAAGGTTAGAGTCAACAGTTAAAAGTTAAGTATCAGGAGTTTAAAATCAACAACAAACAATGTTTTACATTTCACATCTCACAATAAACAATTAACTACGAAAGGCTAAAGGAGTAAACGAAGTTTGTTTTTTAAAGAAGTTAGAGAAATGTGCCAATTCTTCAAATCCTAAGGAGAAGGCAATTTCAGAGATATTCCAGTCCGTTTGTTTTAAAAGGATTTTGGCTTCACTGGTCAAACGGCTGCTGATTAATTCGGTGGTAGTTTTTCCGGTATTTTCCTTTAAAACTTTATTGAGATGATTGACATGAACGGATAATCTTTCAGCAAAATCTTTAGCAGTTCTAAGTTGTAAGCGCTGATTTGGAGATTCTATGGGGAATTGTCTTTCCAGCAATTCAGCAAATAAAGAAGAAACTCTTGCAGCCGAATTATGTTTCGAATATAAAGCTGTTATAGGCTGTAGTTTTTGTCCGAAGTGAATGAGTTCGGCGACGTAATTCCGAATTAAATCGTATTTGTAAATGTAATCGGAGTTGATTTCTTTTTGTATTTTATTGAAAATCAATTCTACTTCTGTCACTTCTTCATCGGTTAATTGAAAAATAGGATAGCCATCAGAAGCAAAAATAGGAAGTTCGTCCAGATCAATTCCACTTTTGCTTTTCGATAAAAATTCACCAGTAAACACGCAAAATTGTCCCGATTGATTGGTATCCTGCGGTAAATAATTGTACGGAATCTTTGGGGTGGCAAATAAAAGTCCCTGCTTTTCAATTTCAATGATCTTGTTAGCATATTCGGCTCTGTTTTTACCTTTTATCAAACTGATTTTGTAGTAAGCACGACGATCATAAGGCATGATGGCTTTACCCTGAAGACGATCTAAAAGCTCTTTGATGCCAAATACATTAAAATGACCAATTTCTTTTTTGATGTCATTGGGCAATAGGGAACCCGGTTCAACGGAGGAACCTTCAGTAATATCTTTGTAAAAAGAATCCAGTGATTTCATGACGACGATTTGTAAAATTCAAATATACGAAAAAATGAAGTTCGAAGTTTCTGGTTTCGAGTTTCAGGTTTCAAGTTTCAAGTTTGAGGTTTTCCACATTCCATATTTCACATTTCACATCTTACATCTCACATCTCACAACAAATATTTCACGCCTAAAACAAAGTACCCTGTATAAGTTCCGGCTGTGGATTACTGC
Organism: Flavobacterium sp. CFS9; assembly: GCF_041154745.1. Lineage (NCBI taxonomy): Bacteria > Pseudomonadati > Bacteroidota > Flavobacteriia > Flavobacteriales > Flavobacteriaceae > Flavobacterium > Flavobacterium sp. CFS9. The sequence continues at coordinate 5,158,190 of NZ_AP031573.1, read as the reverse complement.
CAAAAGGAAACTTGTTAATGACAAAAAACTGTCTTTTTACAGGATCTAATTCACGGAGAATAATTTCTTCACAGAAAAAATCCATTGCAATTGTGGTAAAAAGCTGTGATGCGATTTGAAGATTTTCGGGAGTCAGTTTTCTTCCAATAGAAATATGCGGATCAGTGCTTTTTTTAAGGTTGGAAAGAAGTAACGATTTCTGTGTCTTTTTCATGATTGGTTGTAAACTCTTTTTTGATTCTTCACTTGGTGCAATGAAAAAAGCACCGCTTTCGTACGCACCAAAATCATCCAAATGTACCTGAAACGGAGTAAAGGTATCACAAACATTAAAAAGCTTTTGCTTGAATTTATCCAGTTGAGAATCGTCAGTTGTAAACTCACAAATCGTGATATGAGCCACCGAATTTTTACTGTTGAACCAGCCAATTTCACTTGCCAGCTGCTCTTTCATGGCTTTGATGGCCTCAATTATTTCTGGTGAAGGGTGAATGACAACTGAATATTTCTTTTCCATTTTAGCGTTCGGTTTTTGGCAAATTTAAAGAATTTGTTTGCATCTAAATCTTTCCTTTCAGATGCAATCGATATTCAATTTCTGATTTTAGCAAACCGCTTCCGCCTCCAAAATGTTCAATTACTTCAACATCAGGCTGCTGTTTTAAGCAAAAAGAAGTAAACTCTTTTTCGATACGGTCTTCGATCCCTGAACTCAAAAGAACAATATCAATTTTGTGATTCAAAAAATAATCCTGAGCCAGTTTTTCGTCATTAAAACCAATTGCATTCCAGTTCTCATAAGCATTTACCAATCGGAGTAAAATTTCCAGAATGGCTTGGTTTTTTCCCAGCAGTAAAAATTCGTATGTTTTCATAGATAGTAGTTTTTAGAATTCTTTCTAAGTTGCTAAGTTGCTGAGATACTAAGGTTCTAAGATTTCATAAGTTTAGTAACTTAGAAAAAAGTCTGTATTTTGCAAATGTACTAGTAAAGAGCTTGTTATAACTTAATCTAGGATAAGAAAACTTCGAAAATTTTTAAAACCTTAGCGCCTTAGTTTCGTAGTACCTTAGTCTCTTTAAAAAAAAAAGCAAAAGATTTTTCAGCTGTAGTGTTTCAGATAGTCAGTGACTTAGCGTTTTTAGGAAGAAAAAGATTTTGGTAATGCGGAAAGCCGTAATGTTTTCTCTAAAGTTGCTTGTACTTTTGCGCCATAATAACGGGTGATTATGCTGTTTTTTACCTTTTTAAACAACATATATAGGTTGTTATAATTAACTGTTTTTGGAGAAACAATTTTTTTAATTACAATGAAAATTGGACTTATTCATTTGATCGTGGGTATAAGCTTTGTATGAATTTGCAGGATTACAAAAGAGTCTGATTTTTATAGGGTTTTTAGATTTGGTTATTGGGTTATCCGAATCTAAAGACCCTTTTTTTCTTCTTGTAATATTATAGGTAGCCGTTAATTTTAAGCCATTCTTCACAATCTCTGGTCCAGAATTTACTGGTACTATTTACGCCCAAGCCAAAACCGTGTCCTCCTTTTTCATATAGATGTAATTCAGCTGAAACTCCGTTTCGTTTAAGTGCCAGATAGTAATTGATACTATTCTCCGGTAAAACCACTTTGTCGTCTGTGGCATGAATCAGAAAAGCGGGAGGAGTTTTTGAAGTAACTTTCTTTTCGTTAGAGTAAAAATCCCGTAATTCTTGTGAGGGATTATTTCCCAGTAGACTGCTTTGTGAGCCTTTATGCGTAATTTCATTTTGCATGGAGATTACCGGATAGATTAAAAGTGAAAAGTCCGGACGTGCATTTGTTTTAGATTTTGAGTCGTAAGTGACTTCATCGTAATGTGTTGCCAGGGTAGCCGCTAAATGTCCTCCGGCCGAGAAGCCCATAATCCCTATTTTGTTAGTGTCTATGTTGTATTTTGCAGCATTTTGCCTTATGTGGCGGATGGCTTCCTGTGCGTCCTGCAACGGTCCGGTATTTTTGTTTTTCATGATTTGATCACTCGGTAATCTGTATTTGACAACAAAAGCCGCAATTCCGAGACTATTGAGCCAGTTGGCGACTTTAGTCCCTTCTTTATCAATGGCTAGATGCTGGTATCCTCCTCCGGGAAAAATTAGAACAGCAGTTTGATTGGGTTTACTTTCTTTAGGTAAAAAAATACTCAATGTTGGAACGGTAACTAAACTTGTGCTCTGTACTTTCCCGTCTATTAAAGATTCATTTTCCTTGTAATCTGGAGCTTTTATTTCGTCTGGTATTGTATTCCAGAGTGGTATAATTTCATTTTGAGCATGTAAAGTAGTGTACATAAAGGTGAATAAAAATAAGGTTAGAAGTAATTCTTTTACATTTTTCATGAATTATAGTAGTTTTTAAATGAGTAGGGAATGAGTTTCAAAAGAATGTTTTTTGGGTAAGTTTTAGGCTTTTGTAAAAATGTAACAAATGACTTTTGCTTCGCAGAAGTGAAGATTACGGTGAATTGGTCAAAAGTGAAAGTTTTTTGGACAATTTTGATAGATAAAACGGTTAAGTTTGTGAAAACAGCTTTTAACAAATATATTACTTAAAATGTAATTTAAATTAATTTTTTTTGAGTGATGTGTTTAATTATGTGTCCAAATTAAATTTTTATATAATTTATTTGGAATATAAAGATTTAAAACTATATTTGTGCAATCGATTACATTTATTTAATTTTGTTGCATTAAAATCATAGGTATTGTAATTTTTATATCGTGTTTGATCAGCAGATTAGATTGGCCGGAAAACTATCAACTTTTATAATCAACCATTACCATGAACCAAACAAATGCAGTTATTATGACCCAGACCAAAAAATCTACAGGAAGTTATCGCTGGAGTATATGTGCGTTGCTTTTTTTTGCAACAACTATCAACTATTTAGACAGACAGGTACTTTCTTTAACGTGGAGCGATTTTATTGCGCCTGAGTTTCATTGGACTAATAATGACTACGGAAATATCACTGCCTTGTTTTCTATTTTTTACGCCGTTTCATTATTTTTTGCGGGTAGATTTGTGGATTGGATGGATACTAAAAGAGGATTTTTGTGGGCCATTGGTATCTGGTCTTTTGGAGCTTGTCTTCACGCTTTTTGTGGTATTGCTACAGCCGGAATCATTTCAGGGGACTGGTTTGTAGGTTTCGAAGGGGCCAAGCAGGCGATTCACCTTGTAAAAGATACCGGATTGGTAATTAATGTAAGTGTTACCTTGTTCATCTTTGCCCGTTTTGTTTTGGCAGTGGGTGAAGCAGGGAATTTTCCGGCCGCGATTAAAACAACCGCCGAATATTTTCCTAAAAAAGACAGAGCATTTTCTACCAGTATTTTCAATGCCGGTGCCACTGTTGGTGCTTTGGCAGCTCCTATATCTATTCCGTTTATCGCAGAATCTTTCGGATGGGAAATGGCTTTTATCATTATTGGTGCGCTAGGATTTGTCTGGATGGGATTTTGGATTTTTATGTATGATAAACCCGAAAAACACCCAAAAGTGAGTGCTGCAGAATTAGAATACATACAACAAGATGATGTCACAGACAGCAAACTAAATGGGTATGTACCGGAAACCAAAGATAAAGTCTCTTTTGTCGACTGCTTTAAATACAAACAAACCTGGGCATTTGCTTTTGGTAAATTTATGACCGATGGGGTGTGGTGGTTTTTCTTATTCTGGACCCCGGCCTACTTAAGTTCGGTATACAACATGGACTCTACTGAGGCGGCTCTTCCTTTATTCGTTTTGTATATGATAACCCTGCTGTCAATTATCGGTGGCTGGCTGCCCACTTATTTTGTAGAGAAAAAAGGAATGAACCCATATGAAGGCAGAATGAGAGCGATGCTGATTTTTGCATTCTTTCCATTATTAGCCTTGATTGCACAGCCTTTAGGATACATCAGTTATTGGATTCCTGTTATTATTATTGGTATCGCAGGTGCAGCTCATCAATCATGGTCGGCTAATATTTTTACGACTGTAGGAGATATGTTTCCTAAAAAAGCCATTGCAACTATCACTGGTATTGGAGGTTTAGCCGGAGGGATTGGCTCTACATTTATCAATAAAGGCTCGGGAATGCTGTTTGATTATGCCAAAGAAAACAATATGTCGTTTATGGGTTTTCAGGGAATTGAAGCCGGCTACTTTATCATTTTCTCTATTTGTGCCGTTTGTTATCTGACAGGCTGGTCTGTAATGAAAACGTTAGTACCTAAATACAGTCCGATTACCAATCTTTAAGATTACAGTTCAAGAAAACAATTATAAAAAAAGAATAAAATTTACGTTTAATATATGGTTTTTAGGGATAAAAATCTAGTTTAATGCAATCGATTACATTAATTTAAAATTATGACAAAATATAGTTCAAGATACGCGTCAAGCCCCGAAGCAGTAAAAAAGTATGATACTCAGGAATTGAGAAACGAATTCTTAATTGACGATTTAATGCAGGAAGATGAGATTGTGTTAACCTATTCTCATTATGACAGATATATCGCAGGATCGGCAGTTCCGTTGAAGGATCTGACTTTGGAAAGTATTGACCCGTTGAAAGCAGGTTACTTTTTGGAAAGAAGAGAAATGGGAATTATCAACGTAGGTGGCAAAGGGACTGTACTAGTTGAAGGAGTTTCTTTCGAATTGGCGTTTAAGGATGCTTTGTACATCGGAAGCGGTAACAAAGAAGTGATCTTTAAAAGTGATGATCCTGAGAATCCAGCCAAATATTATATCAATTCTGCTCCGGCACACCAAACATATCCAACCGTAAAGGTGAGTCTGGCAGAAGCAAACAAGCTGGAATTGGGAACTATGGAAACGGCTAATCACCGCACCGTAAATCAAATGATAATTGGGAACGTTGTAACCACTTGTCAATTACAGATGGGAATGACGGAATTAAGACCCGGAAGTGTCTGGAATACGATGCCGGCACACGTACACGATCGCAGGATGGAAGTCTATTTCTATTTGGATATTCCAGAAAATCAGGCCGTTTGTCATTTTATGGGACAGCCTCAGGAAACCAGACACATTTGGATGAACAATCATCAGGCGGTTATTTCACCACCGTGGTCGATTCACTCAGGATCCGGAACCAGTAACTATACTTTTATCTGGGGAATGGCGGGTGAGAATTTGGATTACGGAGATATGGATGTGTGTAAAATCACTGACTTAAGATAAAAAAATATGGCAAACTCATTATTTGATATAAACGGAAAAGTTGCTCTGATTACAGGAAGTACACACGGACTGGGAATGGCAATGGCAAAAGGATTAGGAGAGGCAGGTGCAACAATTGTAATAAACGGAAACTCTTCTCAGCAGAAAATTGATGATGCGGTAGCAGAACTTCAAAAAGATGGAATTCATGCAGTGGGTTATAAGTTTAATGTAACCGAGGAGATGGAAGTCATTGCTGCAGTTCGAAAAATTGAAAATGAAGTGGGCCCAATCGATATCCTGATTAACAATGCAGGAATCATCAAAAGGATTCCGCTGATTGAAATGGAAGTATCCGATTTTAAAGAGGTTATTGATATTGATTTGGTGAGTCCGTTTATTGTGTCGAAGCATGTGGTGAGAGGGATGATTGAAAGAAGACAGGGAAAAATAATTAACATTTGTTCGATGATGAGCGAGTTGGGCCGCAGTACAGTAGGAGCTTATGCTGCTGCAAAAGGCGGTTTGAAAATGCTGACCAAAAATATGGCTACCGAATGGGCAAAACACAATGTTCAGATCAACGGAATCGGCCCGGGGTATTTTGCTACCGAACAGACCAAACCTATTAGAGTGGACGGTCATCCTTTTAATGATTTTATTATCAGCAGAACACCTGCTGCAAAATGGGGAGACGCAAGTGATCTGGCAGGGGCAGCGATATTTTTGTCTTCAAAGGCCAGCGATTTTGTGAACGGTCATATTTTGTATGTCGATGGTGGAATCTTAGCAACAATCGGTAAACCATCAAACGAATAATTATTTCAATTACATCAAAAAAAAACATGAGTTCAAATACCTTCATAAACGATAATTTTTTACTTGAAAATAAATTTGCAGAAGAGCTGTATCATAATTATTCCAAAAATCAGCCCATCATCGATTATCACAATCATTTGAATCCTCAGTTTATTGCTGAAGATAAAATTTTTGAAAATAGTACACAGGTGTGGATCAACGGAGATCACTACAAATGGCGTGCGATGCGTACCTTGGGAATCAACGAGCAGTTTGTGACGGGAAATGCTTCCGATAAAGACAAGTTCTTAAACTGGGCCAGAACGGTTCCGTATACTATGCGTAATCCTTTGTACCACTGGACGCATTTAGAACTGGCGCGCTATTTTGATATTTATGATTTGCTGAACGAAAAATCGGCAGAGAAAATATACCTCGAAACCACCGAGAAAATTAACTCTCCAGCCTACAGCACGCAAAATTTGCTTAAAAAAGTAAACGCTGAATTGGTTTGTACAACCGAAGATCCGATTGACAGCCTTGAGTTTCATCAGAAATTGGCAAAGAATCCAATTGGAACTAAAATGAGTACTGCTTTCAGACCCGATAAAGCGATCTTAATTTCCAATGATGGCTATAATGCTTATCTGGATAAATTAGGGGAGGTGTCCGGAGTTATGATTCATACGTATGCCGATTTGTGCAGCGTATTGCGAAGCCGAATTGAGTTCTTTCATCAAAATGGCTGTAAGCTTAGTGATCATGGTTTAGACCAAATTTATTTCGAAGATTTTACAGAGAATGAAATTAATACCATCTTCAAAAAGAAAAGAGAAAACAGAATTTTAACTCCCGAAGAGGTTTTGAAATTTCAAAGTGCCGTATTGTTATTCTTGTCTGAGACTTATCATGAGTTTGGGTGGGTACAGCAATTTCACTTAGGAGCTTTACGAAATAACAATGCCCGCATGCACCGAATTTTAGGACCGGATACAGGTTGGGATTCTATTGGAGATTATCCGCAGGCACAAAAACTATCCGGTTTTCTAAATGCCCTGGACAGCAAAGATAAATTGACTAAAACGATTATTTATAATCTGAATCCGGCCGATAACGAAGTGATGGCAACCATGATTGGAAATTTTAATGACGGAAGTGTCAGAGGGAAAGTGCAGTTTGGATCAGGCTGGTGGTTTTTAGATCAGAAAGACGGAATGACAAAACAATTAAATGCTCTTTCAAACATGGGATTAATCAGTTGTTTTGTGGGAATGCTGACCGATTCGAGAAGCTTTTTGTCTTTCCCAAGGCATGAGTATTTCAGACGTATTTTATGTAATCTTTTAGGCGATGAAATCAAACGCGGAGAGCTTCCAAATGATATGGAGTGGATAGGGAAACTGGTTTCGGATATTTCCTATCATAATGCAAAAGAGTATTTTAAATTTTAAGTAAGAAGAGAGAATATAGAGCAAAGAATATAGAGGAAAGAGTTTAAGTATCTTTTTAATCAGATAAGCTGCGGCAAATAAAAGCATCAGGCTTAATTTTCTTAATATCTTAATGGTAAAAAAATCTTTTACTGGTAAAACAATAAAATTATATGAATAAAGTAGTTGCATTCGGGGAAATTATGTTGCGTCTTTCAACAGAGAGGCATTTGCGATTTTCGCAGGCAAAAGCATTTGGAGCGTCTTATGGAGGCGGTGAATTTAATGTTTGTGTGTCTCTGGCGAATTACGGTTTGAATGCAGAATTTGTAACAAGATTACCCGAGAATGAAATTGGTGCTTCGGCAGTAAAAGAAATGCGAAAAATGAATGTAGCGTCCGGAAATGTAGTTTACGGAGGAGAGCGTTTAGGAATCTATTTTCTGGAAACCGGTGCCGGAACACGTGGCAGTAATGTGGTTTATGATCGTGCGCACAGTTCGATGGCAACTATCGAAAAAGGAATGATTGACTGGGAGAAAGTACTCGAGGGTGCCCATTGGTTTCACTGGAGCGGTATTACACCTGCAATTTCTCAAAGTGCCGCCGAAGCCTGTTTAGAAGCAGTTAAAGCAGCGCATAAATTGGGAATCACAATTTCCTGTGATTTGAATTACCGATCCAAATTATGGCAATATGGTAAAACACCAAGTGAAGTAATGCCGGAGCTGTTGCAATACAGCAATGTGATTTTAGGAGATATTGACACGGCCTATTTTATGTTGGGAATTCCGAAAGTTAATCCGAATTATCAGGACGAGAAATCGCTTCCGGTTTTGTATAGCAAATTGTTTGATTTGATTCCGGATTTAAAAATAGCAGCAACAACCCTTAGGTATTCCGTAAGCGCATCACACCAAAGAATAGGAGGGATTTTATTTGACGGTAAAGCCATTTATCAGGCGGCCGTACAGGAAGTGACTCCTGTTGTAGACCGTGTTGGGAGCGGAGATGCTTTCATGGGAGGGTTGATCTATGGATTGCAGGAATATCAAAACAACAATCAAAGAGCTTTAGATTTTGCAGTGGCTGCTTGTTGTTTAAAACATACTATTGCCGGAGATTATAATCTGGTAACCTTAAAAGAAGTTGAAAATAGGATAGATGGTGATTCTGCCGGATTAGTATCTAGATAATTGATTTAAATATGGCAAAATATTCAAGAATTGAAGTGGCTTTAACAATGAAAGAGAACGGAATGGTTCCGCTATTTTTTCATTCAGATATCGAAATAAGTAAAAAAGTACTAAAAGCCTGTTATGATGGTGGTGCAAGATTAATGGAATTTACGAGCAGAGGAGATTTTGCTCATGAAGTTTTTGGAGCATTAAACCAATATGCTTTGGCAGAACTACCGGGAATGATGCTTGGTGTTGGTTCTATTACTGATGCGGCTTCAGCATCCTTATATATGAGTTTGGGAGCGAATTTTATTGTTACTCCCGTTTTTAGAGAAGACATTGCAATTGTCTGTAATCGCCGAAAAGTACTTTGGTCTCCGGGCTGCGGAACACTTACCGAAATCGCAAGAGCTGAAGAATTAGGATGTGAAATTGTAAAGCTGTTCCCGGGTGATATTTACGGACCGGAATTTATAAAAGCGATAAAAGGTCCGTGTCCGTGGACGAATATTATGCCAACGGGTGGAGTTTTGCCGACAGTGGATAGTCTGACCTCGTGGTTTAGTGCAGGAGCAACCTGCGTAGGGATTGGATCACAGTTAATTTCAAAAGAGATATTAGAACAGCAGGATTATGACGGATTAAAAACAAAAGTGAGTCAGGTTCTGGATATTATAAAAAGTATTAAAAATAAATAAGGGTAATCATATAGGCCCTTATTTAACATGCGTTTTTTTAGATTTTAGAAATTGTAATTGAGCATTACGCTTGATAAATGAATCTTGTGAGTCCTCACAGCAAGATTTATTTTCCTCACACAAGTGTAATGTTTCTTTTACAATGAGAGGAATTAATCAGAGATAAATAAGGTATTAAATGTGGTTATTTAAAACACTTTAAGCGAAAAAATAATGGAAAAATTAAACAGAGTGAGCTCAGGGCTTTCAGAAAAACTTCCGATAAAAATAGTGCAATTTGGAGAAGGTAACTTTTTAAGAGCCTTTGTAGAATATGCTTTTCAAAAATTAAATCAGGAAGCTGATTTTAATGCAGGAATTGCCGTAGTACAGCCTATCGACAGAGGTTTGGTGAACATGATTAATGCTCAGGACGGATTGTACACCTTATTCATGAAAGGAGTTAAAAAAGGAGAAGAAATTCAGGAAAAAGAATTGATTTCCAATATCGTAAAAGCGATCGATCCTTATGCCTCTTTTCAGGAGTATCTGGCTTTGGCTAAAGAAGAAGAATTGGCCTTTATCATTTCAAATACAACCGAAGCAGGTATAGAATATATAGAATCCGATCAATTGAGTATGCAGCCCCCGGTTTCCTTTCCGGCTAAATTGACAGTGCTTTTGTATGAAAGATTCAAGTTTTTTAACGGAGCGGCAGACAAAGCATTAACGATTATTCCTTGCGAATTAATCAATTATAATTCAGATACTTTAAAAGAAATTATTTTAAAATATTGTACTGATTGGAAATTAGAAAACGAATTTGTTTCCTGGCTGACAGACAACTGTTCTTTTCACAACACATTAGTAGACAGAATTGTACCCGGATATCCGAAAGATCAAATTGAACAGTACAACAGTCAATTGGATTATAAAGATGACTTGATTGTAAGTGCCGAAAGTTTCTTTTTGTGGGTAATTGAAGGAGATGATCAACTGAAAGCAAAACTTCCGTTTGAAAAAACAGCGCTGGATGTAAAAATCGTAGCCGACATGCAGCCGTATCGTACGCGTAAAGTGAGAATTCTGAATGGAGCACATACTGCAATGGTTCCTTTTTCAATGCTTTATGGCAATGAGACTGTAAAAGAAACGGTTGATAATGCTTTTACCGGAGATTTTGTAAACAAAGCTGTTTTTGAAGAGATCAATGAAACGTTGAACATGGATAAAGCCGAATTGACTAGTTTCTCTGAAGAAATCTTAGACCGTTTTAGAAATCCGTTTATCAAACATTTGCTGTCCTCAATTGCATTAAATTCTATTTCAAAGTTCAAAGTACGTGTGTTGCCAAGTTTAACAGGATATGTTGCTATTCATCAAAAACTTCCGGTTCATTTAACGTTTGCTTTTGCTGCTTTGATTCGTTTCTACAAAGGAAGCTGGAACGGAGAGGTTTTACCGGTTAATGATAGCGAGGATATTGTTTCTTTTTTTGACAGTCTTTGGAAATCGGATGATTATGAAAAAATAGCGCGATTGACTTTGCAGCATAAAAGCTTTTGGGACGAAGATTTAACACTGGTGCCGGGATTAACAAAAGCAATAACAGCCGCATTGGAAGAGATTGATGCCAACGGAATTGAAAATGGTTTTGCCAATTTTCAAAAGCAAATAAATAGTGTAACTCAGAAAGTTTAGTTATGGCAACACAAAAAAAATTAATAAAAGTTCATCCTACCGATAATGTAGCAGTGGCTTTGGTGAATCTTTCAGCCGGTGAGGTGATTGATTTCGAGGGTTCGGCTGTTAGGGTTGAGAGTGATGTGAAGATGAAACATAAAATAGCGATGGTTCCTTTTAATGAAGGAGACAGGATTATTATGTATGGAGTTTTAGTAGGAAAGGCGAGTGCCAGAATTGAAAAAGGAGGTTTGCTTTCTACAGCAAATGTGAAGCACGAAAGTGATAAAGTAACCGGAAAAACAGAAACGATTGGCTGGACAGCTCCTAATATTGAGAAGTGGAAAGACAGAACTTTCATGGGTTATCACAGAGAAGACGGACAAGTGGGGACTGAGAATGTATGGCTCTTTTTTCCGTTGGTATTTTGTGAAAACAGAAATATCGAAATTCTGAAAGATATTTTCGAAAAAGAATTAATGAAGCCCAAAGAGAACGATTATCAATTGTTACTTCGTTCTTTAGTTAAATCAGAAACCGGGGGAGCGGGAAATGAAGCCGCTTCAAACGAGGCTAATTTATTCAATAATATCGAAGTGAAATTCATTACCCATCAGGGTGGTTGCGGAGGTATTCGTCAGGATTCGCATAGTCTGGCCAAATTATTGGCAGGATATGTAAACAATCCCAACGTGGCAGGAGCAACCGTTTTGAGTTTGGGCTGTCAGAACCTGCAGATTCAAATTTTTAAAGATGCTTTAGATGCGATAAATCCGAACAGTAAAAAACCGGTTTTAATTTACGATCAACAGCAAATCGGGACAATCGAAGCCATGCTGAGCAGTGTGGTAAAAGATACCTTTGAAGCCATTAAAAAAGCAAACGAAGTACAGAGAACTCCGGCACCTTTATCCAAACTAAAAATAGGTTTAGAGTGTGGTGGATCTGATGGGTTTTCCGGAATTTCGGCTAACCCGACTCTTGGAGTAACTTCAGATTTACTGGCCGCTTTAGGAGGAACTACAATACTTTCTGAATTTCCGGAATTGTGTGGTGTAGAGCAGGAATTATTCAATCGTTGTGTAGAAGAGGAAAGTGGAGAACGCTTTTTGGAACTAATGAAATGGTATGAAAAAACCGTAGTAGATGCAGGTTCAGGTTTCGATATGAATCCATCTCCGGGTAATATCAAAGACGGATTAATTACCGATGCTATGAAATCGGCAGGAGCAGCTAAAAAAGGTGGAACATCACCCATTACAGGTGTTTTTGATTATGGCGAATACATTTCGAAACCGGGATTGACTTTGCTTTGTACGCCAGGTAATGATGTGGAATGTACAACGGCAATGGTGGGTTCAGGTGCTAATATGGTGTTGTTTACCACAGGTTTAGGTACTCCGACAGGAAATCCGATTGCTCCTGTAGTGAAAATTTCTTCTAACACTGATCTGGCGAAAAAAATGTCCGATATTATTGATATTGATACGGGCGGCATTATCACAGGAGAAAAATCCATTGACGAAATGGCAGACGAAATGTTGGAATTTATTATCGATGTTGCCAGTGGTACCATTAAAACCAAAGCTGCGATCTTAAATCAGAACGATTTTATTCCCTGGAAAAGAGGAGTTTCTCTTTAAGAAAATAAAGGATTGTAAACAGAAAACTCACTTAACAGTGAGTTTTTTTGTTTGGACCATTAAGCTAGTAAGTTTTATTAAGGAGTAGTTTAGTAGTCCTATTTAACCTATTAATCACGGAGCTTAATTTACTTAGTCCTTAGTTGAAGAAAGACAAAAAACTTAATTTGCCTTAATATCTTAATGGTGAAAAATTAAAAGCTACTTCTTGACGATGATTTACGAATGTGTAATTCCGGAGCAAGAACTACCTTTTTTTCTATCTTAATTGTCTCCGTTTTATCGACCTGTTCCAGAAAAACACGAGCAGACATTTTTCCCATTTCCAACGGTGACTGGTCTACAGAAGTAATCGATAATTCCATAAATTTCGTGAAAGGCTCATTACTGAAACCAGCCACACAAAAATCTTTAGGAATACTGATATTTCTTTCTTTCAGTTCCTGGATAGCGCCCAAAGCTGCAAAATCACTTGATGAAAATATAGCATCAGGAGGTGTTTCCAGTTGAAGTAAAGTCTCTACGGCCTGCTTTCCGTAATCAACGGTACTTTTTACAGGAATAACATACTTTTCGTCAAATGCAATTCCATGATCTAATAAAGCCTGTTTGTATCCCAAAAACCTGTTTTTAAAGATTTCAAGCGACTGATCTCCTGATAAGTGGGCAATATTTCTACAGCCTTCATCAATTAAATGTTTGGTGGTTTGGTAACCGCCTCTAAAGTCATTTATGGTTACAGAACTCACTCCGTCAATATGTTTGCTTCTGTCGAAAAAGATAAGCGGAACATTTTTTTGTAAAACATATTGAAAAGCACCGTCATTTTCTCCTGTGACATCGGTAACCGACATGATGATACCGTCAACCTGAGCATCTATTAAAGTATATAAGTTTTCGTTTTCTCTTTTCGGATTTTCGTGCGTCTGGCAAATAATGACCTGATAACCATGCGGATGAAGTTCTTCTTCTATTCCTCTGATAACCGAAGCGAAAAAGTTGCTGTCGATACGCGGAACTACAACGCCAATATTATTACTTCGGCCGCTTTTTAATGCGAGTGCCAGCTTGTTTTGCTTATAGTTCATTGAAGCCGCAGTTTTAATAACCAACTCACGCGTGCTTTCTTTTATTTTCGGATTATTGTTTAATGCCCGCGAAACGGTAGCAGCGGTGATATTTAATTTTTCGGCAATATCGTAAATGGTTATTTTTTCGCTCATTAAAAATGGTTTTACATATTAATCTCTGACAAAAATACATATTTTTTTATAACACTACACATATTGTTATCGATTACCATAATTTATAATTAAAACGATTTCGATTATACAATGATAATAAATTATCTAAATTTTTACATTAAGTGTAATTATATTCCGTAATAAAAATTAAATATATAATTAATTTTCAAATAAATTTGGTGCATTAAAACTATTTTTCTACTTTCGTGTAATCGATTACATAATTGCATTGTTTTCTAAATCAATCCTAAAATAGAATAACATGATTACAGGGAAAGTTCGAATGTTTAAAACAGTTTTAATGGCAGCTGCAACAGCTTTTACGATGCTGTCTTGCGGAAAACAGTTTTTAGCGGTTTCTGAATCTGATCCCTGGAAAAACAAAGACATAATAGTAAAAAGCATTTCTGAAACTCATTTTATTGATAAGACCTATAACATTAAAGATTTTGGAGCAGTTGCTGATGGAAAAACATCCAACACGCTGGCTTTTGAAAAAGCAATAAAAGCATGTGCTCAAAATGGCGGAGGAAAAGTATTGGTTCCTGAGGGAAAATATGTAACAGGTGCCATACATTTAGAAAGTAATGTAAACCTGCATTTGGATGATCGTGCTGAAATTCTTTTTAGTATTGATCCAAAAGAATATCCTATAGTTCATACCTCTTTTGAAGGAACAGAGCTGATGAATTATTCACCACTTATTTACGCCAAAAACAAAACGAACGTTGCCATTACCGGAAAAGGAATTTTAAACGGACAAGCAGATGCTACCAACTGGTGGATTTGGTCCGGTGGTAAAGATTACGGCTGGAAAAAAGAAATTCCTTCACAAAATGATCCCCAAAATCGTGAAGTTTTGATCGATATGGCGGAAAAAAGTGTTCCGGTAAAAGAAAGAATTTTTGGAGAGGGACGTTACCTGCGACCTAATTTTATTGAGTTTTTTGAGTGTAGTACCGTTCTGGTAAAAGGGGTAACCATTATAAATGCTCCCTTTTGGATTTTACATCCTTTAAAATCAAACAATATTATCATTGACGGAGTTACGGTAAACAGTCATGGTCCTAATAATGACGGTTGTGATCCTGAATATTCACAAAATGTACTTATTAAGAATTGTACCTTCAATACCGGGGACGATTGTATCGCGATTAAAGCTGGCCGTGATGGAGATGGAAGACGAGTAGCCATTCCGAGCAAAAATATTATCGTTCAGAACTGTAAAATGATCGACGGTCATGGCGGAGTTGTTATAGGAAGTGAAATATCGGCCGGCGTTAACAGTGTTTTTGTAGAAGACTGCGTGATGGACAGTCCAAATCTGGATCGCGCCATCCGAATCAAAACCAATTCAAAACGAGGCGGAGTCATCGAAAATGTATTTGTTCGAAACCTTGATGTGGGTACCGTAAAAGAATGTGTTTTAAAATTAAACATGTTTTACAATGTTTACGGTTCGCAAACCGGCAATTTTATTCCGACTATCAAAAATATCAGCCTGGAGAATATAAATGTCAAAAATGGAGGAAAATATGGCGTGTGGGCAGAAGGTTATGAGCAATCGCCTGTAGAGAATATTACCCTAAAAAATGTTGTCATTCAAAAAGTAGATTCAGTGCATTTGCTTAAAAATGTGAAGAACATACAATTTATCAATACCTATATCAATGAAAAAAAAGTAGAATAACTTACGAATTAAAAACTATCAATTAACCAAACCATTTTTAAAAACTATGAATACCAAACAACTATTAAAGAAAAAAATAAAATACAGTCTTGTATTTTTATTTTTCCTGAATTTTTTGTTGAGCAGCGCAATTTATGCGCAATCGACTGTAGTGGAGGGGAAAATTACAGATGCTGCGGGATTATCATTGCCTGGTGTAAACATTCAGGAAAAGGGAACTAAAAACGGAACCTCTACAGATTTTGAAGGAAGTTTTAAATTGAATGTAACTAATAATAAAGCTGTTTTAATTGTAAGCTATTTAGGCTTTCAGACACAAGAAGTGAGCATAGCCGGAAAATCGAAAGTGAATGTGAGCCTGGCTGAACAATCCAATTCACTAAATGAAGTTGTGGTAGTAGGGTATGGTACCGCAAAGAAAACAGACCTTACCGGAGCAGTCAATACTTTGTCGGCAGCTAAAATTACCGAAAGAAACGTTACCAATCCGATGGAGGCTATTCAGGGAGGTATTGCCGGAGTTCAGGTAACTTCAAACAGCGGTCGTATTGGTGACGGTTTTAACGTTGTGATCAGAGGAACAAACTCGATCAATAAAGATGGTTCTAAACCGCTTTTTGTGGTGGATGGTGTACCAACAGATAATATTGACTTCCTGAATCCGCAGGACATCGCTAGAATGGACGTATTAAAAGATGCTTCTTCTGCTGCCATTTATGGTTCCAGAGGAGGAAGCGGGGTTATTATTGTGACGACCAAAAGCGGAACAAGTGCTAAGTCTGGTGTTACGGTTACTTTTGACAGCTCTTATGGCAACAAAGAGGCTGTAAGATTACCAAAATTAATGAGCCCGGAAAAATGGTGGTACTATCACCAATCGGCATTTTTGGCAACGACTATTTCAGCAACCAATCCAACCTATAATGATATTGATGCAACAGAATTGAATGCTGCTGTAGGACAGGCCGGTACCAACCCGGTATTGTTTCAGCGAGTGGCTAACAATCAAAGCTACAACTGGCAGGATGCGGTTCTTAAAGGCGGAATGATGCAAAACAATTACTTAAATGTTTCCGGCCGAGCTGATAACGGACTGTCCTACAACATTGGTTTGGGAGCTCAGAAAGAAACGGGAGTAATTGACAATGAAGGAATTGATAAATACAATTTTAAAGCAGGTTTGAATCATAAAATAAACGACAAAATTTCATTTGGTGTTAATCTTACTATTTCTAAGACTTCAGAACAATTGGGAAGCCCAACTGCCATGCAGGAAGCTTTCAGACAAAATCCATATACTTCACCTTGGGCTATAGACGCGGCGGGTAATGAAATTGTCGGAACTTATGCGCAACAGCCGGGAACATTGAGATATCCTAACGGAAATTTAGCGATTAACAAAACAGGGTCTTACAATCCGCTTCTAGAAATTGCAAATTCGACAGATGAAATAGAAAGATTCACTACCCTTGGTAATATCTTCGGAGAATATAAAATCAATAGCTGGTTATCGTTCAGATCTACTTTTTCAGCAGGAAAAATGGACGCTAGAGAAGGAAGATCATTTGGTGCTCAAACCGATTTTGGTCTTAAAAATAAAAGCTTGCCATCCGGTGACGTAACTAATGTGAACAATTTTAATTATACGTGGGACAATCAATTTAATATCAGCTACACGTTGAATAAAGACCATGTTTTTAGCTTTTTAGGACTTCAGAGTTTCTATTCTAATACGACCGAAACGTATTTTTCAGCTTCAAGAGAAAATCCTTTTGAAACCAGTTTTTACAATTTAGGTTCAGGAGTTCAGTCTACTTACTCCTTGACACCATCAAGCGGTTCTATTGCCTTAATTCCTTCAGGAGTGTTCACACCGTACTCTAAAAATACTTTAGAATCGTATGCAGCCCGTTTCAATTATGCCTATCAGGGACGTTACTTGTTAACCGCTTCGGTACGTTATGACGGATCATCTGTTTTGGCCGAGAATAATAAATGGACTGCTTTCCCTTCTGTAGCTTTAGGATGGAATGTTCATGAAGAAGGATTCATGAAGAAATTAGATTTTGTTTCCAATTTTAAATTAAGAGGAAGTATCGGTTATACCGGAAATGATAACGTTAGCCCGTATTCAAGTTTAACTGTTTTAAAAAATCCTGCTTACTATGATTTTAACGGTACCATTGCCAATGGCTTTACTACTTCAAGTTTAGGAAATACCAATCTAACGTGGGAGAAAACAAAAGAGGTGAATTTAGGTTTGGATTTTGGATTTTTTCACAATAGAATCTCAGGTAGTGTAGACGTTTACAATCGTTTGTCTAAAGATTTATTGTTTCAACAAGCCCTTCCGTTAGAAATTGGAGTACCAACCATTACTTCTAACGTAGGTTCGATTAGAAACAAAGGTATTGAGGTGGCGTTGGTTACGAAAAACATTCAAACTAAAAATGTTACCTGGGAGACCAGTTTCACTTTTACTAAAAACGTAAACAAACTGGAGTCTATTTATGGTCAGGATCAGGTAAGTGATGTGGGGAACAATTTATTTATCGGAGAAAATGTGCACTCTTATTACAATTATGTTTTCGATGGAGTATGGCAGGAAAGTGAAGCAGCTCAAGCCCTTTCTTATGGTCAGAAACCGGGAGAAGCAAAAGTAAAAGATTTGAACAACGATGGTAAAATTGACGCCAATAACGACAGAGCTATTTTAGGAAACTACGATCCTAAATGGTCAGGAAGTTTTTCTACTACTTTAAAAGTAAAACAATTTGATTTGTCGATGTCGTTAATTACCAATCAGGGAATGACTGTCTTTAGCGGATTCCACGACAACTTTGCAGATGTTACCGACAGAGGACGTCAAAAATTAGATCTTGGAGACTGGTATATTCCGGCTAATGGTGCAGGTATAGCAGCTCAGTATTCCAATACAAATCCGTTACCACGTGGAGCAGGTGTTTATTATGATACCAATAACGTAGCATTCTACAAAGACGCTTCATTTTTAAAAATTCAAAACATTGCTTTTGGGTATAGTTTTGATTCCGATTTAGTAAGCAAATTGAAAATTAAAAGTTTAAGACTTTATGTGAATGTGTTGAATCCTTTTGTATTTACCAATTACGAAGGATATGACCCTGAATGGGCAACTGCGGCATTAGCAGTGAATCGTGTGGCAACAAGAACCGTTCAGATGGGATTAAGTTTAAAATTTTAAATTAAGAAAAATGAAAAAAATAGTAGTAGTTATAGCAATACTGGCGACGACATTCAATTCGTGCTCCAATTTTATCGAAGAAGACAACCGTGCCTTTGGTTCGGCAGAACAATATTTTCTTACTGCTCCCGGGTTTGAGTCATTGGTCAACACCAATTACGCCACTTTAAAAGACATATACGGAGGTGATCCGTGGCTGTTTGAAGCAGGTACCGATATGTATTCTGAAGGAAGAAATCAGGAACCGGAAGGACTGGCTAAATATTTGACCCTTTCTTCCTCGTCAGCCGGTGTAGATTTATTGTACAGAACTTGTTATATGGCGATTCAGCAAGCCAATAAAGGATTGTATTATTCAACCCTTACCGAAAAAGCAAGTACAGTAGATACAAGAGTAGGAGAACTGAAATTTTTAAGAGCAAATGCTTATTTTCTTTTGGTTCAGACTTATGGAGGCGTTCCAATTGTATTAGAGAATATTAATACTGCTGTTACCTCTTTCGACAGAAATTCAGCAGAAGAAGTATACACACAAATTTTAAAAGACCTTAATGAAGCACTTCCGGCAGTGGGTACAGGGGCTTACACAGGAAGAGTGAATAAAAGAGCCGTTCAGGATTTATTAGCAAAAGTATATTTGACTAAAGGTTACGAAACTTTTGGAACGCCGGCAGATTTTACTACTGCAGCTTCTTTAGCAGATCAGGTAATTGCCGGACAAGGACTTAATGTATCTTTTGCAGATGTGGTAAAACCAGGGAACGAAATGAATGCCGAAACCATTTTTTCGGTTCAGTTTTCAGTAGCTTCCAATGCTACAGGAGTAACTGCTTTGGGAAGTTCACAAAACTATTGGTTTAGCTCGTACTTAGGTGCGGCAGCAGCGGGGAATCCATATCCAAACAGAAGTTACACACTTTGTCCTACAGCTTATGCATTATCTTTATATGAGCAAGGAGATAAACGTTGGGAAAACACATTCATGACCGAAATTTACAGCCGATACTACGATTTTTATACCGTAACCGATAAAACGGCTTTGAAAATTACAGATTTTTACGAGCCACGCTGGTTTACATTGGCCGACAGAGCCGCCTGGAATACCGCCAATGCTTCAAGAAAAGCCAATGCGGCAACTTTCAGATACCACAATTGGGGGACTTATTCTTCGGCTGCCGCTTCAGGAGGTGATTACAACCTGATTCCCGTTCGTAAATTCGACGATCCAAATGCACCCTACAGCGGGGCAACCAGCGCAAACTATAACACAACACCGATCACTCCGGCAACAAACAGAAGCAGTACACGTGATTTTATTGTTGCAAGACTTGGAGAAACCTATCTGGTTGCTGCTGAAGCTTACTTTAAAGCCGGTCAGCCAGCGACAGCTCTAACACGTTTGAATGAAGTAAGAAGAAGAGCAGGAGGAGGAGTTGTAGGAGCAATTCCGGTAATGACGACTATTGATATCAATACCATATTAGACGAAAGAGGAAGAGAACTATTAGGAGAATACCACCGTTGGTTCGATTTGAAACGTACCGGTACATTGGTACAAAGAGCAGTTTTATACAATCCTAAAATTACAAATGCCAGTGTATTTAATGGACAAAATGGTAATCTTAAAATTTTAAGACCAATACCGCAGTCAGCACTAGATTTGAACAGAAGTAAAAATTACCCTCAAAACCCGGCTTATTAAAAAGGTTTTTATGATTAGTGGTTTTAAAAATTTTGAGGTTACGTTTTTTTGAGGAAGTTAAAAAGGGGTTCGATCCTGAATCGGGCTCCTTTCTTAACTAAATGGGAGTCATCTGGTGTAATTTAATAAAGCACCCATTGTACCAAACAATTTTTAGACAGAATATTTAAACAATTACAGTAAAAAATGAAAACAAAAATCACATTAGCAATCTTACTTTTAGTTGGTATTACAGCGGTTAAGGCACAGAAATATGATATAAAAACCGCAAAAACATATGCCGAAATTTCTGCTAAAACAGATGGAAAATGGGAAGCGCGTAAATATATTGGAGGTACTGTATTTAAAAATGTGGACAGACTCAAACTGGCACCGGAGCATACCGATCATTCTTTTGACATTCGTTACGAAGGACCGGGCTGGGAAAGCAATCGAATTGGATATCGTTTGTATTTAGACTGGCGAAATGCGATTGACATTTTCGGCAAAAAAACACCGGAAATTGTTTTACCAAAAGTAGGTCAGGATAATTTTGATTCCTATCATGAAATGAGCGATTGGGGTGCCGATATTCTCAAAGCTGGTAAAGGAATCGGAATTGGATCGATTGATCGTTACCTAAACAATGAAAAACTGCATTTCTATGAAGTAGATTCAACCATTGCAACAGTAGTTAATAAAACCAACGAATCGGGGGTGAAAGTGCAGTATTACGGATGGAAAACGGCTTCGGATAAAATTGATTTTACTTCAGTTTTAACCATTAAACCAAATGAATTGTACACACAGCATACCATTCAGGCATCCAAAGAAATCAAAGGAATCTGTACCGGAATTGTAAAGCAAAAAAATACGGAACTTCTTAAAAAAGAAAGCAAGAATAAAAAATGGGCGTATTTAGCCACTTACGGTCAGCAGTCATTAGTTCCGGACCAATTAGGAATGGCCATTTTTTATCAAATCAACGGCATCGAAAATACTCCTGATACAGATTTAGATTATCTTTTGGTGTTTAAGCCTACCACAAAACCCACTTCTTTTTACTTTTTAGGTGCCTGGGAACAAGAGCCAAACGGAATTAAATCGAAAGAAGAGTTTGTGAAATATTTGGATCAAAGACTAGAAGTACTGAACAAAAAGGGTAAAATGTAAGTT
Organism: Flavobacterium sp. CFS9; assembly: GCF_041154745.1. Lineage (NCBI taxonomy): Bacteria > Pseudomonadati > Bacteroidota > Flavobacteriia > Flavobacteriales > Flavobacteriaceae > Flavobacterium > Flavobacterium sp. CFS9. The sequence goes on along the minus strand of NZ_AP031573.1, from coordinate 5,136,542 downwards.
GTGAGATGAATCGTGGATTAAGAGGTTAAAGAGATTAAAAAATCTGCTTGATTTGCAGGATCTGCGTGAGAGAGTATTTACAATCACAATCAAATCTAATTCTTTTAATCTGTGGTAAAAAAAACAGATTAAATAATTACAAAATACATAAATCTGCAGGAAAGCAATTAAACGTATTGTGATTTGCTGTAAAATTGTAGAATTTAAAATAAAGTAGCAATGAAAAATAAGAATACAAAAGGTTATTTTGCAGCGATGACATTGGTCTGTCTGATGGTCTTTGCAAGCTGTAAAGTCACTTCTCAGGAACCTTCAAAAAAAGAAATTGTTATCGGAAAAGATTTAAAATGGTCTGATAAAATGGCTTTGACTTTAATGAAACGTCATCCCGAAAGTTATAGGATCGATGATTCAAAAACACCCAAATGGGATTATGTTCATGGATTGGTTTTACATGCGATTGAAGAACTGAACAAAAAAAATCCGGATACGAGATATACGGACTATGTAAAAAGCTATGTAGATGTTTTGGTTCAAAATGACGGAACGATTAAAACCTATGAACTGGATAAATACAATATTGACTTAATTGTACCGGGACGTTTGTTGTTTGATATCTATGCTGCTACGAAAGAAGAAAAATACTTAAAAGCACTTGAGTTACTACGCAAGCAGCTGACGGAACAGCCAAGGACAGCGAGCGGTGGATTTTGGCACAAACAAATTTATCCGAATCAAATGTGGCTGGACGGTTTGTACATGGGAGAACCATTTTATGCACAATATACCGTTACCTTTGAAGGAGGAAAAAGTCTTGATGATGTCGCGAAACAGTTTGAGTTAATTCAATTGCATGCAACAGACCCAAAAACAGGTTTGTTGTATCACGGTTGGGATGAGAGCAAACAGATGCTCTGGGCAAATAAGGAGAACGGAACCTCTCCGAACTTTTGGTCAAGAGCTTTAGGCTGGTATGTCATGGCATTGGTTGATGCGTTGGATTATTTCCCTAAAAACCATCCGAAACAAAAAGAATTGATAAAATACCTGAATACGGTTTCGGTTGCTTTAGCTAAATATCAGGACAAATCCGGTTTGTGGTATCAGGTTACAGACAAAGGCGGCTCAGAAGGAAATTATTTGGAAGCTTCGGGATCGTCAATGTTTGCTTATGCTTTTGCAAAAGGAGCCAATAAAGGTTACCTTCCTTCAAAGTATAAAACTTTGGCCAATAAAGCTTTTGACGGTTTAACCAAACAATTGATCAGGGTAGATGCTGATGGCGGAATCACATTGACGCAGGCCTGTCAGGTAGCAGGTTTGGGAGGAAATCCCTATCGTGATGGATCGTATACCTATTATGTAAACGAAAAGAAAAAAGACAACGATCCTAAAGCAACCGGACCATTTATTCTAGCCGCTGTTGAATTAAACAGATAATAAAGAAGTAACCCGAGAGGTTTTTAAAACCTGCTGGTTTAATTGGATTAGAATAATAAAATAAAATTTTAAAATGATTAAGTTAAAAAATATTCTGTTGCTTTTTGGTTTGGCTCTGAGTTTTGGTATTCAGGCCCAGAACACCTATAAAAATTGGCCGGATATCATTCGAAAAAATGATGCAGCCTGGTTTGGCACCGATGAAGCAAAAAAAATAGCAGAAAATGTACTGCTCTACCAAAGAGAAATTGGCGGCTGGCCTAAGAACATTCAAATGCAGAATGAATTAACGCCGGAGCAGAAAAAGGATTTACTGAAGCTTAAAAAAATAACTGCAGAAACGACGACAGACAATGGAGCAACGTGTCAGGAGATGCTTTTCATGTCCAAAATGTACGCGCAGGTAAAAGACGATCGATACAAAGAATCTTTTTTAAAGGGACTGAATTATTTGTTGGAAGCTCAATATAAAAATGGAGGATGGCCTCAGTTTTATCCTTTAAAAAAAGGCTATTACACACACATCACATACAACGATGATTCGATGGTGAATATCCTGAACATTATAAAGCAAGTAAGTGAAGAAACCGATTATTTTAGTATAAAACCGTCTAAAGCAATTGTTGAAAAAGCGAAAGAATCTTTCCGAAAAGGAATAGATTGTATTTTAAAAACGCAATACAGGCAGAATGGTACTTTAACCGGCTGGTGCGCCCAGCATGATGAGGTTACTTTAGCACCTGCAAACGCAAGAGCATTCGAACTGGCATCGTTAAGCGGCTCTGAATCCGCAAAAATTGTATTGCTTTTAATGTCAATCGAAAAACCTTCCGCTGAAATTATTACAGCGGTACAAAGCGCAAAGCTTTGGTTCGAAAAAACAAAAATCACCAATCTGGAAGAAAAGCGCGTTTTGAACGATGCCGGAAAAGTGATCGATAAAAAAATGATCGTAACACAAAATGCTGCTCCAATTTGGGCAAGATTTATGGATCTTTCTACCAATGAACCCTTCTTTTGTGATCGAGACGGAATCCGAAAAAAATCGATTGACGAGATTGGTGCCGAGAGACGAAACGGCTATTCGTGGTATTCAGATTCGCCTAAAGAAGTACTAAAAAAATACGCGGCATGGACTGTAAAAAATGGAGTAAAAGTAACGTCTAAAGAATCTACAGATCCCCAAAAAAGTAATCGGATTACTGTTGCTTTAGACGGTTCGGGTGATTTTACAAAAATTCAGGACGCTATCAATGTCTGCCCTTCTTTTCCTTATGAGAGAGTAACCATCTTTGTAAAAAATGGAATTTACAAGGAGAAAATCCGAATCCCGGAATGGAATAGTCAGGTGACTCTAATGGGTGAAAGCAAAGAAAATACCATTATCGCTTTTGATGATAATTTCTCAAAAATTAATACAGGGAGAAACAGTACTTTTTTTACGTATACCGTTTTGGTGGAAGGCGATGATTTTTCAGCATCCAATTTAACGATCAAAAATGCTTCAGGTGATAACGGTCAGGCCATTGCACTGTCTGTTGTAGCAAACAGAGTTCAGATTTCAAACTGCTTAATCCTCGGAAATCAGGATACGCTCTATTTGTCCGGAAAAGAAGCCAAACACTACATTAAAGACAGTTATATCGAAGGCACAACCGATTTTATTTTCGGAAGCGCAACGGCTCTGTTTGAGAATTGCGAGATTCACAGTATCAAAAACTCCTATATTACTGCTGCTTCAACACCTGAAGGAACCGCTTTCGGATTTGTTTTTAAAAATTGCAAACTCACAGCTGAGCCGGCAGCAACAGCAGTTTATCTGGGCAGACCCTGGCGTATCTATGCCAAAACCGTTTATATGAACTGTGACATGGGAAAACATATCAGGCCCGAAGGTTGGGAAAACTGGTCAAAACCCGAAGCTGAAAAAACGGCTTTTTATGCAGAGTATAATAATAAAGGGGAGGGCGCTCAGCCATCAAAAAGAGTGTCTTGGTCGCATCAGCTTACTAAAATAGAAGCCGAAAACTACAGCACAGAAAATATTCTGAAAGACTCAATCCAGAATTGGTACGCTGGGAATACAGCCATCAAGTAAGAGTAAAAGATCAAACAAAAACCTTAGCATCTTAGCCCCTCAGAACCTCAGTACCTTTAAAAAAAACATGACTTTAAAGCACTTCATTTTACTATTCCTTTCGTGGGCTTCTTTTGCTCAGAATGTTGAATTTCCATCAGCAAAGGTCGATTCAATTGTCAATAGAATTCAGCTTCCCGTATTTCCTTCCTATCAAATTAATATGGTAAAACTGGGAGCAAAGGGGGATTCCATTACCAATAACAAACCTTTCTTTGACAAAGCAATGGCTTTGTGTAAAAAGAATAAGGGAGGGACAATCATTGTTCCAAAAGGAATTTATAAAATCAATGGCCCAATTCATTTTGTGAGCAATGTGAATCTTATTTTAGAAAAAGGAGCAAAAATTAAATTCAGCGATACTCCCACAGATTATTTACCAATGGTTTTAACGAGTTGGGAAGGAACGATGTTATACAATTACAGCCCGTTGATTTATGCTAATGAATGCTCAAATATAGCCATAACAGGAGAAGGAACCATTGATGGTGACGGAGGTAAAATCTGGAAGAGTTTTAAAGCAAAGGAAGGCGTCGGAAAAAACAGAAGCCGTGAAATGAACCATAATAGTACGTCTTTGAAGGACAGGAAATTCGGAGAGGGATACTTTTTGCGTCCACAAATGATTCAGTTTTTAAATTGTAAAAATATTTTGGTTGAAAATATTCATATTGAAAATTCTCCTTTTTGGTGTTTGCATTTATTGAAATCACAAAGTATTACGGTGCGTGGTGTGCATTACAAATCATTGAATCATAATAACGATGGAATTGATCCCGAGTATGCAAAAGATGTTTTAATTGAAAATGTAACCTTTGATAATGGCGATGATAATGTAGCCATAAAAGCGGGACGAGATCATGAAGGAAGAGCTAATTCGGCTACTCCAAGCGAGAATATTGTTATTAGAAATTGCAAGTTTAAAGGACTTCATGGAGTAGTGATTGGGAGCGAAATGTCGGCGGGAGTTCAGAATGTATTCATCGAAAACTGTGAAACAGCAGGCTATTTAAAACGAGGTATTTATTTGAAAACCAATGCTGACCGAGGCGGTTTTATCAAAAATGTTTTTGTTCGAAATGTAAAACTCGATGAGGTCGAGGATTGCTTGTACATCACAGCCAATTATCATGGAGAAGGAAGCGGTTTTCAATCTGAGATTTCAAATATTTCATTCTCGAATATTACCTGCAATAAGGCCACGGCATCCGGAATTGTAATTCAGGGGTTTCCGGACAAAAAAGTACGTAACATCTCCTTCAATAACATTAATATCAAGTGGGCTAAAAATGCGATTTCAAGTGAGAATGCCAAAGATGTATTGCTTAATGAAGTCGTTATTGGAGAAAAAGCAACGGTGCCAACGGCGGTCTCGAAATAGTTTTTTTTGGAGGTGCTGAGAGGCTAAGGTTCTAAGGGACTAAGATTTTTTTTTAGTAAAATGTAAATCAAATGACTAAATATTATCTGTTACTAATTGTTTTTTTTTCAGTGGCATGCTTTGCTCAGAAAACAACACTTTATACGATTGGCGACTCGACTATGGCCAATAAAAAAGATCCCGAACGTAATCCGGAACATGGATGGGCGCAGGTTTTACAGCCTTTTTTTACCGAAAATATTGTGGTCGAAAATAAAGCGGTAAACGGACGAAGCACTAAAAGTTTTATCAATGAAAAACGATGGGATTCGATTTATAAAAAACTCAAAAAAGGAGATTACGTTTTCATTGAGTTTGGTCATAACGACGAAAAAATCGAAGATTCGACCCGTTACACAAATCCCCATACAGGTTACCGATACAACCTGATTAAGTTTGTAAAAGAGAGTAGAGAAAAAGGCGCAACCCCTGTATTGTTAAGCTCGGTCGCGAGACGTAATTTTAACGAAAAAGGAGTTTTAATACCCACACACGGTGATTATCCTTTAATAACCAGAATGGTGGCGCAAGAGTTTAAAGTTCCTTTTATTGACCTCGAATATTTTACAGAAATATTGGAACAAACCTACGGCCCTGAAAAATCAAAACAGCTGCATTTGCATTTTAAAGCGGGTGACAATGCTTATTATGATAAAGATAAAAACGATGATACCCATTTATCATTAAAAGGAGCCACAGAAATTGCCAAAATTGTAATCAATCAAATTAAAGCCGCAACTGATCCTGCTTTGGCGGTATTAAAAAAAGGAATTAAATAAAAGACTTAGGCCAAAAAGATACTCATAGACAAATTAATTTCATATTTGTCTTATTACGATAGTTTTATGGCTTATTGAGGTGCTTGAAAAAAAATGTTACAATTAAATTTGCTGCATACTTTATTACTTCTTCATTATTTTTTAAGAAGAGAAGAGGAAGGATAAAAGTGTATTATTTATTAATAAGAAACACTGGAAACAGCATATGGGCACCTCTACTTTTTCATTGGAGTTTGATTTGAATATGGCAGAGATACGTAATTTGCATAAGATGTATTTCAAAGATTTGTACAAAAAAAGAGTAATGTTTTTTTTAGCAGTCACTTTAGTGATCTTTGTTTATTCAGATTGGAATGGGAATAATGATTTTTTTCAATGGATTATAAAAGACTTGTTTTTAGTGATCCTTTTTTTACTTTTTCATTATCCAATAGTAAATACAATTTGCAAAGTAACTTTTCGATTGGTCAGAAAATTGTTAAAATTTGATCGTTTTTCACGTCAGTACAAATTTAGTTTTACGAATTCATTTATAGAAGTCCATTCCCCTTTGGGCGGATTTACTCATAGATGGTGCCAGATAGAGAAGGCAATCCTCACTAAGGACTGTTTTCTGTTATATATTAAAGATAAGAATGGTTACATTATCTCAATTTCAAACAAAGAGAATTGCAGCAAAAAAATAGAAAAATTAATTGAATTTATTGATTGCAATGTTACCCATGTAGAAAGAATCTGATTGATGGGTAAGAGATTTTTTTAGAAAAAGTGAAAGCTGAAATAAGGAAATAAACACCTCTTCATAGTTTGAGTCTCGTATCACAAATACTTTCATTTTTGAAGACTTTTAAGCCAAATCTGGCGCATATTTGACTGATTTTTGTCAAAAAAAGCAGAATTACAATTGCTAAAAGGAGTAAAAAGGGAACTTTTTGACGTGTTTTGAAGTTACAAAATGAAATTTTATTGAAAATACTTCCGGATGCCTTACAGGGCAGGAATTATCAGGGGTAGAAAATAAATTATTGAAAATTAGTTTGTTGTGAAAAATGAAATGCAAAAAAGTGAAAAAGTAAATTTATCGTTAAGTCAGAGGCTTAAAAATGAGGATAAATTTAACAGCAAATGTGTTGTAACTCCCAATCAAACTTCTATTTTTGCGACTTAATTTAATAATTATAAGCATGAACGATCTATTAGTAAAAATCAACGCCGAAATTGAAACATTTAAAGCAGAGGCTGAATCATTAACTGAAAAAGGTGTTAAAGCTGCTGGACCAAGAGCGCGTAAATCTACTTTAGAAATTGAAAAACTTTTAAAAGAGTTTAGAAAAGTTTCTATCGAAGAATCTAAAAAATAATATTTTTTTTCGAAAGAAAAAGACCTCGCTTAATGAACTTTAAGCGAGGTTTTTTTATGGGAAAATTTTAGAGAGATTTTTTATTATAAAGTTGTTCAGGATTAACAAAAAAAAGGCAGACTGATAAAGTTTTTAACAACAGTGTCAACTTTAAAATCTCTTAGTTATTACAAAAAAATAATAGAACATTTGTTTATAGGGGCAAATGCTGTAAAACCATAAATAAGGCTGAAAGCCAAAAAGCAAAAGGATAGTGCAACGCACTATGAATTAAATTATTGGTTAATATCACGCCCTGAAAGGGCAAAAGCAGAGGGTTTAGAATTAGACATTCTAGTAAAAAATAGTTTTTTTGAGCTCAGGCTTTTGCCCTTTCAGGGCGTAAACCATCATTTCTATTATTCATAGTGCTTCGCACTATGCTACGGCTAAGGCTCTTTCAGAGCAGTAGTTTTCGAATGCATACTTTATTATTTTTTAAATTCCCCAAGAGCTTTTAGTATTGCCCCGATCGCAGTTTAATTTTATAGTTGTATTTTAGACACATCGGTAAAAAGAGTCAGACCATCTTCTGTTTAGAGAGAAAATCAACATTACCGTGTTTTAAACAGACTTGCTAATATAAAATTGTTTTTAGAATGAGTAATGGAAAAAGTCTAAAGGCAATTGCCTACGGAGAAGTACTTTGGGATGTTTTTGCTTCAGAAAAAAAGATTGGAGGCGCACCATTAAACGTTGCCCTGCGAATGCAATCGTTAGGCTGCAATGCTGCGATGATTAGCTGTGTGGGAAATGATGAAGGCGGTACTGCGATTATCAATCATATAAAAAGTCTTGGACTCGAAGTTGAAGCGATAATCAAATCAGAAGATTTTCCGACAGGTTTGGTTAATGTAACTCTTAACGATAAAGGATCGGCGAGTTATGTCATTCATTATCCGGCGGCCTGGGATAAGATTGTTTTAAGTGATTTTGCCAAAAGTTTGACAGCGAATGCCGATGTTTTGATTTTTGGAAGTTTAGTTTGTCGGGATGAGATATCCAGGAAATCTCTTGAAGAATTATTACAGACCAATGTTTATAAAGTTTTTGATGTCAATTTAAGAAAGCCTCATTATTCCTATAAGATTTTAGAACAGTTGATGCATGCTGCCAGTTTTATAAAGTTTAATGATGAAGAATTATTAGAAGTTTCCGCAGCACTGCATTCACCTTTTACCACACTGGAAGAAAATATTTATTTTATTGCAGAGAAAACCAGTACCAATGCTATTTGCGTAACCAGAGGACAACATGGCGCAGTATTGCTTTGGGAAAATCAATTGTATGAGAATTACGGTTATAGGGTAAAAGTTGTGGATACAGTAGGGGCAGGAGATTCTTTTTTAGCCGCTTTAATTACCTCACTGCTTACGGGAAAAAAGCCGCAGGACGCAATTGATTTTGCATGTGCTGTAGGCGCCTTGGTTGCTGCGTCACCCGGTGCCAATCCTGAGATTCCGTTTTCAAAAATTGAAAGTCTCCTGATTGGGACAATTTAAATCTAAAGATAAATGGTAAGCCCTGAAACAAATTTTGATTAGGGGCTTTTTTGTTTTTAATATTAAGAAGGATAATGAAATTTAATAGAGGTAAAATCAACTGCCTGCACCATTGAATATAAGTAAAAATTGACATTCCAGAATTAATTACAACAGTTAGTTATATTCTATAAGGAGGTTTGTAAGAAAGAAAATACATAGAATGCGTAATATTGCGAAAGAGAGTTTTATTCAAAAAAAGAGACCGCAATTGGTTACTTTTTTAAGAGTATAATCCATTTTTAATTATCGCTGAATTTGATATTCACTATAATTATTTCTTGTCTTTTATTAATAATCTTTAATTACTATGTTCATTACCCTTACTCAGGATCAGGTTCAGTTTCAGTATGGTTCAAAACGATGGCAATACTGTTTTAATGAAATTGCAGAATTTGGTTTACTCAAAAAAAAGAAGAGTTATCTTCTTGAAAACGGAGTTTTTACTCTGACTACCGCTTTGGCTTATTATTGTATGTTTTTTTCCAATTTAAATGACTTGTATTATATCGGCCCCACGATTATAGTATATGCTATTCTTATCATTTTAAGATTCTATAATACTTTTGAATTTGACTATTATGTCATTGTTAAAGACGTATATAAAAAAGAAATTAAAGTAAAAATCAAAGTTTTAGACCGTCACGAAATCGGGAAACAGATCGATGCGTTTTTAAACCTGAATTTTAACAGACTTTTGAAGAAAACGAAAACAAATCTATAAAATTTAATAATGTTATTAGATGGAATATCTCAAAATGAGCTGTTGGTGATTGTCGTTGCCATACTTTATGGCTTTATAATTACCACCAGAAAAAAATGAAAATCTACTGTTTTAAAGACCTACCGATGAAACAGTATGACAGTGCATTAAAAAAGTATGGCAGTAGCACCAAATGTTTAATTACAATTGATTTTAAGCGATACAAAATACCCCAAGATAAAATTATGACCTCTTCGATAAAAAGTAAAATAAAAAGCATAAGAGAACTAAAAAATTACACGCAGGAATATATGGCAGATCAGTTAGGTGTTACACAGGCAGGATATAGTAAAATTGAGAAAGGAAAAACTATTCTATCTTATGAGAAATTGGTTGAAATAGCCAGAATTTTGGAGGTTAGTGTAGAAGACGTAATCAGTTTTGACAGTCAGAGATACTTCAATAGCTTTAATAAAGTGAGAGGAAACAATAATGGAAGTATTCAGATTAATTCAGACAATAGTGCAGCTTTAAAGGCTTTGTATGAAGATAAAATTGTGCTTTTAGAGAAATTGTTAAACAAAACCGAAGAAGAGTTACGTCGTTATAAAGAAAAATTCGGAGAGATTTAGTTTAAGGAATTAGATCAAAAAAAATGGGGCTGCTAAGCCCCATTTCGTATTATTTTTATTGCAATTATGTAGTTTGATCGTCAGTAGAAGCTTCAGGTGCGTTTGTTTTTACCGATGCTATTCCGTTATCTCTGGCGCTGGTACTTTCATACATTTCGCTTGCTCCAATAATCTGACCGTTACTGGCTTTTAAGTTGAAATATGGTTTTCCGCTTTTGGATTCCAGTCTGTCAAATCTACCATCGTCCTGCGAATTTGTTTTAACAGACTCAATTCCGTTTAAGCAGGCCGCTTTGGTCGTATAACCTTCACTTGTTAGAATAGTTTGCCCATTACCAGCTTTTAAATTAAATTGAAATTCACCATTGGCTCTCTTAGTAATTACAAATTTTCCCATCTATTTTTTGATTAAGTTAAAAATTAAATTCTTTGATATTCATAAAAATACAAAACTTCATCGTATAAAGTATAACCGGATGAAAAATAAATTAGTAAGGATTAAATCAGAATGACTTTTCCTTTTTTTACATTTTTTGCGATGAGGCCGGATGATACAAAAAAGAGACACCATTCGGTATCTCTCTATTGCTGTCGCTAATTGTGCAGACTTCTATTTTATTATGATTGGCACTTCAACAGTTGTTTTGTCCCAGCCAATTACTAAATTCGTTACGTTACCCTGAGTAGTAAAAGCGATCGATAAAGCTTCAATTGTATTGGATACTGGTTTAACCGGAACACTTACTCTTGCAATATCTTTACTTTCGTCATACGCATAAGCCCCCCATAAATCGATTTCTTTATTGATAATGATGGTCCATTTGTCTTTTTCAGGAATAGCAAACAAACTGTAAGTTCCGGCAGGAATATTTACTCCGCCAATAGTAACCGGTTTGTAAAATTTGATTTCAGTATTTTCATTAGCACCTACACGCCAAACTTCACCAAACTTAATCAATTCGCCAAAAATAGCACGTCCCTTAGCAGAAGGTCTTGAATAAATAATCTTAACTGCCGGAGCCGGATTATCGGTCTTTTTGAATTTTACCGCTTTGTTTGGAGAGTACGCAATATCAACTGGACTCGCATCCAAAGGAGCAAATTTAACTTCCTGAGCATTAACTGAAAAAGCTGTTAATAAGATAATTACCAATAAATTAATTTTTTTCATAGTTAGAATAGGTTTTAAGTGTTCACACAAAGTAAGAAAATCCTAAACAGAAATCATATAGTTTTTTTCCTTTTTTTGTTAATGAATTGGTAATGTTATAAGAAGGATAAAGTTCTGTTTTTAAATACTTGCTGCTGCAAATCCTCCGTCTACTTTTAGAATCGTTCCCGTAACAAATTTAGACAGGTCACTGCATAAATATAAAAGAGCTCCGTTGACATCTTCCGGAGTACCAAATCTTCCCATTGGAGTACGCTCGATGATTTTTTCTCCCCTTGGTGTTAGTTTACCTTCCGGAGTCAGTAGGAGTGCACGGTTTTGTTCTCCTATGAAAAATCCGGGTGAAATGGCATTGACGCGTATTCCTTCGCCATATTTAGTAGCCAGTTCTACTGCCATCCATTGTGTGAAATTATCGATGGCTGCTTTAGAAGCGGCATATCCTACCACTCTTGTTAAAGGACGTTGTGCGGCTGCTGATGAAATGTTAATGATATTTCCCTGTTTTTGTCGAGCAAAAAGTTCCGAGAATACTTGTGAAGGCAACATTGTTCCGATAATATTCAGATCGATTACTTTTTGTAAATCTTCGGTTTGAAGGTCGTAAATAGCCTGATCGGAGCTGATGGTAGCTCCGGGCATGTTTCCTCCTGCAGCATTGATCAGAATATCGAGACGACTGTAATTTTCCACAATAAAATCTTTGGCCTTTTCCAGTTCTTCTTTGTTTAAAACATTGGCCTGAATGGCAAAAGCTTTTCCGCCATTGCTTTCTATAGCAGCAACAACTGCATTGGCTTTTTCGATCGACTGGGAAACGATTCCGGTAATAACACCCTGTTGGGCCAGAACCTTAGCGAAGTTACTTCCCAGTACTCCGGCACCACCGGTAATTAATGCAATTTTTCCTTTAAGATTGAATATTGAATCCATGTAAATTTTGTGATTGATCGTATTTTGAATGGTGTTCCTGTTTTAAACTTTTACTTTAATAACAATTTTTTTAAGTGGCTTTTCGCTTATCATTGCCGAGTGGACATCTTCGGGAAACAGGATTGTAAACTGTTTTTCCTGTAATTCAAAAAACATATCGGGTTTGTCATAAAAGAAACGAACATCGCGTTCGTCGCTGTATTCTCCATTTGGGCTAATACATTTTTCTCTGGGTTTCCAGGCAAAAGTCTCCGGTCCTTTGATCGGAATCTGGATGTCTATATTTTTATCGTGGCATTCGAACCCCTTTATACTTTCTTCTTTAGTGGTGCCTTCGCCAACTATTACAATCACTTTTAAGCCCTCGCCAATTTCAAAGGCTCCTTCTTCAAGAGTACTGATGTCATTTTGGTTTACGTAATCAAATGCTTTTTTAAAATTAGGATGCAGGCTGTAGTATCTGGCTGCGTTTTGTAAGGAATCTATAATCATTGTTGTTTGTTTTTTAGGTATTTTAAGTTTCCGAATTGATTGCCGAATGAATGGATTCGGATTTGATTTATAATTTATTTTTTACTTTATATGTTGAGTTTTAAAATACTGGTTATTAGGTTGTTGATTGCTTTTTTTGGTTTGATGTCAGTAGTTGTCAAATGTTCTTTTGTTAACTGTCAGTTTATCGGAGAATAATTGTTTTTTAGGATAGAAGGAATTTGCATTTTCTCTTGATGTGATATGAGTTAATGGGTTGATTTTTTAGATATTTTTCTCATTTTTTTCTCTGTGAGTTTAGAATTAAACACTGATATAAACTTAATGAAATTTAATGGTAAAATGGGTAAAGCTTTAAGGATTCTAATTAGAGTACTATTTTCAAAGGTTTTTAAAAATAGGAATTACTTAATGATCTGTAAGTGTTTGTAAATTTGTAACTTAGAGGTTCTTAGTTTTATGAAATTTAAAACAATTAGAAGTGATATAATTTAAAATGTGTTAAGATTAGTGTCGGAAAGTTCCTCTAATGGACAGCTAAAAAAGATAAGGAGATCAGGATTAATAACAATTTAAAATATAAAGGATATGATACATCAAATTGATACAACGGACAATATTGTCGCTTTTCGGGCATTGGCATTGGTAACCAATGAAGATTTTCTAAGTGTCGTGATCCCAGCAGTGGAACATTTAGTAAAACAAACTAACGAGATCAACTTTTTATTGGTGTTGGATACAGACAACGAGGCTTCGACTTCGGGGGTATGGCTGCAAGATGCCCTGCTGGGTTTAAAACATCTTGGAAAATGGAACAGAGCCGCCATAATTACAGATTCGGAAGAGATTATTTCTTTTACGAATGGGTTTGGTACTGTAATTCCCGGTGATTTTCTTGGCTTTAAAAAAGAATCCTTCAATAAAGCATTAAACTGGGTGGAAGGAAATATCAATATTCAGTAGTTTTTATCAGATAAAAAAATAGCCCTGAATTCATGCATTCAGGGCTAAACTATTTTTGAGAGATTTCTAAACAGATGTGAAAAAGAAGAAATCTAATGATTGTATTCGATACCGCTGCTTACGTTAAGATCTCTTTTAGCTTTATTGGTTTTTGAAACTTGTTTGTAGCAAGCTGTAGCCAATAGAGGAATAGCCAGGCTTCCAACAACGGCAGCGGTTTTATCTTGTCCCGCTTTTTTCAAAATAGCACCTGCTACAAGAGTTCCTACACCTGCAAAAATCAAATTTTTTACAGAAAACTTAGAGGCTGGTTTTGGAGTAATTCCGTGTAATAGAGGATCTATAAAATTCAATTTTTCCATGATTATACTTGTTTTATTTAATTAAACTTATCTATTATTCATTCTGATGGTTCTTAACAATCAGGGTTGTTTTTATTATTCTATTTTTATTTTCTGACTTAACAATGCAAAACACTTCGTTGAGCATACGCTCTAAAAACAAGCGAAAATCCTGCCAAATTGTTGCCATACTGTTTATTTAGCAAAATTTTATAATTCTGAGAAATGGTTTGCGGTCCATTTATAGGACCCTTTTCACAGTATTGTCAGTTTGATACAAGTTGTTGTAAAAGCTAATAATCAAATGTTTTAAATTGTACTGTTTGTATGGTGTAAACTTTCAATATCCTTTTTTACAAAACAAAATTGTTGATTTAAAATTACTCTTTTTAAGGGTATTGATATTACATAGTTTTCCTCTTTTGTTACACAATTTTAGTACAAATAGTCATTTATCGAAAAAACCGCTAAGTTTTACTGCTTAGTGGCTATTGGCAATTTTATGGATGATTTGAAAAAGTGGTTTTTAAAGAGACTATTTTTTATAATACAGAACACCGTTTTTTACTGATTTTTTATTTAGTTCTCCTTTTTCGAAGGATTGCTTCAGAATTTTATCGGCTTCGCCATGAGAAATATCCAGAATTACAGCATATTCCTTTGGAGCAAGAGTTGGATAAATTTCAAATAGAGCTAAAGGATGCTCATTTGCTGTTTTTTTCTTTTTAGCGTCGGGAAACAGGGCTAATATTGCATTTTCATAAGAGGCATAGGGTTTAGAACCATAAACGGTTAATTGATTTTGATTTCCATCAGAAAAAAACAAAGTAGGGAAGCCTCTTACACCAAGATTTCTGGCATAGTTCAGATCTTCCTGAAAAAGGATTTTTGCATCACCTTCATAATCTAATTTTAGTTTTTTGGTGTCCAGACCTGTAAGTTTGGCCGCTTCATAAATGTTTTCCCATTTCGCAATATTCTTCTTTTCGAGATACAATTTCTCTCTCAGAATCCGCATGAACTTTATCGCTTTATCTTTACTTTGAATTTGCGCTGCTTTCATTGCAATACAAGACGGATAGGAAGAATCGAGCGGATCTTCGAGCCATACATTTCCATCAATAGGCATTTCATAATACAAACTTGCTTCTTCCCAATGATGAGCAACATCTGAAGGTTTACTGATCCCCCCGCTATTGTAGGACCAGTCCGGAAGTAAACCGCCCATTCTGTAATCAATATCGATATAATTACCGTATTCAAGTTTCAGTTTTCTTAACTGAGGTTCAATTCCCCAGCACGAAGAACAGATAGGATCGGTGTAGTAAATAATTTTTATCGGTTTATCTGCTGTTGGAATGAAGGAAGTTTCATTGGCATTTTCGTGAATTGGCATTTCGCAGGTTCCCGTTTCAGGATCACATAATAATGGATTTGTTTTGTCTGTACTCATTTTTGAATTTATTTGCGATTGACAGTTGGTACTGCAGATCAGAATTAACAATAGCGACAGTCTTTTCATAAATAACTGTTTTAGATTTACGCTTCGGTTTAAATTTTATAATTTTACTGTAAAGTTCGTCCATCTTTAATCACAAGTCAATTAGTCTAAAAAATATGACTACAGCAAATACCTCAGAAAGGGAGAATGAATGTCCTGCAGAAGGGCTTCTAAAATTGCTCTCAGGCAAGTGGAAACCACAGATTTTTTTGCTGGCGGTTAATGGTCCTTTACGTTTCAACGGACTTTTAAGAGAACTTAAAGGTGCTAACAAACAATCTGTTGCAACGGCACTTCGCGAACTGGAAGATTTCGGAATCCTGGACAAAAAAGTAGTTCGTTTAAAACCTTTGCATATCGAATATAATCTTTCGGAAAAAGGAGCATCACTAGTTCCGGTTTTCAAGCAATTGGAGATTTTCTCAAGAGGGTAGAATAGTAAGTTTGATCTAACTTTAGAATAAAACAATATACGTCGGATGTAATATTTTTTAAACGCATAGAAACATAGATTTAACACTTTAAAAAAAGGCGTTTCACTTATTTAAAGCGTATCCCGATGCATCGGGACTATGTGTTAAAAGATTTTTTTATTAATTATATGAAACGGGTTAAAACAATTAAACGATATAAACGATGAAAAAGCTATTGTTATTTTTTGTGTTGTTGTTTCAAATGGCTGTAACAACTGGGTACAGTCAAAGTACAGATCCTTCTTCTAAAAAAATTGTAGGAACCTGGTACGCTAATGCTAATCGAAATACAAGGTGGGTTTTTACTACAGACGGAAAAGTTTTCAATTACGACAAAAACACTTTTAAAGTGATGTACCGATACACTATTTCAAACAGCTGTCAGAACAATTCAGATGATACGCTCGAATTTGTAACGTTGATGGATAAGGATGGCGATGAATATTGTTTTAGAATAAATGCTATAAATGAGAACAAAAATGGCATTTTATCCATGACCAATATGAGTAATATGGAAACGCTTTTGTTTGTTAATGATACGAACATCGTGGTCACAAACTAAATTTATTTCGCATTAAACTTTTATTAACAACAAGCAAATTGTCATTCGTTTATATTTGTAAGGCAAAAAAGAAAAATAGCACGAACAGATATGAAAATCAATGTATTAAGAGTTTTTATTGTATTTGCTTTCTCCGTAAGCGGTTATAGTCAGAATGTAAAGCTGTTAAACATCGATCAGCTAAACGAAAGAATTAAGAACGGCAAAGACAGTACTTATGTTGTTAATTTTTGGGCTACCTGGTGTGCCCCCTGCATTAAAGAATTGCCTCATTTTGAAAAGTTAAAGGCAGACTATAAATCAGATAAATTAGCGGTTTTATTGGTCAGTGTCGATTTTAAATCTAAATTAAAGGCAGCCGTAGTTCCGTTTGTGAAAAGAAAAAACCTGAAAAATGAAGTCTTTCTGTTGAACGAAAGCAATCCACAGGAATATATAGACCGCATTGATAAAGACTGGTCGGGAAGCATTCCGGCAACCTTATTTATTAAAGGAGATAAAAGAAAATTTGTTGAATCTGAATTCAACTACGAACAATTATTAACCGAATATAAAAAACTGTAAATTATGAATAAGTTTATTACCACTGTGACTTTGTTTTTGTTTAATCTGCTGCTTTCTCAGGCTCAGAGTACAACTCTTAAAGCCGGCGAAACGGCTCCGGATTTTAAATTGAAAAATGTAGACGGAAAAGAAGTTTCTTTTGCCAGTTTTCCAAAAGCAAAAGGATACATTGTTGTTTTTACCTGTAATACGTGCCCTTATGCGGTAGCGTACGAGCAAAGAATAATTGAATTGGATAAAAAGTTCAAAGCCCAGGGTTACCCGGTAATTGCCATTAATCCAAATGATCTTGAAGCTTCTAAAGCAGACTCTTTTGAGAAAATGCAGGAATTAGCAAAAGATAAAAAATATCCGTTTCCTTATTTATTTGATGCCGGACAAAAGGTTACCGATCAATATGGGGCGAAACGTACACCGCATCTTTTTATCGTTTCTAAAACTGACAAAGGTAATGTCGTAGAATATGTGGGAGCAATCGACAGTGATCCGGAAGGAACTAAAACGGAAAAAACAAAGTATGCTGAAGACGTGATCGCAGCCTTAAAAAGCAATAAAAAACCTGCCGTTACACAAACCAAAGAAATCGGCTGTACGGTAAAAAGAAAAGCGAAAGCTTAATTTTTTAAGAAATTCAATGTCATAGAAAATGCCTCAGTGATGAGGCATTTTTTTATGCTATGATCTCCGTTAGTTGCTGTTGTTCCTGAAATTCCAGTTCGGCAATAATTTGCTTTTTCATTGTGGTATGAATGTAGTCTTTGGCTTCAGCATACGAAATAGCATACTTACGTTTAATTTCCTGAAGATGAATCGGAAAATGGGCAAGCAGTTTATCATAATAGGCATTCAGTTGTGTATCATCGGGCATTTCAAATTTTAATTTGATTTGAAATCTTCTCAGCAAAGCTGTATCAATACTGTCGTAATAATTGGTCGCACAAATAAGCAGACTGTCTGCCGGAAGGTAATCGATTAGCTGAATGATCGTATTCACCAGACGTTTCATTTCGGCAACATCTTTGTCCTGACTGTCGCGGCTTTTACCAATCTGATCAAATTCATCGAGAAATAAAACCGCTTTTTCACGAATCGCTTTATCAAACAGTACTTTTACATTTTTAGAGGTTTCTCCAATTTTAGCATCGATTAAAGTGCTGAGATTCACAATCACAATGTTTTTGTTTAAAGCACTTGCAATGGCTTTTGCAGTAGTGGTTTTGCCACAGCCGGAATGCCCGTGCAGTAGTATTTTGTTATCTACTTTGAGATTGTATTTTTTTAATTCTTCGATATATTTATGTTCTTTTATCGTCTGAATTAATACCGTTTTATTCTCTGTGCTAAAAAGCAAATCTTCCAGTGCTATCTTTTCAGTATCGTTTACAACAAGTTCGTGCAGATTCATTTGTGATTTTATTTGGTGCAAAATTAGACTTTATTCTGCAATATTTTCGTTCCAGATTTCTTTTCCTAAAAAGCGGTTTCCAAAAATTGAAGTTCCAATTCGGATCAGATTCGAACCTTCGGCAATGGCCAGTTCTAAGTCCTGTGACATTCCCATCGAAAGTTGTAAATTATTGATCCCTTCAATCTTAGCTGCGTAAATTTCATCTCTAATTTTTCGAAGCAGTCGTAAAGACGGACGCATTTTTTCTTTTTCAACATCTAACAATCCAATAGTCATTAGCCCTTTAATCTTAAGAGTTTCGTAGCGTTTTACTTTTTGAATGAATGAAATGACTTCTGTCGGAGGCAATCCGAATTTACTTTCTTCAAATGAAGTGTTTACTTGTATAAAAACCTCGAGTGTTCGTCCTTCTTTTTGTAATTGCTTGTCTAATTCGTTGGCTAAGCTGATTCTGTCGAGAGATTGAATGCAGGTTACGTACTTAAGAACGTCTTTGACTTTATTGGTTTGGAGATGACCAATAAAATGGCGTTCGATTTTTAAATCTTTAAGTGCCGAATTTTTATCACGGAGTTCCTGCATTTTATTTTCGCCAATAAGCGTCTCTCCGGCATCGATTGCTATTTGAATGTCGGCTGCAGAAACGGTTTTAGTCGCCAGTAATAGTTTCACATCTGATACATTTCTGCCGGAACTTTTACAGGCATTCTCCATGCGTTGATGAACCTGTTTTAAATTGAAAATTATATCCTCTTTCATGCGACAAAATTAACGGTAAGCAGCTGTACTTAAAAGATCCAGTTTTTAGTATAAGTAATAGTCCAGATTGGAGGTAAACTGGACCAGATTAGGACTATAAATGAAAAAACTGGATTATTTAGCAGATCCTGAATCGCAGTAATTTTGTACGGACAACAAAGTCAAATTTAAAACAAATTAAAATGAGTAAATCAATTTTTTATCATGCCGGCTGTCCGGTTTGTATTAGTGCAGAACAGGATATTTTAAGTTTAATTAATTCTACTGAGGTTGAAGTTGTCGATCTGGGTGTCGATAAATCTAGAATTGCAGAGGCTCAAAAAGCAGGATTGCAATCGGTTCCGGCTTTGGTAACGCCAAACGGAAATGTGCTTCATATTAATTTTGGCGCTTCTATAGCAGATGTAATTGGGTAGATTCACTGTGAGATGTAAAATGTAAAATGTAAATCGTATGAAGATAGCAGTGTGGGATACCTATGTAACCCGAAAAGACGGAACAGTTATGCATTTTGATATTCTGGTTGACGAACGTACTGTCGATGAAAACCAGATTTTTGAATATGGCAAAAGGTATCTTAAAACAGTAGCACAGGAAGGGCAACCGCTGACCTCAAAAGAATGCAAATTTTGTCATATTGACAAGGCTCCAGAGACTGTGCAAAGTCAGATTCTTAAACAGGGATTTTCGATTATCGAAATGGAGAACTGTAATTAACTGATTCTTTTGTTTTGTATAAAAAAGGCTGAAACAATAACGTTTCAGCCTTTTTTATAGATACAGAGTCTATGTTTCTATGTGTTAAAATAAATTACGTAGAGAGCAGCTTATAATTATAAACTTTTTAGTTTTTTCATGAAAACCGGAAAGACTTCATTTAATTCTTCAAAAAGAGGGTTGTTGCGGTGTTTCAGTTTGATTTCGCTGAATAATTTGAGACCAAGTGCAAATTGGGTGGCTTCATTTGGATTTTCAAATAGATTTTTAGCCTTTATTTTTTCGATGATATCAAATATTTCATCATGATTGTCGAATTCTATTCCAAGTTCTTTTGCGGGTTCTGTTTCGCCGTTTGCGTATTCTTTTAAGCTTAAAGTCAGGTAATATTTGTTTGATCTTTTTTGCATGATATTATATTTTAAATTTTATTTCAACCATTTGTCTACAATGGTTTTAAAGGTTTCTTTGTATTGTTCACCAACCGTTATTTCGGTTTTATTAATGAATATTGAATTTTTACTGATGGAGTTTATTTTGTCTAATGCGACAATAAAAGAACGGTTGATTCGCATAAATTTTAAAGACGGTAATTTTTCCTCCAAAGCTTTCAAAGAAATCAAAGACATTAATCCTTTTGTCGAATTTTCAAGATGTACTTTGACATAATCTTTGAGACTTTCGATATACAATATGTCTTTTAATGAAATTCGGACCCACTGGTATTCGACTTTCAGAAAAATAAAATCATCATCATCTGCTGTAATGGACTGAAATTGACCGGAAGCTTCTTCTGTTAATTGTAAAACCTTATTGGCAGCTCTTAAAAATTCTTCATAACTAAAAGGTTTTAAAAGGTAATCAACAGCATTGACACGATAGCCTTCGATAGCATAATGATTGTAGGCTGTGGTGAAAATTATTTTCGGTAAAGTTCCCTGTTGTTCCTGTAAAAGACGGGCAAGTTCCATACCGCTTAAATTCGGCATGTTGATGTCCAGAAAAATAATGTCGGGTTGTTGTTCCCGTATCAGACTCATGGCTTCGATAGCATTATCGCAGCTTTGAACCAACTGTAAAAAAGGAGTTTGTTCTATAAAGGTTTCGACCAGTTTTAAAGCCAGCGGTTCGTCATCTACTGCGATACATTTTAATACCATCATTGTTCTAAAGTTATTTGCAGGTTTACTTTATATTTTCCGTTTTCGTCAATACCGGCTGTTAAACTATGTTTGTCGGGGTAGATGAGGTGTAATCGGCGTTTGGTATTGGTTAAACCAATTCCGCCCTGTTCTGTCGGAGCTGTTTTTTCGAAAAAAGTATTTTCTACCTCAAATTCAAGAAGAGTTCCGTTTTGTTTCAGCGTAAAATGAATCTCGCTTTTGTCTGTAGCGTGTACCCCGTGTTTAAAGGCATTTTCGACTAAGGGCAGTAAAAGCATCGGTACAATCGGATAGTCCTGTATTTTTTCCGGAATATCGCCTGTAATAGTCAGTTTACTGTTGGCTCGAAGCTTCATTAAAGCAATAAAGTCCTTCATAAAATCTACTTCTTTCAATAAGGTGGTTCTTTCGCCTTCGGTACTGTAAAGAAGGTATCGCATCATGCGGCTTAAAGTATGTAGCGCATTGCGGGAATCTTCAATATTAGTGTATGTAAGCGAGTAAATACTGTTAAGCGAGTTAAAGAAGAAATGCGGATTGATTTGTGCTTTCAGCATGGCCAGCTCGGTCATCGTTTTGTCCTGCTCCAGTTTTTGTTTGTGCTGAGCGGCTCTTTGCCAATGCAGCAGCATGGCATAACTGGTACTGATGGCCAGAACCAGTAAGGTGAGACTAAAAATATAGTTATCGAAATAGGTGTTTCGGTATCGTTTGAATCGGATAAGGGCAGCCAGTTTGTTATGCAAATCGGTGTTGATGTTGTAAAAATAGGATACCAGCTGCATGATGAAAATGATCAATAGAATCCATAACAGGAAAGGACCAATTTTGTCTTTAATGATGGTTTTTGGAACAATTACCCTGGCATTATAGTAAAAAATCGCAAGCATAAAAAGCAAAACAATGGTTTGCCAAATCCAGAATATATGGGGAAGTGCTATATTCCAGGTAAGCGGAATATAAAACAGCTGCATATATCCTAATAATACCCAGGCCAGGATGTGTAATCCGGTAGACATAAACGGTTTAAAAAAATTGGGTGTCATTGTAAGTTGTGATTTTTAAGGACAATATTACATTTTATTTGAACAGTATATAAAACCAATCGCCCAAAATAGATTTACAACCCGTAAAAACCATTTTAGAGTCGACGAGGCTGTTACAAAAATACTTATTTATCAGGGAACATCTTCCATCGGTTCTCATCTAATCTTTATCGATTGCAGGGGGCTTTTCGTCTATTGTAAAAATTTTGTGTGTTCTATTTCAGTTCTTTTGTTCCTTAATAAATAGATAATCACACAATCCATAAAAATGAAGAAGCAATCTTTTTTAAGTATTCTAGCAGCATCTATTGTCATCACTTCGTGTGGAAACAAAAATGATAAAGCGGCTCAGGCCGGAGGTGCACCACCAATTAAAGAATATAAAACGCTGACTTTAGAACCTAAATCGGCTACTTTATATACAGATTATCCTGCCAGTATTCAGGGGCAGCAAAATATTGAAATTCGTCCACGGGTAGAAGGATACATTGATAAGATTTTTGTTGATGAAGGAGCCGTGGTTAGAGCCGGACAGCCATTATTTAAAATTAGTGCTCCGGAGTATGAACAGGAAGTTCGCACAGCCGCTGCAAGTATCAAAAGCGCTCAGGCAAATGTAAGCGCCGCTAAACTGGCGGTTAATAAAGTAAAACCATTGGTTGAAAAAGGAATCATCAGTAAATACGATTTAGAATCGGCACAGTATACTTATGAATCAGCTTTGGCAACATTGGCACAGGCTAATGCCAGTCTGGTAAATGCAAAGACTAACTTAGGATATACCACCGTAACCAGTCCTGTTGACGGTGTTGTGGGATCTATTCCGTTTCGTTTGGGAAGTTTAGTGAGTTCCAATACCGCAGATCCTTTAACGACAGTTTCAAGTATTGGAAACGTATACGCTTATTTCGCAGTGAATGAAAAAAAGCTCCTGAACTTTACTCAAAATACAGATTCGGGAATTTCACTGGCAGAGAAAATTAAAAAGATGCCAGCTGTTTCGCTACTTCTTTCAGATGGTACAGCTTACGGAGAAAAAGGACGTATTGAAACGGTAAACGGATTAATCAATACTGAAACGGGTTCGGTTACCTTCAGAGCACGTTTTCCTAATACAAAAAGTATTATCAGAAGCGGAAACAGTACTACCGTGAGAATTCCAAATGAAGTGGATAAAGCGATTATTGTTCCTCAAAGTGCCACTTTTGAACTTCAGGATAAATTATTTGCAGTAGTAGTTGGAAAGGACGGGAAAACGAAAAGTGCCAATATTACGGTTTTAGAAAACACCGCAGGAAATTATTATGTTGTAAAAAGCGGTTTGCAGAGCGGAGACCAAATTGTTTTGGAAGGAGTGGCAGCACTTAAAGACGGAACAGAAATTAAAGCTCAGAATCAAAGTGAAGAAACGGTTTACGCGGACTTAAAATAAAAATAAATGTTTAAAATATTCATACAACGACCGGTACTATCTACGGTAATATCGGTTATTATCGTAATCCTGGGGATACTGGGACTGGCAGCGCTTCCTATTGCGCAATATCCGGACATCGCACCACCAACCGTAAATGTAGCCGCAAGTTACACCGGAGCGAATGCAGATGTGGTCCTAAAAAGTATCGTAATTCCGCTTGAAGAGCAGATTAACGGTGTAGAGAACATGACCTATATGACCTCTACGGCGACTAACGACGGTAATGCCTCTATAAAAATTTTCTTTAAGGTTGGAACCGATCCTGATTTAGCTGCGGTAAACGTGCAAAACAGAGTTTCCAGAGCGACCAGTTTATTGCCGGTTGAGGTAACTCAGGCGGGGGTAACCGTAACCAAAAGTCAGAGTAGTAACTTATTGATTTTCTCTTTGTACAGTGATGATAAAGCCTACGATCAGACGTTTCTTCAAAATTATGCGAAGATCAACTTAGTACCGCAAATTCAGCGTGTAGTTGGGGTAGGAGATGTTACCGTTTTCGGTTCAAGAGATTATTCTATGCGTATCTGGCTGAAACCGGATGTTATGCAGCAGTACAAATTGATTCCGAGTGATGTTTCGGCGGCTCTGGCAGAACAAAATATTGAAGCAGCACCGGGAAAATTTGGTGAAAACGGAGATCAGGCTTTTCAATATGTAATCAAATACAAGGGACGTTTAACAAGCGCAAAAGAATTTGAAGAGATTGTTATTAAATCAGCCGGAAACGGACAATTATTGCGATTGAAAGATGTGGCGAAAGTAGAATTGGGTTCTTTAAGTTATTCTTCGACCAGTACCACCAACGGACGCCCGTCTGTAGGTATTGCGATTAGTCAGACTCCCGGTTCTAATGCACGTGATGTAATTAATAATTCTAAAAAATTGATTGACGAAGCCGTAAAAACGTTTCCAAAAGGTATAAAGTATACCGTATTAATCAATGTCAATGAAAATCTGGATGCTTCAATCGAGAAGGTAATTCACACTTTGGTAGAAGCTTTTATTCTGGTTTTCATTGTAGTATTTATTTTTCTTCAGGATTTCCGCTCGACTTTAATTCCGGCGATTGCAGTTCCTGTTGCAATTGTGGGAACGTTTTTCTTTCTGAATTTATTCGGCTTTACCATTAACCTGCTGACGCTATTTGCGATGGTTTTGGCGATTGGTATTGTGGTCGATGATGCGATTGTAGTCGTCGAGGCGGTACATGCCAAACTCGATAACGGGTATAAATCGGCTAAGAAAGCTACTATTCATGCCATGAATGAAATTTCTGGAGCGATTATTTCGATCACACTGGTAATGGCAGCGGTATTTATTCCGGTTACCTTTATCACAGGTTCGACCGGGGTTTTCTATAAGCAATTTGGTATTACACTGGCGGTTGCGATTATTCTTTCGGCTGTTAATGCGCTTACTTTGAGCCCGGCGTTGTGTGCTTTACTTTTAAAACCACATGCAGACGATCATAAACATCAAAGTTTTATGCAGCGATTTTATACCTCATTCAACGTTGCGTTTGACAATGTAACCGAAAAATACAAACGTTCTGTTCAGTTCCTTTCTATCAAAAAATGGATTGCACTGACGTCTATACTTCTTGCTGCAGGAGCTCTGTTTTATATGATGAAAACCACTCCGTCAGCTTTCGTTCCTGCGGAAGATCAGGGTGTAGTTTTTGCCAATATCAGTTTACCGCCTTCGGCTTCTATGGAACGTTCTGACGTTGTGGCGAAAAAGGTCGATAGTATAGCGCACACCATTCCGGGGGTCGAAAATACCCTTCGTATCGTGGGGCAGAATTTTACAGCAGGTGCGGGTAGTGCCTACAGTATGGTAATTGTAAGATTGAAAAGCTGGGAAGATCGTGAGCTGAGTGTTGATGATGTAATTGGCCAGCTGTTTGCTAAAACCAGTGGTATTCGCGAAGCCAGCATTTTCTTTATTTCTCCGCCAACGATTCAGGGATTTGGACAAAGTGGTGGATTTGAATTTCAGTTGCAGGACAAAGGAGGTCATAGTACGGCAGAATTCTTTAAAGTAAACAATGAATTTCTGGCCAAACTTTCGGCACGTCCGGAGATACAATATGCGACGACGCCTTTTAATCCGGGTTTCCCTCAATATATGATGGATATCAATCTGGCAAAAGCAAAAGATGCGGGAGTTTCAATCAATACCATTCTGTCAACTATGCAGGGTTATTATGGAGGATTGTACGCTTCCAACTTTAATAAATTCGGTAAGCAGTATCGTGTGATGATTCAGGCCTCTCCCGAGTTTAGAACGAATACCGAAGGCTTGAACAAGATATTTGTCCGCAACAGTGCCGGAACCATGGCACCCATTACCGAGTTTGTAAAAATGACTCGTGTTTTCGGACCGGAATCTATTTCAAGATTTAACTTGTTTACGTCTATTTCGATCACCGGAGCACCAAAACCGGGTTATAGTTCCGGAGATGCTATTAAAGCGATTCAGGAAGTAGCAGCAGAAAGTCTTCCTGCAGGTTATGGTTATGAATTTTCGGGCTTAACACGTGAAGAATTAGCATCTGGAAGTGAGACGATCTTTATTTTTATACTGTGTCTGGTATTTGTTTACTTTTTATTAAGCGCACAATACGAGAGTTATATCCTGCCGTTTGCCGTACTGTTTTCAATTCCGTTTGGATTGGCGGGAGCCTATTTGTTCTCGATTATTTTTAAGTTGAACAGTAACATTTACCTGCAGATTTCCTTAATCATGTTAATTGGATTATTGGCCAAGAACGGTATTTTGATTGTCGAATTTGCGCTCGAAAGACGCCGAAAAGGATTGCCAATTCTACAGTCGGCTATTGAAGGAGCTGTGGCACGTTTCCGTCCGATTTTAATGACCTCCTTTGCTTTTATTTTGGGACTTGTTCCTTTAATGTTTGCTTCGGGTGCAGGTGCCGTTGGAAATAAATCGATTGGAACGGGTGCTGTAGGAGGAATGTTGATCGGTACCATTTTAGGAGTATTTGTGATTCCGATATTGTTCATCATTTTCCAGACACTGCAAGAACGTGTGAGTGGCCCGCCAAAAGAAAATTATGACGATGAAGGTGATGATGAAGAGGAAGTGCAATTGATAGAAACTCACAACGAGTAATAATTTAATTTAAAAAAAATGACTCATAGTTCAAATAAATATATTCTTGTGGTAGTGGCAGCGACACTGTTGAGTGCGTGTTCGATTACTAAGAAATACGAACGTCCGTCGACCATTTCGACCGATAAGCTGTATCGCGATCAAAATACTGCCGATTCGACTACGATGGCAAGTATGCCGTGGCAGACTGTTTTTAAAGACGAAAAACTGAATGCTTTAATTCAAAAAGGATTAGATCAGAATCTCAATTTAAAGAATGCGATCGAAAATATAGTGCAGTCCAGAGCTGTTTTGCGTCAGGCCAAACTGGCTTATTATCCAACACTGAATCTTGATGCCGGTGCCACATTTAACAAACAATCAAGAGCCAGTCTGAATTTACCGCCGGGTATCAATATCAATATGGAGACTACAACCTCTAAATTAGGTCTGAGTACTTCCTGGGAACTTGATATTTGGGGAAAATTAAGCAGTTCAAAAAGAGCGGCTTTAGCAGCCTATCTGGCTACAGATGCTGCAAAACAAGCCATTCAGACACAATTGATCGCTGATATTGCAAATAACTATTTTTTGTTGTTAGCGTATGATAAGCAATTGGAAATTACCCAAGCGACTTTAGAAAGCCGTATTAAAAATGTGGAAACGATTAAAGCTTTAAAAGAAGGAGCCATAGTGACCGGAGCAGCAGTGGTGCAGAGTGAAGCCAATCAGCATGCAGCCGAGGTATTGATTCCGGATTTAAAACGAAGTATTCGTGAAACGGAGAATGCTCTTACTATTTTGTTGGGACAGGCTCCGGGCGCTATTGAAAGAGGGACATTGGGGAATCAGACCGTTCCGGAAAATCTTGCGGTAGGTATGCCGGCACAATTGCTGGAAAACCGTCCGGATGTTCGTCAGGCCGAGTTTAATTTCCGCACTGCGTTTGAAAGTACCAATATGGCTAAAACTTATTTTTATCCAAGTTTGACGCTTACTGCAAGTGGTGGATTTTCGAGTCTGCAACTAACCGATTTCTTTACCAATTCTGTTTTTTATTCTTTAATAGGAGGTTTGACACAGCCTATTTTCAATCAGGGACTGAATAAAGCAAGATTAACAACAGCACAATCCAAACAAGTTCAGGCACTGAATGATTTCCAACAAAGCCTTTTGGTAGCAGGGCAGGAGGTCTCAAATGCTTTGTATGCGTATGAAATGGCCGTTGAAAAAGAAGAATCCAGACAAAAGCAAATTGAGGCTCTTGAAAAAGCAGTAGATTTTACACAACAGCTTTTAGAGTACAGCTCGGCCACCAATTATACTGATGTATTAACTTCAGAGCAAAATTTATTGGCAGCGCAATTAAGCGGGATCACTGATAATTTGCAAAAATTACAAGCTGTTGTCGATTTGTATCGTGCCTTAGGTGGCGGATGGAAATAGTCTTCGCGGCTTCTATTATTTTAAATTTTGAAACGAAAAGCGCCTCAGATTATGGAGGCGCTTTTTATTTTCAGTTTGGTGAACTTTCTAACTTTTTTTAGTTGCATTGAAATTTTAATCTCAAAACTTTACAGCATCTTTAGAAACATTTACTCCTAAGGTTGTTTGTTTCGAAAAATCTATTTTTGAGGATGAATTCAGTTCAATATTTTGGCTGGCTTCTCCGTTTATAGTAATTGCTTTCGCAGAAGTCGAATTAAATTCCGTATTTTTTAAAGACATATTTTTAGTATTGTAGATTTCAAATACGGTAGGGTTTTCGATGTCTAATTTGGCATGGTTGATTTTGATTCCATTGGCATCAATAATCGAGAAACCTTTTTCTGCTTTGGCAATTAAATTAGAAATTTCAATGTTTTCCAGATTCATTTCGGGTAAACCTTGCAGAAATACTGCTTGCTGTGCGCCCTTAATGGTGATGTTTTTAATCGATATGTTTTTAAACTGTGGTGTTTCTTCACTTACAGGAACAGCTTTTGTAGTTACGGTGTTTCCGCCTTCTGCCAAAGTTTCGGCTATGGATTTTCCTCCATAATATAAATCAAAAGAGATGGCTTGTGATGGAATATCGGTCATAAAAATATCCGAAATATAAATGTTTTCTACTATTCCTCCACGCCCGCGGGTACTTTTAAAACGCAAGCCAACATCAGTTCCCATGAAAGTACAATTGGAGACATGCAGATTTTTCACTCCGCCCGACATTTCGCTTCCCACTGTGACACCACCATGTCCGTGATAAACGATGTTGTTTTTAACGATAATATTTTCGCAGGCAACCCCACGATCACGACCGTCTTTGTCTTTTCCCGATTTGATACAGATGGCATCATCACCCACATCAAAACTGGAATTTTCGATAATTACATTTTTGCAGGATTCGACATCAAGACCGTCGCCGTTTTGAGAAAACCACGGATTACGAACGGTTATATTTCTAACGATTAAATCCTCTACCATAAACGGATGAAGGTTCCAGGCAGGTGAGTTTTGAAACACGGGGCCATCAAACAATACTCTTTTACTGTTTTGTATACTCACTAAAACCGGACGCAGAAAGTCGTGAATGGCTTCAAATTCTTCTTTTGTTTTTAGATCGTGACGAACATTCTGATCAGCACCTTTGGAGCCTTTTAAATATTGTTCAGAAGGATACCAGCTGTCTTTCTTTTCATTTAAAACACCGCCGGAAGCTATAAATTTCTTCCATTGTTCTTCCGTCAGTTTGTTTTTTTTAACTTGTCTCCAGGCTTCTCCGGAACCATCCCACACACCATTTCCTGTAAAGGCAACATTTACCAGATTCTTACCGTAAATAGGAGAGATGCATCGCCAGGTGTTAAGCCCTTCAAAACTGGTTTCAATAATTGGATATAAATTTTTATCGGTAGAAAATTTAATTAAGGCTCCTGTTTCGGCATGAAGTTCAAGATTACTTCTTAGTATAATTGGGCCAGTTAGCCAGATTCCGGGTGGAATAATCACTTTTCCACCTCCTTTTTTTGATACAGCTTCTATGGCATCAGCGAAAGCTTTAGTATTTAAAACATATCCGCCATTTACAGCCCCAAAATCTTTTAGATTTACGGTATTATTTGGGATTATAGGTTCATTGACTTTGGGTATTTTAAATTCGATACCTCTATATGTATCATAAGTATCTGAATTTTGCGCAGTAAGATTGGAACAGGTCACAAGTAAAAATACCGCTGTAAAAAACAAATGATTGACAGATTTGGTTTTCATATATAGTTTTTTTATTGATCTTTTTATTGATGTTAAAATTTAAATCAACATTAATAAGAAAGGTAATTGTAATCGATTACACAAATCTATTGAAAAATATTTATAAATGATGATTTAGTTCAAAATAAAAAAAACATTGTATAAATTTCATTGTTGAGGATGATCGTTTTTTGCCATGAATCGTACCAATTTAGCAAATTTATTTCATTTCATTCTTTAATATTGAAGTTAGGTGAGTCAATGTAAGTTTTTTTTAACTGGACTTATATAACTTTTTGGATTTAATTTTTAAGCTTGCTTTTTGTGAAAGAAATAATGTTATTTTAGCTAAAGATTTGTCGTGTTAAATATTGCATTTAATTTGACAAAATATAACTAAAATATAAGTGATTTTATGAATAAAACACTTTGGGAAAAGGTTTTAGCATTTAGTTTTGATCAACCAAATGATCAATATGGGTTTTCAACGAGATTAGCACTAGAGAATCATTGGACGATTTATTTTACTCAAAGTGCTATAATTGAATATAAAAAGTTTCTATTTCTGGCTGCAACCAATAATGAAATGGTTTCGCCTTCAGAGATTGTTGATATTGTCTGGCATCAGCACTTAATTTTTACTAATTCTTATTCTGATTTCTGCGATTTATTAGGAAAAAGAATAGAACATATTCCTTCAACTCATAATAGATCAGAATTTGATAAGTTTAAAATAGCAAAAGAAAGGACTAAGGAGCTTTATGAAGTTAATTTTGGTCCGCAGTTAGCTGAAATTTGGCATTATCATAATGAATTAGATTCTTTGCACTTAGAGAGAAGCAGCTATGAAATTTCAAAACTTAGAAAAAACTTTTTAATTTATACCATTGCTCTATCATTTCCGGTATGTTTGGTTATCTTTTCGCTTTTAGCAAAAATTAAGAATCCTAATTTTCTTATAGTCTATCTTTTGCTTTTTGTAGTTGTAATTTTATTCTTGAAATTTTATGTCCGAAAAAGTTTTCTTTCGCTATATGATACAATTAAGTCCAACTCCATTTTGCAGAATCTTACGGCACTTGAGATGGTGTTTTTTAGAGAAAACAAACTGGATGCTGTAGTTAATGGAGTGGTGAATAATTTGATTGTAACTCATAAAATTAAGATTTTAACAAATGATAGATTGGAATTAATTGATGAAAGTTTTGTTGAAAATCGATATGAGAATTGTATTATCGAAATTATGAAAGATTTTGAGCCAATGTCTTATCAGGAGTTATGCAAGATTGCCTTGCAAAAGCCTATTTTTGAGCAGCTTCAGAAGGCAACTTACAGAATAAGAAACAGAATTTTTGATTCGAAAAAATTTGCAAATGTAGTGATCGTTGTAATGAGTGTTTTAGGATTCTTGTTGAGCATTGGTTTTAGCAGATTTATAACCGGAGTTTGGAGAGGTAAACCAATTACATTTTTACTCTTTGCGATTGTTCCTTTGGTTATAATTTCATTGTATTATATCAATCAAGTATTAAATTTAATGTTTACAACTATTATACCTTCTGTTTTTGAAGATAAGGCAAGGATAGTAACAGCATCTGAAAAGAATTGGGAGTGGGATTATTTTCTTTATGGAAATATATTATTAGCAAATTCATTTATGCCATTGATTAATTACAATACTAATTCGGTTTCTTCAAATAATTTTACCAGTTCAGGATCATGCGGAACTTCTTCTTGTGGAAGTTCTTGCGGTTCTTCATGTGGGGGATGTGGGGGTGATTAAAAGAAATCATTTTTAAACAAAAACAAACATTCCGTTCCAGAAATCTGAAACGGAATGCTTTAATTAAAAAAAAAACTCAAGTAATAACAATTGTTATGAGTGCTTTTACTGCTGGTGCAGTTTTTTTTTAGAATACTCCAATATAATGGTTTCCAGGTTTGTTTACCAGTTTAGCTCCTTTAGTAACAGCTCCTGTTGGGATATCGATCACGTAAATATTTCCGTCTTTTCCAACCGGTGTAACCGCTAAGTAAAGCTCATTTCCATCCACTACAAAACCTTGGTATTGCCCAAAATCTATAGCAGCGTCATAAGTAATGCCTTCTACTTTTTTAGCTGTTTTAGCATTTAAATCTACTCTTGCAACAAATCCCTGATCACCGGTAGCTGTGTGCGTATATAGTACATAAGCAATTCCGTTTCCTGCATATCTCCAGGCATCGATATAAGATCCTTTTATACCTAATGCAGCATCAAGACTGATCACAAATGAGTCATCGTATTGATTGTTTTGGTTGATTCTTAGGATATAAGATCCTTTGTTAGTATCTCTTTGAGTAGCCTGATAGATGTTACCGTCAGTTCCTAAGAAGCTGTTGAAGCTGCGGAAACCGCTGGTATCTCCAAAACCAACTTTAGAAGTAATGATTTGTGGATTTTCTAATGACGGATAATCTACTACAACAGATTTAGCGCCCGGACGGTCGTAAGCAGTTTCAATTTGTCCTGTAGTAGGATTCGTTTTACGTAACCATGTTCCGATAATTACTTTGTTTCCTGCTTTGTTGATCGTAGGAGCATCTAAACGGAAAATATGGTGTCCCTGAGCTTCTTCCTGAGGGGTTAACGGAAGTTCATATTGCTTGAATCCTGAAATACGAATACCTTTAAGGTCCAGAGCAAGAACGGTAGCTGTACCTCTTGTATACAGGTAACTTTTGTCCGGATTTGTTTTAACTACAGGATTAGTTACATTTACAGCAACTCCGGTTTTGTCTCCGTCAAAAAGTTTATTCCATCTTGGAGATGTTCCGGCATATTGAGAAATGTTTACGGTCGTACCTGATTGTGTGAAGTTTTTAGCTCCATTCACGGTATAGGTCATAAATTCTCCTCCGTTTGCTCCTGTGTAGGTAATGTTGAAAAGAGTTTTTCCGTCTACAGAAGATTGCAAACGAGCTGTTCTGTTCGATTGTACCGGCATTCCGTCTGCGTAAACATTAATCGAATAGTTTGGATCTTTAGCATTTTTTTTGGTTACAGCATAAACCATAGTTCCACCGTTTCCATCGCCAGGAGCATCTTGCATTAGTGCTCCCGAAACTGTAATCCAACGATCTGGTGTTTCCGGATTTACCGGATCAGCACTTTTTTCGTCATTGCTGCTGCAGCTTGTTGTCAATGACAATGCACCTAGAA
The DNA here is from genome assembly GCF_041154745.1 of Flavobacterium sp. CFS9. Classification (NCBI taxonomy): domain Bacteria; kingdom Pseudomonadati; phylum Bacteroidota; class Flavobacteriia; order Flavobacteriales; family Flavobacteriaceae; genus Flavobacterium; species Flavobacterium sp. CFS9. The sequence goes on along the minus strand of NZ_AP031573.1, from coordinate 5,103,376 downwards.
GTAAACCACATGTAAATAGTTTAAACGTATTTTTTTTCATATTCATTGTTTTAAAAAAAATTAGATATTAAAATTTATTGAGGGTATAATTCAGTTTTAGATAAAAAGCGCGTCCCGGTTTTTGAACAGCATAATTATCGAAGACTTGTTTATCGAAAATGTTTTTAGCATCGAAGCTTAGTACAAATTGTTTTTTAGGAAATGCATAACTCAAACCTAAATCCTGCACAAATTGTGCTGGTGTTTTTGAGTTTACGACATCAATCCAAAGTGTAGCAAAAGGATCTACGTAACCAAAATTATAATACAAACTTAGTTGTGAATCTTTCTGTATCAGTTCTTTAAAGTTGTACTGTACATTACCATTTACGGTGAAGAAAGGCTCATTTGGAATTTGCTTATTATAGTTGGATAACTGTCCTCCGTTAGCGTCAAATTGCATCTTGAACAAAGAGTTAAATTTTGACATGTTCATTGATAGGAACAAGCGGTCTTTGAAACTATAATTAAAAGAAGCTTCATAACCAATAGATTGTGTACGCCCCAGGTTTTCAAACGGTAGGGTTTGTATGGCATCATTTACTCTGTTACCAGAAGTACGAACAATTCGGTCTTTGGCATTTCTGGAAAAACCTGATGCAGCAATTGAAATCTTATGTGTACTTATTTCGTAGGGGCCAAATTGTACGCCTACATTGAAATTGTTACTTTGTTCTGGTTTTAGATTGGGGTTAGCCAGTACATTTTCACTAGGTCTTCCGAACATTTCATCTGAAGTTGCTAATCTAATGGCTTTCTCTGCAGATGCCGTGATCATTAGTTCAGGAGTAATAAAGTAAGAAGTAGCCAGTCCGTATCCAAATAATGGAGTTGCACTTTTGGTAATTTTTTCTACAACGGTAGTTTGCCCGTTTTGTGTAACCAATTCCGGTTTTCTGTGGTTTACTTTTTGTTCGTAAAACTTACCAAAAATATTGGTTCTCAATCGTGATTCAAAAGCCTGCATTTCATAGGCTAATGAAGTGACTGTTTTTTGCAAATCAAATGTTGCTTCAAAATCTTTTTGAAATTCCGGTTTGATTAAATCATCTTCATTTCTATCCAGTTTGTAATATAAATTACTGAATATAAACCTGTTAGATTCATTTAGATTATAGGTAAATACGCTTCTGGAACTTAATATATTTTCTGAGATGTTATTAATGGTTGGACCACCTTGCTGTGCGCCAGTATAGGATAAAACAGGTTCACCATATAGACCTATTGCTTTTTCACCGTTCCAATTGTAATTCCATTTAACCGTATCGTTTACGACTTCATGTTTATTGCTAAAGACAGTATTGGTTGAAAAATCAAGTTTTTTAAAGAGAAAATCTTTTTTAGAGTAATTCAGACTTATTACAGAAGCATCAGCTTCGGAAAAACGTCCCTTATAAGGTCTTGTCATGAATTGACCGTGTTGAATCTGATTGTGATCTTCAGAGACATTTATACCGATTAAAAAATTGTCAGCCCATTTTACATTGGTAAAACCGGCTTCAAATCTTCCTCCATAGGATCTGTATCGGTTTTCGAAACGTTTGGCGCGTGTAAGTTCGTAACGTCCATCCGGTGCGATATTGTAAACGAATCTTCCCCATACTTCATAATCATTATCTGAGTAATTATAAAAGCCCGATCCTTTTACGGTAAATCCGGATTTGTCCCGATAGGTTGTATTAAAGTTGGACTGAATGGTATTGAAAGATCCATAAGAAACAGAAGCATTCAGCGTGTTTTTAGCACCTTTTTTCAAAATTACATTTATAGCTCCGCCTAAGGCATCATCCGCCAGTTCTGCCGGGGTAACCCCTTTGTAAACTTCGATGCGCTCGATTAAGGCAGGTGGTATGCTGTTAAGACTAAAGGAAGAACCATAAGTAGAAAGCGGAATTCCGTCAATAAAAATTCGGATAGCATTTCCGGACATTCCATTCAGATTGTAATTTACGCTTGAACCTAAACCTCCGTTTTGTCGGATTCGTACGCCTGCGGAACGATCAAGCAATTCATTGGTTTGCAGGTTTCGTGTGGCAGCGTCTTTAGTTTCTATAACATTTACAGAGAAACCTTTACTGATGATTTCTTTTTTTACAGAGTTTTTCTTTACGACAACCTCTTTTAAGGCTTTTGGATCATTTGATTTTTCTAGCGAGATGTTTACCTGGGTTGATGGACTATTTAAGGTTACGTTTACGGTTTTAGTTTTAGCCTCAAGTGATGTAATTTCGAGAGTGTATGAACCGTAAGCAACATTCTTGATTTCAAATTGACCGTTGTTGCCAACTAAAGCAAACTTTTGAGTTCCGGCAATTGTAACTGTGGCACCAAATGCAGATTCAGAATTTTCAAAAGTAACTTTTCCTTTAATATTCCCGTTTTGGGACCAACCTGAAAAATGAACGAATGCCAACAATAACAATAAAAACTTCATGATTTATGTACTTCTTAAATAGAAATGCAAAGCTAAATCATTGTTTATATTTAATCTAAATAAAGGAATTAGAAGATCATTAGAATTACATTAGAAGTTCTAATGTTGGAGTAAAATTAGATTTTGGAGTCTAAGAATCTAATGTGATTTGTACTATAATACGTTTTAAATTTCCAAGATTTAAGAGGAGAATAGTGGAATAAGAGATTTGTAATTCTGTGTTTGTTCTTGATAAACAGCTGTTTGTGTCGTGCTGCAATATTACATATTAATTTCTTAATTTTGAAATGGATTATTGTCAAAATAAGGTCAGTTTTTTGAAATGACTTTTATTTGTTTCATAATCGTTTGTCTCTAATTTCTTCCAATTATGCTTTCTTTTCAAACCAATCATCAGGAATTTGTTCCGGCCGAAGAATTACAAAAAAGTATAAAGTGCTTTTGGTATGATAAGATTGAGTATGGGAAAGTACAATCGAACTTTGAAGTGATACCGGATGGTTATGCTGAAATCATTTTTTATTTTGGAAATGAGCTGAATATTTCTTCTAATGGAGTTTTGAAACCACTGACATCACCATTTATGATAGGGTTACTCCATCAGCCTGCAGTTTTCAATTCTGTTAATTCCCTTGAAATTATTGCTGTCAGGTGCTATCCGTGGATGGTTTTTGACCTGCTTGGATGGTCCTCCCAAAAGGGTAAGGAGGGAGTACAGATTTTTGAGCATCCTATTGCTAAACTTCAGTCTGTTTTGAACAATCTGATCGCTTCCCACAAAATTGAAGAGGCTATTGCCAAAGTCGAAGACTATTTTTTTGCAGCAGAAGCAAAGTCTGACAGCAATAGTTTGATATTTAAAGCAGGAATTGCTATGACAGCAGCCGGAGGACGTATATCGGTTAGGGAAGTAGCTGCCGCTTCTCATGCTACAATACGTACTTTAGAAAGAAATTTTAAGCAATCGTCAGGTTATACGGTTAAAGATGTTTCGGCTGTCATGCGCTTCGAACAGGCTCGTAACCGATTATGGCTAGAACCTAATCTAAGTATCGCAAGTTTAGCACAGGAATTGGGTTATACCGATCAGTCGCACCTGAGCAGAGAATTTAAACGTTACAGTGGTACCACACCGGGTGCATTTGCGCGAAAAGCAAAACAACAGCTGATAAATCATGATTTTGTCGCATTTATACAATCCTAAAATAGTCGGATAGCAGAATTTTGTCATTCATAATTAAGAAGATAAAGTGATGTTATTAAAAGATAAAAAAGTAGCCATTATTGGTGCAGGACCGGTTGGTCTAACTATGGCAAAATTATTACAGCAAAACGGAGTTGATGTTACCGTTTATGAAAGAGATTTAAATGCCCAAACCAGAATTTCCGGCGGAACACTTGATCTTCACAAAGGTTTGGGACAGGAGGCTTTAAAACAAGCTGGTTTATTAGAGGATTATTTTGATAAAGCACTGCCAATGGGAAGAACGGTAGCGGATTCCCAAGGCAATATATTGTTTTCTAAAACAACAATCGAAGAAGAACGCTACGATAATCCCGAAATTAACAGGAACGATTTAAGATTGTTATTGCTTAATAGTTTGAAAAGCGATACTGTGGTCTGGAACAGTAAGTTTACCAATCTTAAAACAGACAATGAAAAATGGATCTTAGAGTTTGAAAACGGCGTAATCGCAACTGCTGATTTTGTTATTGGAGCTAATGGAGGAATGTCAAAAGCCAGAAAATTTATCACACCTGCTACAATCGAATATACCGGAACATTGATGATACAAGGCGAGGTGCTTTGCCCGGAAACATCCTGTGCGAAGTTCAATAAACTGTGTAACGGCGCTATACTTATGACTTCCGGAAAAGAAGGTTTATTAGTCGCAAATCCGAAGAATGGTAAAGTATTGAGTTATAATGTCATTTTCAAAAGTCCGGATGAGTTTATCAGGAATGATGAAGTTTTTGAGAGTACGGATGGTATTCGAAAGTACCTCTTCAATCGGTTTTCTGAATGGGACAAATGTTATAAAGAACTGTTTGAAGCTACTTCTTCTTTTGTTTTATGGCCGACAAGAAAGATCAGTTTAGATGATCAGTGGAAAAAAGAGCGTCCGTTGCCCATCACACTCCTTGGAGACGCAGCACATATTATGCCTCCATTTGCGGGGCAGGGAGCCAATATAGGATTATTAGACGCCTTAATTTTATCGAATAATCTTACCAATGGAAAATTTGAAACGATAGAGGAAGCAATCAGCGATTACGAACAAAAAATGTTTGTTTATGCAACTCAAGCGCAGTTTGAAACTGCCGTTAATGAAGCAGCAATGCAGAGTCCTGATTTTTCTTTTCTGAAATTTTACAGGTAATTTTTTGATTTTATTTTTATTAAGTGTCGTGTAATAAATAGCCACGAATTCACAAATTTTTTAAGCATACAAATTAGAAAGAATTCGTGAATTCGTGGCTGATTTTTTTTAAGTTATAGAGCAAAGAAAGGAATTCGAAATAGTTAAAAATGATTCATTATTAACGCTTTGAAGGGATAAAAGTCTGCATTATCTGCTAACCCGAGCGATAGCGAACTGGCGAAGCAATCTTCGTGAAAAAAACACTCATAACAAAGTATCTTCGACAGTTTAAAGTTTAGCCTTGAATTTTTTGATTTTGAAATTTTTGGATTTGACTAATTTTCCATTATCGGTGATCATGACACAGCTATAGTCGGGATATTTTTTTAAAAGAAGAAGTCCTGCTTTTTGTCCTAAAACCATAAGAGAAGTACTTAACCCATTTGCAGTTTCCGCGTTAGGACCAAAAACAGAAACACTACACAAACCCGTAGCAGGATATCCGGTTGCGGGATTGATAATATGCGAATAACGCTTGCCATTAAAAACTACAAACTTTTCATAGCTTCCGGAGGTAGTTACAGCTCCATCGTTTAATGGAACAACAGCGAACAAAGTATCAGGATGAAAAGGATTCGTCATGCCAATGTTCCAGTCTTTTCCGTTAGGCTGTCTTCCCCATGCCGTCATATCGCCTGAGCCGTTTACGATTCCGGCTTTGATGCCTTTTGCAAGCATCATATTTCGGCATTTATCAGTTGCATAACCCTCTCCCAAAGCGCCAAATCCAATTTTCATTCCTTTTAGTTTCAGGAATATGGTCGATTGAATGCTGTCGAGGATAATATTTTTGTAACCTACTTTTTCTACAGATTTTTTGATGGCCTCGGCAGAAGGCATTTCCGTCATCGATCCGTCAAATTTCCAGATTCGGTCCATTGCGGCAAAACTAATGTCGAAACCGCCTTTGGTAGCCTCAGAAAATTGTAATGCTCTTTGGGTGAGTTCAAAAACTTCACGATCTACCTTTACTGGACGGATTCCCGCATTCTGATTGACCTCAGAAACCTGCGAATCAGATTTCCAGTCGGAGATGAGATTTTCTATTCGTGTGATTTCAGCAATTACTTCGTTAATACTTTGTTCTGCGGTAAGTGAATCTTTTGCAACGATCGAAATGTCAAAACGTCCTCCCATGAGCAGTGTGGTTCTTTTTCGTAAAACCTGTGCATTACTGGTCAGACCGCATAGTATCAGCAGTAAAAACAAGGAAGAAGTAAGAATTGATTTTTTGATCAGCATGGAAATTTATTTTACATTTTAAACGAAAATCAGCTGCAATAATTCATTAGTAACAATCGCTTAAAAGCTGACCGTTTTTCTTATATTCAGAAAGATTTTTCACATTTCTTTCCAGACACAATTGGTCGAGAATTGCTTCTACATCCTGCTGCATGGCAAGTGAACCGCAAATCATAATAACTCCGCCTTTTTGCAATAAATTGATAAAGAAATCAGCATCACGTTTGATGAGATCCATTACATAAAAATGTTCATTTTCGCGGGACAGAGCCAGGTGAAAACTATATAATTTTTGCTTCTGAATCATTTCATTGGCAAACTTTTTATAACCTGAAACCGTTTCTGTTTCCATACGGAATCCTGAATACAAGTGTGCCTCTGTTTTGGCTTTGTTTTGCTCAATCATTCCAAGGAAAGGAGCGATACCCGTTCCGTTTGAAATAAAGGCAACCTGTGGGACTTTCTTCGGGAAATGAAAGGCTTTATTGTTGATGATCCTGGCTTTGATTGTGTTTCCGGTAGCCAGAGTGTTTAAAAATCCGGAGCCTAATCCGTGAGGATGTAATTTTACAACTAATTGTATGTTTCCGGAATGGCTTCCTATCGAGTAGAGTCGTTCCCTGCTGTCGTTAGCCGGATAAATAGCCAGTAAATCTCCGGAAGTAAATTTAGCCCTCATGTTGGCGCGCAAGGTAATCAGGAAAGTCTGCTCGGTTTCGGAAACAAGCGTTTTGTCCAGAACCATTAATTTTTGCAATCCTTTCGGAACGTGATTGTAAAGTGAAGGGGTTGTCGACAATGGAATTCCCATCTTGGCACTCCACAATCTGATCCAGCTGACAAATTCAACTGCCGATTTATCGTTTACCGTCTGAACTTCCAATAAACGTTCCGCCCAATTTTGATTTTCTAACTGTTTGTCAATTTCGAAAGCAAAACCGCAAAAATCAGGATAGGCTTTCGAACCGAATCCTACTACAGAATAAGTAATTTTTTGCTGTTGCAGGTGTTTCTTTAAAAGGGATATAAATTTATTTCCGTTAGAAGGAGCATCTCCTAGTCCGTGTGTAGAGGAGAAGATAATCAGATGTTCTGCTTTTGGAAAAGCGGTGTAGCTATTCAATTCGGTAACGAATGCTTTTTTACCCTGATCGATTAATTGTTTGAGAACGGCATTGGCAAATCGTAAAGAACTTCCATTTTCTGAACCGACCAGTAATATAAATTCACTTTCATTGGCTTTGAATTTATTTTTGATTCGGCTGGATCTTCTTTTTAAAGTAATTGCAAAACCCGAATAGATAAAAAAGAGAATATTAATGCTGGCAATCGCAAGTACAAAAGCCCAGATTGCGTTAGCTCTTCCGGTGTGAAGATCAAGGCTTAATTCTGAAAACTGAGCAGTCATCGGAGAAAGCTTTTTTCCAACAATAGCACCGGTTACCTGATTGACTTCAATTTCACGGTCTTTTAATTCGATGATGTAATACTCTTCCGGATCATCTGTAAAAGGAAATTCGATTTGTTTGACTTCCGACAGAAGAATGTGTTTGAATACCGAAGTTTCTTTTTCTTCTTTGGAAATAGCAGCTTTGACCATTTTGACTTTTTCCTGATCTTTTTTATCCATGAAGAAATTGAATTTTTCCAGAGATAAATACGTTCCCGTAAGTGCAATAATTAAAATCGGAATTAGTGCAAGTCTTCCCAAAACAACATGGTAGTATTGTGCAAAATATTCTTTGACTACTTTTGAGAAAAAATTACGAATGCCTCTTTGCCTGTTTAAAACCAATGCAAAACCCGAAATGGCAATTAAAACAAGTATAAAGGAAATTACACCAACAAAAAATCGTCCCGTTTCATGAAGAAACAAAGAACGATGGAATCCGGCAACCCATTGAATAAATTCACTTTTTTTCAGGGGTGTTCCTAATTTTTTTCCGGTTTTAGGATCAATATAAGTGTTAACATCATTGCCCTCTTCATCGATAGCCTGTAGCGTTACAAATTGATTGTGATCGACACTTATGGTAGTGATTTCAGAATAGTTCTTTTTGAGTACGATAAGGGCTTCTTCAAGCGTTATCTTATCAAAATTCTCAGCCCGGTACGGAAGTGTTTTTTCCTGCATCGCATCAACAGCCAGTATGGTACCTGTTGCCGAAGCGAGGATTAAAAATAAAGATGAGAATAAAGCAAGAGCCAGGTGCGCGTAACGCCAAAAAGAAAGAGTCATTGAGTGTAATCTATAGTGTAATCAAATGTAAGCGTTTTTTTGCCACAGATTAAAAGGATCTGATTTTCTTGAAACCTGTAGAATCTGTGGCTATTCTTTTTTAAAAGAAATTAATTGCTGGTAAATCGTGCGACTACTACAATTAAATTTTGTTTAATCTCACATATCTGATATAACCTTTTCCTTCTGTTTTATCAGCCAACCCTGCAGTAGTAAGTGGAATTTCTAAGTCGTTCACATAATATTTCTGATCTTCTACTGCTGATTCAAATCTTAGTTTATATCCTTTGTTTATTTTAGAATCGTCTATTTCGATAGTGGTAATGCTTCGATCTCCACCTGTAACAGAAGCTCCTGTTTTTGCACTGATATCAGCAGGTTTTGAAGTTTGAAATTTATTCCACTCTTTCAATGAAGTATACCATTTTTTATCGTCACCCATTACATAAAGTGTTTTTTCGTATTCTCCTTTTGGATTGATAAGTGAAACAACAATGTAAGCGCCTTCTCCCATATAATTGGCCATTTGAAGCATACATTTGTATTTGCTTTGTGCTGTAGACTGAAAAGAGATTAAGCAGATTAATGCTGCTGTAAGGGCTATTTTAAATATTGATTTCATTTTATTTTTAGATTGTTAGATCTTTAGATCTTTGGATTTTTAGATTTTTGAAACTTGGAATTTGAAATTTCCAACTATTACTTTAAAAAGTCAATAGAAACATTGTTTTTGGTTAACGATTCGTTTTCTTTTGCTAAAGCATAAGCACTTTCGTCAAATTCGGTGGTAATGTCTTTTTTAGCACCAATGGATAAAAGATATTTTAAGATAGAGTCGTCTTTGGCAACCATAGCCGCTTTGTGTAAAGCTGTTAAACCATCCTTATTTTTAGCATTAACGTCAATGTTTAAAGGCGCTAATTTTTTTACCAGAGTCAGGTCATTTTTAGCAATAGCAGAATGGTAAAGTGAACTTCCGTCTTTTTGAGCAGCAGCTAAGTTTAATCCTTTCTCTTGCAGTAATTTTATTTTTGCTTCGAATGGATCTTGTGCAGCATTGGTTTCACGCCCCATCGGACGGTAAGATTGTACTAAATAAACACCTAGATTGTTTCCGTCTTTGTCTTTTACATTTACATCAGCACCTTTGCTCAATAAAGTGGCAACCGCTTCCGGTGCTCCTGATCTTACAGCGAAAGTCAATGCCGATTCTCCTTTAGTATTCTGAAGATTGATGTTTTTTGTTGCTGGTAATAATTTTTCTAACGCAGCAGTTTCTCTTGCTCCGGCAGCGATCATTAGTGGTGTATTTCCATCTTTGTCGATTTTGTTCGCATCAACACCTTTAGCTAAAAAGTAAGCAATTATCTCCCCTTGGTTTGGTTTGTTTGCCAATAAATGAAGCACATTTTCTCCGGACTTACTAGTCGCAGTAGCTTTTAGTTTTACTTCTTCCACTAAATATTTGTAAGCTTCTATTGTATTTGATTCTCTGCGTGATCCCTGAGCAGCAATTAATATAGCGTTGTCAGTAGGTTTCACTTTTCGGTCTAAAAGTTTTTTCAAAAGAGCAATATTTCCTGTTCTTGCTGCATAATCAAAAGCAGTACTTCCGTTAGCATCAACATCTTTTAAAGACAATCCTTTTGATACTAAATAATCCGTTAAAACAAGGTCTTTATCAGATGCAACAGCCATTAATAATAGATTTGCACCATCTGAATATTTTTTCTTAGGATCAATTCCTGCTTTGAAAAAAGCATCGTACAAAGCGGTATTGGTTTGACCGTTTACAGCTGCGAACGCGATTGGAGTAGTACCGTGGCTGTCTTCCAGATTAATGTCAGAGCCTTTAGCAATAAGGTGATTTACCAGTTCAAGATTTCCTCTGTAAGCGGCCCAATGCAGATAAATACGATTGTCGTGAGTTAATTTAGTAATGGCATTGCCGGGCTGATCCAATAAGAATTTTATAGAAGCAATAGGAGCATCATTGTTGATCGCCACAACAACAGCATCAAAAGCGTTAGCATTGGGTACTGTTGGACTATTTCCTTTTGCAATTTCAGCTTTAACCGCATTTACATCCGGTGCTGTTTTCCAAAAAGATTGTTCTAATAATATGTTTTTTTGCTGAGCACTAACAAAAAAAGAAGCGGCTAATGCAAAAGAGAGAAAGAAATTCTTTTTCATATTGTAAGATTTACTATTTTTTTAAAATGAGTTAGTTTTGGTATACTACTAAAATAGCTTGAGAACTTCAATCTATTTAGAATAGTTAAAAATAACGCAAATGTAAAAATTAATATTAGTAAATCAATGTATTTGCTGAAGAAACTCCAATTTTAATCTTTTTTTAAGGATTAAAGATTGAAATATTCAGAAAAGTAAAAACCACAGCTTAGAAGATTTTGAGGATTACTAAAAATCCATCGAATCATTCCAAGCTGTGGCAAATAAGCTAACTGTCAGGTACGCCGTTTCACATCTCATATCTCATATCTCACATTTCACAGTTTATCAGCTTTTTACTGGTAGACTATTGTTTTCCTTTTCTTCCTTCGATGTTTGGCAGGAAACTGGTCAGAACACCAATTAAAGGTAAGAAAGCGCAAATTTTAAAGACATATTCGATGCTGGTAGTGTCGGCTAGTTTTCCCAGTACAGCAGAACCTAATCCTCCCATACCAAAAGCCAAACCAAAGAAAAGACCGGCAATTAAACCTACTTTTCCGGGAACCAGTTCTGTGGCGTAAACCAAAATTGCTGAGAAGGCAGATGAGATGATTAATCCAATAATTACCGATAAAATTCCGGTCCAGAAAAGCGAAACGTAAGGCAATAGTAATGTAAACGGAGCAACACCTAAAATAGAAATCCAGATGATATACTTTCGTCCAAAACGATCGCCCAATGCGCCGCCAAACAATGTTCCGGCAGCCACCGCGCCAAGAAAAGCAAAAAGATAAATCTGTGATTCCTGAACCGATAAATGGAACTTATCAATTAAGTAAAAAGTATAATAACTGGTCATGCTGGCCATGTAGAAGTATTTTGAAAAGATCAGAACCAGTAAAATTCCCAGTGAAACTATTACTTTTCGCTTAGAAAGAGAGTGGTGGTTTTCTTCAGAAACAGCTGATTTGTTTTTTGCTTTTAGATTCAAATGTTCCTGATACCATTTGGCAATACCTGAAAGTATTACAATGCCAACAATGGCAGCTAAGCAGAACCAGATAATATTGAACTGTCCGTAAGGAACAACAATTATCGCTGCTAATAATGGTCCGATAGCGCTTCCGGCATTTCCTCCCAGTTGAAAAATAGATTGGGCAAGACCTCTTTTTCCTCCTGAAGCCAGATGGGCAACCCTTGAGGATTCGGGATGAAATATAGATGAACCAATGCCAATTAAACTTACAGCCAGTAAAATATTAAGAAAACTTGAAGCCACAGCTACGGCTGCCAACCCTACGAGAGTAAAACCCATACCTATGGCCAGTGAATATGGACGCGGTTTTTTATCAGTATAAAAACCAATGAAAGGCTGTAGAATTGAAGCAGTCAGCTGATAGGTCAGGGTGATAAGTCCGACTTCAGTAAAGCTTAGGCTGAATTTAGTTTTTAAAATGGGGTAAACGGCCGGAATAACAGCTTGTAACATATCATTAATGAAATGTGTAAAACTGATCGTGAACAAAATGGAGAAAACGGTTTGCTGAGCTAATTGCTTAGACTCCGTGAGGGTATTGGTAAAAGTTGTTTCTGTTTTCATAAGTAATAATAGATCAGATCATCTGATGAATATGAGTAAAAAATTAGTAATTGATATGTCCTATAATTTTTGCGACAGTATTCCAGGCCATTTTAGGATCCTGTGCAATAATATTTTCTAAAAGTTGTTGGTGAACGGCTGATGTTTCCTGAAATATTTTGGTATCACCATAAAGATGCAGGAATCCTTTTTTTAGATGTACGGAAGCAGATTTATAAAGATCAGCCAGAATTTCATTTTTTGATGCTTTTGCAATAGCAATATGAAATTGTATGTCAGCTTCTACACATTCTTCCAGATTTCCTTCTTTGGCAGCGATCATTCTGTTGAGTAAATGCTCTTTCATTGCTGCGATATCTTCATCAGTTCTGTTGATTGCAGCTTTTTCGGCAATTTTCATTTCGAGGATTTGTCGTACTTCGTCCAGATCCTGAACATTGGCGCGCATGATGCGCTGATCCATTGGTTCGCGATTACTGGTTAATCGCTCTACAAAAGTTCCTACACCTTGCTGGATACGTAAAAAACCTGAGTTGGCAAGTAATTTCATCGCCTCACGGATAGACGAACGACCCACACCAAAACTTTTCATCAATTCAGCTTCAACGGGTAATTTCTCATTAATTTTATATTGACCCAAAGTGATTTGCTCCTGTATTTTGGAGGCAACTTCTTCTGCAAGTGATTTTTTTTGGATTAGTGTTTTCATGCGTGGTATCACATCATCTGATGATCGCAAATGTAAAAGAATAATTGTAGTATCAACCATTATTAGGATATTTTTATGATTTTATTGATAAGGAAATTAGGAGGTAAATTGTTAATTTAATTTGTTATGGTTTGTTTCACAGTGAGTTATATTTGGGTGCTCATTCTGCTAATTTTTAATAGTATGAGATGAAATTGTATAACTTTTCGGGTGAATTATATAAAGTTTTTCAATTGGAATTACAGATATTTGATGATACTACCCAAATATCATTTTTTAACTAAATCTACTGTATATGAAAAATCTAAAACACATTATGCTTCTTTCGGGTGTATTCTTTGTCTTTTTGAGCTGTTCAAATGACAAAGAAACTCCGGCTAATCCCGGCACGATTACAAATCCTGTAGAAGGTAATCCTGCTAATACTACTTACAAGCCAGCTTTTGCCGGACAAACACGTACTAATGGTGTACAGACCAATACTGCATTTGAAGCGAAGGTTATTACGAGTGCGCTTACAAGTCCTTGGGGAATTAAAAGCCTTCCGGATGGACGTTTTTTAGTGACACAAAAAGCAGGTACTATGCGCATTGTTACAACTGCGGGAGTGGTAAGTGATCCTATTACCGGTATCCCTGCTGTAAATGCAGGAGGACAGGGCGGTTTGTTAGGCTTATGCCTGGATCCTGAGTTTGCTTCAAACAGGATGATTTATTGGGTATTTTCAGAAGCTACAAGCGGAGGAAATAACACGGCAGTGGCTAAGGGAAAATTAGCGGTTAATGAAAAGACAATAGAAGGAGCAGCGATTATTTACAGAGCAAAGCCTGCCAATGCGAGCACACTTCATTATGGAGGGCGTATTTTGTTTGATAAGACGGGTAATCTCGTGGTGAGCACTGGAGAACGTTCGGTTTTAGAAACAAGACCTATGGCACAATCACTTACATCAGGCCTGGGTAAGGTAATACGAATTACAAAAGAAGGACAGCCGGCATCCGGAAATCCAACTTTTAGTCAGACTGGAGCATTACCTGAATTGTATTCGTACGGACACAGAAATCCTCAGGGATTGGCGCTTCATCCGGTTAGTGGTGAGATCTGGCTTTCGGAACATGGACCACGAGGAGGAGATGAAATCAATCGATTAAAGGCTGGCTCAAATTACGGATGGCCTACTATTACGTATGGAATTGAATATAGCGGAGAAAAGATAGGAGCAGGAATTCAGCAGCAGGATGGTATGGAACAGCCGGTCTATTACTGGGATCCGGTAGTGTCGCCAAGTGGTATGACATTTTATTCCGGCAATCGTATACCGGAGTGGGAAAACAATCTTTTTATTGGGGCTTTAAGCGGAATGCATATCGTACGTCTTGCTATAAATAATAATAAAGTTGTGGGTGAAGAAAGACTTTTGGCATCAGAGAATCAACGATTCAGAGATATTACTCAGGGAAGTGACGGAGCTTTATATGCGGTTACAGATGGTGGCAGATTGTATAAGATTGACAAAAAATAAAATTTGAGTTTTGAAATTAGAGTAAGAAATGGTGCTGAGAGGCGCCATTTTTTGTTGGTATTGAAGTTTTCTGTTGGATTTTAGATTGAAGATTGACGATTGCAGATTTTTGATTTTCAAAACCTGGAAAAACTGACAAGATCCAGTACTTATCTTCTACCATATCATAAATCAGTAATCATTTGGGGAGTTTTTCTTAATTTAATGATGTTTTTGTGAGGTTATTTTGAAAACTAAAGTCTAGCCCGGATAGCAGCGGTATCCTTTGCCTGCTTTCTTTAAGCAGGGAAAGATATAAGCGGATAGCCGGAAATTGCTCCTGATTCTTATAATTAGTCTATTATTTTGATAGGTTAATAAAAGTTTTATGCGTTTTTGGCTTGAAATTAAAAATAACTCATTAAATTTGCCGCATCAATGAGAAAAAAGAACCAGAATAGAAGCTATCGTAACAGCAACATGATGATGTGCTGCGGTCCTGTTATGCGGTTAATTGATCTGGCTTACCTATAAAATAATAGTATATATTTAAGAAGCCTTTCATGATTTTTTGAGAGGCTTTTTTGTTTTTAAACCTGAATTACGGAATGATTGAATTAAAAAATGTCACTAAGAATTTCCATCAAAAGGACCGGGTAGTTTCGGCTTTATCGGATGTTTCGCTTACAGTTCCGCCCGGGAAAATTTTTGGTGTAATAGGAACGTCGGGAGCGGGAAAAAGTACCTTAATTCGATGTGTGAATTTGTTGGAAAGACCCACTTCGGGCGAAATTATTGTTGATGGAAAAGCATTAATGCAATTGTCTAATGCCCAACTGGCGGTAGAGAGAAGACAAATTGGAATGATTTTTCAGCACTTTAATCTGCTTTCGTCACGTACAGTTTTCGAAAATGTAGCTTTTCCGCTGGAACTTGTGGGAGCTTCTAAAGCTGAAATCAAAACACGTGTTTTAGAATTATTGGAACTGGTGGGGTTAAAAGAAAAGGCAAGCGATTATCCGGCGAGTCTTTCCGGTGGGCAAAAACAGAGAGTTGCCATTGCACGAACATTGGCCAACAATCCTAAGGTACTTTTATGCGATGAGGCAACAAGTGCATTGGATCCCGCAACGACCAGATCGATTTTGAATTTATTGAAAGACATTAACCGTCGTCTGAACATTACAGTTTTACTGATTACACATCAAATGGAAGTCGTAAAATCGATTTGTGATGAAGTGGCAGTAATCAGTCACGGAAAATTAATAGAACAGGGAAGTGTCGGAGAAATTTTTGCCGATCCGAAACATGAACTTACGAAAGAATTTATCGCTTCGTCTTTGCATCTTGATGTTCCGCAAGTGTATCAGGAAAGGCTGCAAAAAGAAGATGGTGAAGGGCTGAATCCGCTCTTGCGACTTGAGATGACTGGTAAATCGGTTAACGAGCCTGTTATTTCGGAGGTTTCGCGTTTGTTTGATACCAACTTCAAGATTGTCAGCGCACAAATGGATCAGGCAGGAGAGGTTAACTTTGGCGTTATGCTGATCGAATTGTCGGGTAAACGTGAAAATTACGATGCCGCGATCCGTTATTTTATTTCAAAACATATTAAAACAGAAATCATAGGTTATGTCTGAATCCATTATTGAATTATTATTAAAAGGCACCTGGGAAACCATAATGATGACTTTTGTCTCCGGTTTTTTTGGTTTTCTCCTTGGACTTCCAACAGGTGTTTTGCTTTTTCTGACCCGAAAAAATCAAATTTTAGAACAGCCGGTTTTGAATCGGTTTTTATCGGTTTTGGTGAATGTTTTTCGTTCGATTCCGTTTATTATCCTGATTGTATGGATGATTCCTTTTACACGTGCACTGGTAGGTACTTCCATTGGTGTAAGTGCAGCACTGGTTCCGTTGAGCATTGGAGCAGCTCCTTTTATTGCCAGATTGGTAGAAAATAGTCTTTTAGGACTTCCGTCTGGACTAATTGAGGCGGCAAGGGCATTGGGAGCAACACCTTTACAAATCGTATTCAAAGTTTTACTTCCGGAAGCTTTGCCTTCGTTAATCAATGCCGCATCGATTACTTTAATCACACTTGTGGGGTATTCTGCAATGGGTGGAGCAGTTGGAGCAGGTGGTTTAGGACAGGTTGGGTACCAGTACGGTTATATTGGCTATGATGCTGTAACGATGAATTCGGTTTTGGCTTTACTGGTTGTTCTGGTATTCGGGATTCAGTTCGCAGGTGATGCATTGTCTAAACGATTTGACCATAGATGATTATTAGTGAAATGTAAAATGTAAAATGTAAAACGTAGAAAGTAAACGAATAGATATGAAAATAAAATTTTTAAAGATAGTTGGAATTGCGGCACTATCCATTGTAGTGGCAAATTGTGGAAAAAGTAAAGATAACGACCCACACCATATTAAAGTGGGAGTAGCGGCGGGTCCTGAATATGTGGTAGCTCAGGCTGCCCAAAAAGTAGCCAAAGACAAATACGGTCTTGAGGTAGAATTGGTTTCTTTTAACGATTATGTGATTCCAAACGAAGCGCTGAGTCAGGGAGATATTGATGTTAATGCTTTTCAGCACAAACCTTATTTAGACGAGCAATCAAAACAGCGGGGATACAAACTGGCGATTATTGCCAAGACCTTTATTTATCCAATTGCAGCGTATTCTAAAAAGATCAAAAACCTTTCGGAATTGAAAAACGAAAGCACAATCATTATTCCAAATGATCCTACAAATGGAGGGCGTTCTTTATTACTTTTAGAGAAAAACGGGTTGCTGAAACTTCGTCCGAATGTAGGTTTATTGCCTAAAGTGACGGATATCATGGAAAATCCTAAGAATCTTAAAATATTAGAATTAGAAGCGCCGCAATTGCCACGTGCTTTAGACGATCAGAATGTTGCAATTGCAATTATCAATAATACTTTTGCTTCGCAGGCAGGGTTGGTTCCCGCTCGTGATGCTCTTTTTGTAGAAGACAAAGATTCTCCTTACGTAAACTTAATTGTAAGCCGTGATGACAACAAAAAAGAAGAAAAAATTAAACAGTTTGTAGCGGCGTTTCAGTCTGCTGAAGTAGAACAAGCTGCCGTTCGTGAATTTAAAGGCGGAGCAGTAAAGGGCTGGTAAGCGTTTTTTAGAAATATGGTAAGGTTGAGCCGTTAATCTTTTTTATCAGTTCAAATCTTTAAATTATATAAAGTGTAATGATTAAAAATCATTGCACTTTTTTTGTATTTTAGCTCGGCATAAGAAGTAAAGACTGACATCAGTTGTTTATTAAACTGACTGCAAATAAAAAAATTGACCAAAATATTTAACCAAAAAAATGAACTGCCTAAACTGTAAGACCGAAGTAAATTCTAATTTTTGTCCCGACTGTGGACAGCCAAAAGTACTCAAAAGGATTAACGGACATTATATCGTTCACGAAATTGAACATGTTTTGCATTTTGAACGTGGAATATTATATACTATTAAAGAACTTGTAACAAACCCGGGACAAAATATCAGAAATTACCTTAGTGCGAATAGAAGCCGATTGGTTAAACCTATCATTTTTATTATTGTTACTTCCTTAATTTATTCTATAAGTAATCATCTTTTTCATTTTCAGGATGGTTATATGAATTTCCTTGACAGTCAGAAAACTACAACAAGTACTATCTCAAAATGGGTTCAGCTGAATTTAGGTTATTCCAATATAATGATGGGGATATTTATTGCATTGTGGACAAAATTATTTTTCAAAAAACGAGATTATAACATATTTGAAATATTAATTCTTCTCTGTTTCGTAATGGGAATAGGGATGTTAATTTATGCCATTTTTGGAGTTGTTTACGGTCTGACACATTTAAACGTAATGCAATTTGCCGGTATTGTGGGACTCATATATTCAACGTGGGCTATTGGACAGTTTTATGATAAAGGAAATGCATCTTCTTATGTTAAAGCTTTTTTCGCCTATCTTTTAGGGATGATATCATTTTCATTGGCCATTATACTTGTTGGAACATTAATTGACTTAGTAATAAAACATTAAAATTCCATTTGCCTTTGGCTTTCAATGGCAGGTTAGTATCAGAATTGGTGGTAATCGTTAAAGACTTTCTGTTTTTAAATTATTGAATTGTTATTCAAGTAAACAAATCTCAAAAACAGTTTTACTATTTTCATTACGGTGTGTGATGTAGCCGCCATGCGCTTCGATAATATTTTTTGATAAGGTTAAGCCAATTCCGGCGCCTTCGGCCCTGGTAGTGAAAAAAGGAAGAAAAACTTTGTGTTCGATTTCCTTTTCGATTCCGTTTCCGGTGTCCGTGATTTTGATGAAGGCTCTGTTTTCTTTCAATTCTGCTGATACTGTTACTGTTTTTTCTGTGGCGTCTTTTAAGGCATGAATGCAATTGGTCAACAGGTTGATGAAAACCTGTTCGATTTGCTGAGGGTCGATAGCGATCCAGTGTTTATTGGTAATTTTGTTTACGATTTCAATGTTTTTTTCTTTGAATAACGGAGCCATGATCTGAAGACAATTGTGCATTAAAACCTGTAAATCCGTTTTCTCTTTTTTGGGTGTGGGCAGCATGGCGAGTTTTCGATAGCCCTCAACAAATTTTTGTAGATGATCGCTTCGTCTCAACATGGTTTCAACACTATTTTTGACATCTTCCAAATCTTCAGCCGACATAGTGTCCTGATCAACCAAATCCTGTAAATTCTGGCAAATAGAACGAATAGGAGTTATCGAATTTAACAGCTCATGCGAAATGACTTTCATTAAATTTACCCAAGCATCTTTTTCTTTTTTCTCAACTACATTCTGAATCGAATCCAGTAAAACAATAAAATAATCTTTTCCAAAAACTTCTGTTCGAGAAGCCTGCAAAACAAAGGTTTGTGTGTTCTGCTCCTGTACACGAATTTCCAAGGAGGTTTTGATTTCCTGAAAATCGTCGGCTTCGATTACTTCACATAACGATGGTAGTTGGTCTTTAAGATATTTCCATTTGGAGACTTTCGGGACATTAAAATGAGAAGAAAAATGATCGTTCATTAAGAAAATATTCCATTCCGTTTCTTCTTTTCGTAGAATGATGATCCCGGATTCAATAGTATTTAAAATCGAACGATAGACAATGTCTTTCGAGATCTGCTCGTTTTGCTTGCTTTTTAGAGTGTCGTACAGGAGAAATAAATCGTTGTAATTTTTATTGTATTGGTGTTGCGAAAAGTCTGAACTAAAATCATTCTGTAAGATCGAAGAAATGGTTTTGTTGTAAAGGAGAACAAAATTTCGGACATAAAAGTACATTTCGCGAACAAGCAGGAACACTACAAAAAGGCCAAAGATTCCGGTAAAGAAAAGATCCGTTTTAAAAAAATAAAAAGAGAGCTCGATCATCAATACAATCAGAATCAATCGTAAAAACAGCAGTTTATATGTTTGGAAGGTCTGAAACATATTAATTGATATTGATGTTGTATTTTTCTAAACGACGGTATAACGAACCTCTGGACAATCCTAATTCTTCGGCTGTTTTACTAATATTATTGTTGTTTTTCAGCAAGGCTTTCTCAACTGCTGCCTTCTCGACGGAGGAAAGCTGAATGTCATCCGGATTTTCTTCGTAAGGGGTTATGGTTTCCAAATCTAAATCGGAAGTGGTGATTGTATTGTTTTCGCACAGAATAACAGCACGTTCAATTTTATTTTCCATTTCTCTGATGTTGCCATTCCAGGCATGTTTTTCAATTTGTTCCAATACTTTTTTGTCAAATTGAATAGCATTTCGGTCGTATTTTGGAATCATTTTGTCCAGAAGATATTCAGCCAGTGGAATTTTATCTTCGTGACGTTCCCGTAATGGAGGCAGAACGATTTCCATTGTATTGATACGATAATAAAGGTCTTCTCTAAAGTTTTTATCGGTAACTTCTTGTTTGAGATTTAGGTTGGTTGCCGTAATGATGCGGACATTTAAAGGTCTTGGCTTTGTTTCTCCCAGTCTGGTTACGGTTTTGGTTTGAATGACCTGTAGCAGTTTCGATTGTAAATGCAGCGGAATATTCCCAATTTCATCTAAAAAGATAGTTCCGTTTTGTGCCATTTCGAAACGTCCGGGAGTATCGGTTTTGGCATCTGTGAAAGCACCTTTTGCGTAACCAAATAATTCACTTTCGAAAATATTCGAGTTTAAAGCTCCTAAATCAACAGCTACAAAAGGATGGTTTTTTCTCTCAGACTGGCTAAAAATATGATGTGCCAAAACAAATTTACCTGTTCCGTTTTCACCCAGAATCAAAACGTTGGCGTCCGTTTTAGCTACTTTATCAGCAAGGGAATACGATTTTTTAATCATTTCTGAAGTACCAACAAAAAAGTGATTATCAGGTTCGATATTCTTTATTTTCTTCTGTTCTTTTCGGGATTGATCCACAGCCTGTTTCACGGATTCGAGGAGTTTTTTATTCTCCCATGGTTTTAAGATATAATCAAAAGCACCGGATTTTAAGCCTTCAACAGCAGTTTCGACTTTACCAAAAGCGGTCATTAAAATAACAACCGTTTTTGGAGATAGTGTTTTTATTTCTTTCAAGAGGTATAAACCTTCTCTTCCGTCTTCAAAACCTATTCGGTAATTCATGTCAAGCAAAACCACATCAATGTGTTTTTGAGACAATAATTCGACAATATTTTTTGGGTTATTGAGGGTATAAATGTCTTCAAAGTACTTTTTCAGGAACACTTTCGACGCAAAAAGGATGTCTTCCTGATCGTCTATGATTAATATTGCTGCATTTGTCTTTTTCATTTTTGTTCATTTTTGGACGAAAGCTGTCCATTATTGGACACTTCTGAATTCTTTTAAATATTAAAAAATTTAAAATAAGGCAGTTAGGAATTTTAAATTTTTGGCACGAAAATCATATTACTATTAGCAAATCATCAAATAGAAGAATGATTGTTGCCGGTAAATGTAACAAAAATAGATATTTATAGATTATCTTATCAATTATCTTAATTTAGGATCTGTTTTTTACTTCGGCAATACCATTCTTAGAAAGAAAAACAAACATCAAAAACAAAGTAATATGATCAAAATTAAAAAGCTTTCTAAAATTTTTAGAACCGAAGAAGTAGAAACAAAAGCGTTAAGCGAAATTTCATTAACTGTAAACGAAGGCGACTTTGTATCGATCATGGGGCCATCGGGTAGTGGAAAATCGACTTTACTGAATATCATCGGATTACTAGACAGTGCTTCAGGCGGAAGTTATGAATTGTTAGGACAGGAAATGATTGGTCTGAAGGAAAGTTTAAAATCAAAAGCGAGAAAAGAAAACATCGGATTCATTTTTCAGAATTTTAATTTAATTGATGAATTATCGGTTTTTGATAATATCGAATTGCCGTTGATTTACAATAATGTGCCATCATCTGAAAGAAAGAAAAAAGTACAGGAAATGGCAACTATTTTAGGAATATCACATCGTTTGAAACATTATCCGCAACAACTTTCAGGAGGACAACAGCAGCGTGTAGCCGTAGCCAGGGCTTTGATCAATGATCCGAAAATTATTCTTGCTGATGAGCCTACTGGAAATCTGGACAGTAAAAACGGTAACGAAGTAATGGAATTGCTGACGGATCTTCACGCAGGAGGTGCGACAATTTTAATGGTTACGCATTCGGATTATGATGCTTCGTTTTCGCAAAAAACGATTGTTATGAAAGACGGAGTCATTCTTTCAGAGAAAATGAACCATAGAAATGTAGATGTTTTAGTAAACCATTCAATAAATTAATCATGCTAAAGAACTGGATCAACATATTTATTTATCACATCAAAAACAATAAGCTTTTTACAGCTTTGAATGTTTTGGGATTGAGTATTGGAATTGCAGGGTTAATCTTTGCGACTTTATATTGGAATGACGAACAATCCTACGATCAATGGAACCCCAACAAAGACAAGATTTTTTTAGTAGCCAATAAAATGAATGCTACGACCTATTGGTCTTCAAGTTCGGCGCCTGTAGGGGCAGCGTTAAAAGCTATAAGTCCTGAAGTTGAATCTTTTTGTTATTTGAGCGGAGGTTATGATAATGACATTCTTTATTTTAAAGGCAAAAAAGTACAATCTGACAAGATTACCATTGCTCAAAGAAACTTCTTTGATTATTTTCCGTATGAATTTACGGAGGGCAGTCGAAAGGGAGCTTTACCGGATGTAAACAGTATTTGTTTATCACAGGATTTAGCGTTTAAACTTTTTGGAAATGAAACTGCTTTAGGTAAAAAAGTCGTTTTACAGAAGAAAACTTTGATAGTGAGAGGCGTTTACAAGCTGGATAAAAAATCAGCTTATAATCCTTCTTGTGTGGTTAATTTCATGGACCAGCGAATTAATGGTAACATGCAGTTTTGGGGCAACTTTCAGTACGTTTTATTATTGAAACTGAAAAATAAGGAGGATCAGAAACAAGTAGCAAAAAATCTCCAAAAAGTATATTTTGATAACCTCACAGTCCGATTTGCAAAAGAGCAAGGAATTACTCCTCAGGAACTTATTCGTAAATATGGTGAAGTAAAACCAATTTTAGAATCCTTGGCCTCAGTTCGTTTGCATACCAAAACCGGTGGTATGGCAGAATCGAAAGGGAATCTTCAATTTTTACTTATTATGGTTGGATTATCAGTTTTAATCCTGCTGTTATCTATTGTAAATTATGTTAATTCAGCTACGGCAAATGCTGTAAAGAGAGCAAAAGAGGTTGGGGTTCGAAAAATTATAGGGGCTTCAAAAGTTGGTATCATTTATCAGTTTGTTTTTGAAACCGCCATAATAGCCTTGTTCGCCATTTTGGTATCATTGGTTATTGTAGAGATTTCTTTGCCATATTACAATTCCTTTTTAGATAAATCTCTTGTATTGCAAAGCGGCCAGTTTTATCTGCAGCTTATAGCTATCTTTTTTGTAACCGTGGTATTGGCAGGAATATTTCCGGCTGTTTATGTTTCTAATTTTGAGCCTTTAAAAGTTTTGAAAGGTAATTTCGGGCGAAGTAAAAACGGAATCTGGCTCCGCAACGGGATGCTGATCTTTCAATTCGGGGTGGCTGCTTTTTTCATTATCGGATCTTATATTGTTTACCAGCAAATAGAACATATGAACTCTAAAGAGTTAGGTTTTGATGGAAAACAAATTCTGAACATTTCGTATAAAAATATTTATGGTGAAAAAATTACAGCTAAAGAACGATTGGACAAATACAATAGTATCAAAAATCAATTGCTTCATATCAAAGGGGTTAAAGAAGTTTCGGGTGGTGGTTTTGTCTTAGGATATGGTCCAAAATCGACGATCACTTATCAATATAAAGACAAAAGTATAGACGGAAATAATATACCAATAGACTTTGGTCTGTTGGAAATGCTGAAAATCAAAATGGTTAAAGGGCGTTATTTAGATCCAAAATTTGCACAAGATACCGTAAGTTCAATGTTGATTAATGAGACGGCTCTTAAGTTATTGAACGAAAAAGATCCGATCGGTAAAAAGGTAAATTGGAACGGTCAGGAAGTAATTATTGTTGGGATTGTAAAAGATTTTAATCTGATGGATCCGGGTCAGGCTGTTCCGCCGATGACATTTCTGCATTTTAAAACAGTGCCCTGGTTTACAGAACTTTTGAATAATATTTATATCACTGCAGATGCCAAAACCATGCAGCAGACTTTGACTGATGTAGAAAATCTATGGGTAAAAAAAGTGGATACAGAATATCCGTTTTCGTATGATTTTGTCGATAAAGGATACAAAAGATCGTATAGTAATTATGTCAAGCAAAAAAATCTATTTTCGTTATTAAATGTCATTGTCATTGTCATTGCGCTTTTTGGATTGTTTGCACTGGCTTCGTACTCTATTGAACGACGCATGAAAGAAATCGCGATTCGGAAAACTCTGGGTGCCGAGACCAATGTTTTATTGAAAGAACTTTGCAAGCAGTATGTGGTTTTCAGTATTATAGGCTTTTTAATGGCTTTATTTCCGGCTTATTACCTACTTAACAAATGGTTAGAAAATTTCTCGTACCGCATTACGATATCGGTTTATCCGTTTTTAATTGGATTTATCGCCTTGTTGCTGCTAACTTTAGGGGTAGTGCTTTCAAGAGCTTATCAGGCCACTAAAATAGATGTTTTGAAATATTTGAAATACGAATAAATCGTAAAAAAGTAAAGCCTTCGAAGTGAGAACATTTTGGAGGCTTTTTTTAATGGCAGAAAACAAGAAAAAGAACTATATTTGAAATAATAAGATTCTATTGATTAAAAAAAGAGTGCGTTTTTAATTCTCAGAGTATACTTTATGAAGATGTTTTCCCTTAAATCAGTATTGCTTTTATTCTGTCTGACCTTATTTTCTTGTGAAAGTAAAAAGCAAAATCCTGGTGTTAAAGCTTATGAAGCTGGTGTCATTTTATCTTTTGATGATGCCTATGTAGACGAATGGGCCGAAGCCGATCAGGCTTTGAGAAAATATTCCTGGAAAGCCACTTTTAATGTTTGCCGTATTGATTCGATTGGGAAGCCTCAAATCGAAAAACTTCACGAAATGCAAAAATACGGACATGAAATAGCCGGACATGGCTATCATCATTACAATGCCGTTAAATTTGTCAATCAGCACGGAATGGATGCGTATATCAGTCAGGAAATTACTCCTATGATTGCTTCCATGAAAAAACATTCTTTTAAGATGACCACCTTTGCTTATCCGTATGGAGAAAGATCGGATGCATTGGATAAAGCGCTGTCACCTATGTTTAAAATTATCAGAGGACGGGCTTTTGGAGGTGAACTGCCTGAAAAACAGGATAGTTATTTCGATAATTCAAAAATTGTATTTGCCTTTGACATTGACAATAGTCATATTCATTTCAGTATTCCGTACCTTCTTGAATTATTGCACTATGCAAAAAAACACAACAAGATCCTGATCTTGTGTGGTCATAAACCTGTTAGAAATGTTACCGAAAATTATCAGACCAAAATCGAAACTTTAGAATTTATCTGCAGGTACATGAAGTTGAACGATCTCAAGTTTTATACCTTATCAGACTTAGATGGTTTGCTCGAGCACAAATAAATTATCTTTTAACGTTAAATAACAATAATTTTTACTGAAACGGAAAGATTCGGTTTGGATCTGTTTTTTGGTAAAAATGATTTTTTTTTGCTTCTGTTGATCTTTAAACAGGAGAGAAGGATTTTTACAAGAGTATCCCGTTTTTGTTTGATTTTAAAGAGTCATGTTCTGAAAATCAGCGCTTTAAATAGAGTGTTTGAGACGATATATTAACTGTTGATCAAACGATTTCGTAAATAATCCGGCATATTTTTTCAAAAATTGTATCTTTGTACGAGGAAAATTGTAGAATTAATTACTAGCAAAATTGTAGAACAAGTTCTACAGGTCGTTATAAAATGTTCTACAGTCGATTTAATTTCAGCATACTATTTTTGCTACTTATTAAGAAAATAGAAACAATTATATATTTAAAAATAGAATAAAGTAAGTTTTTTGTATTAAACACATTTATTCTGTTAAAAAGATCCCCCCAAATCTCTTTTAAATATCTGTTGTGCTATGGTTATTATTGATAGAGAAGTATTTTTGGCTTTGTTGTTTTTTAAACAAAGAAAGAGTAACTTAGAGGAATAAGATCTGTTATCAGTATTAAAATTGAATTAGTGTCTGCTAATTTTAGCTATAGAACAATATTTATTCAAAATGTAGTACATCATTCAGGATGTTCTTTCGATACCTAATTAAAAAAGTGGCATGAGTTATGGATTTGATTCTTTGGCTCATTATTTTATTTATCATTTTAAAATATAAATTTTGATTAGAAAACATTCCTTAAATAGTACGTTTAGTTTTTTTAAACTAAAGTTCAAACACAGAAAGATAATTCACTACACTTTAATAGCCTGTGTTATTCTTTTACAAATAATTGCAATAGTTATTTGGTACAACGAATCGTCTAATGAATCAGAAATGTCGAAAACTTTAAACTCGATGGATTCATTGAACAGAATAACGCATTTTACCAGTGGTATTAATAATTCATTTGTCAGTTCTCAAAAGAGTTTTAATAATTATACTTATTACAAAGACAAGGAATCACTAAATAAGTACACCGCTTCTTTAAATGAGATTAGCCGCTTGATTGACAGCCTAACCCTGATTACAAAAGACAACAAGGCATTCATGAAGATTCTGGAAGAAAAGAATCAGTCTGAGCATTCGGTAGAGGCTATAAAATCCAGCATAGATTCTATTATCGATTCACAGATCAATCCGGATAAGACTGCTTTGTCTAAACCTTTTAAACTAAACAAATTCGCGTATAAAAAGATCTTAGACAGCATCAAAACGGAATCCTATATACAGGTTGACAGCGTATCCAAAAAAGGTTTATTCTCAAGATTGGGGGCTGCTTTGGCCGGTAAAGTGGATGTGCAGAAAGAGAAGCTGAATATTACGGTTACCATGAAGTATGATAATAAAGTAGTGACCGGAAGTATCGAAGAACAATTTGCGAACCTGTTTAATACCACTAATAAATTTTACGAAGAACAGTTTAAGAACTTAAAGAAGTCATTTGCCAATTTAAAAGATCAGGATGCTAAACTAAAAGAGTTTAATAACGAATTACTGAACTTAGAGGCGGAGATTATGCCGAATTACAACAATTCGTTGAAATTGCTTCAGGATAATACTCAAAAGCAATTGCAAAAGCAATACGAATCCAATAAAATAGTGAGAAGTTATACCATTGCGATTTTGATCTTAATGATGTTTATCGTTTCGCTTGTACTTTTCGGCTTCACAAGACTGGCTTTTCAATATGAAAAAAGACTGACTACCGCTCAGATGCAGATCCGTGAAAACCTGAATTTTAAGAATAGAATTATGGGAATGATCAGCCATGAGATCAGATCTCCTTTAAGCATCATTTCAATTTACAGTAAAATGATAAGTGCTTCGATAAAAGATGCCGAAATAAAAGATACTTTTAAATCCATTCAGTTTACTACAAACTCATTGCTTCTTTTAGCCAATCAGATCCTGGAATATTCAAAAGACGGAAATTATGAACCTAAATTGAACAATAAAAAATTCCTGCTTAAGGAAGAAATTCATCAAATTGTACATTCGATGGCTTCATTGGTTGAAAGTAAAGGGAATAAAATAGAAGTTAATTCGAATTTGATTTCAAATCTTGAAGTGAATTCTGATGCTGCAAAAATTCATCAGCTTTTTTATAACATTATTGGTAATGCGAATAAGTTTACCGAAAATGGATTGATAAAAATAGCGATGGATCTCGAAAAGACCTCTGATAAGCAAGTAAATTTAAAAATAGAAATTAAAGACAGTGGAATAGGAATTGCCAAAAACGATCTCAAGAACATATTCGAACTTTATTATCAGGGTACCGTTTCAGGAAAAGTAAACGATCTTGGAGTAGGTTTAGGACTCAATTTGTGTAAAGAAATTGTAGAATTGTTTGATGGAAAAATAGATGTTCAGAGCGAAGAAGGCAAAGGGACAACGATTATTTTCAACCTCTTTATAAGTTTAGTTTAAAATAAGACCAAATTAATATACTTTTTGTATATTGACAGTAAAAAGGCAATTAGTTAGAGAAAAGCGCTGAAACAACCCTAAATTAGGTAAATGAAAATGAAATCCCCATCCAATAACTATAGCTTTTTAGTAGCTGATGACCATAGTGTGGTACGACAAGGCGTTTCTTTGATGATAAAAGAGTTATTTTCGAATGCTTTAATTCATAAAGCAGGAAATTTTAAGGATACACTTGCTGTTTTGAAAGAGCAGAGTATAGATTTATTAATCTTAGATGTGAATTTTCCTGATGGAAACAGTATCAGCATCATAACAGAGATTAAATCCATTCAGCCCGAAGTGAAAATACTGATCTTCTCAGCCTATGATGAGAATATCTACGCCATGCGGTATTTGAATGCAGGAGCATCCGGATATCTGAACAAAGAAACTTCGGAGGAAGAAATGAAAAATGCCATCAGTTCGATGATCTTGTCCGGAAAGTATATTACACAGAATCTGAAAGACAGGATTCTCGACTCTTATATTTCAAAAAAACCAACAAACCCATTAGATGTATTGTCCAACAGAGAAATCGAAGTGGCACAGCTTTTAATTAAAGGTTATGGCAATCTCGAAATAATTGAACATCTGAACATTAAGAAAACTACGGTAAGTACCTATAAAAACAGGATTTTTGAAAAGCTGGAAATTGATAATCTGGCCGATTTGATCAAAGTTTTTCAGTTGTATGCGGATTGATAAACGAACTATTTCAAACCTATTAAAAAAACAGGACTTTTTAAGTGCCTGTTTTTTTTGTGATCAGCAGTTTTATTTGTGATGTATTTTCTGTAGAAATAATTCTACAACAAGACGTTCCATGTTCTATAACGTATTGATTTTATTGCATGTATTTTTGTTTTGTCAGGAAGATGCAGTTGCTGGAACTTTATAAATAAGATGGATTTGTAGCAGAATGGATTATTTTTTTTCAGCATCTAGCTTCCTGTATTAAGAGATACTCTTTTGTTGTTACGGACGGCTTTTTTTGTTTTTGTTTTTTGGGTTATAAAAGTCAGGTCAATTTTTATTTTTTTAGAAGATTGCCGTCTGATCAACAAATAGTGTTTTTAAAATCTAATGCAAATTTTAATGCTAAAGAAAACTACAGTTAATAGAAAGGGAATGTATAAAAGTAAGGCTATGGAATTCGATTTTTATAATACAAAGAAGAAAGCAAACATAAATGTTTTTAAGTCTAAAGCATTTGAAGAGGTTCATGATGCCCTTTTTGTATTTACGATTTCGGCAGATAATAATTATGAAATGCCATTTATAAATGATGCCACCTACGAAATGTTTGAAGTTTTATCCAATACCATGTTTACCAATACTGTACTTTCTATATACGATCGAATTCATCAGGATGATAAAAAAAGGGTAAAAAACTCTTTATTCGATGCTATTAAAAAAAGAAGAAAATGGAGTGTTGTGTTCAGGGCAGAATTGCCTTTCAATGGATTAAGCTGGTTTAAAGTGACTTCAAAAAGACTAGTCAATAAAGACGGAAGTACGGAATTTTATGGTCGTATAACTGATATTACCGAATTAAAAGAGCAGGAGTTAAAACTCAGAAGAACAGAAGAACGTTTTAAGTTTATGCTGATGACTTCAAATGAAGGTATTTGGGACTGGGATCTAACCATTGATAGAATTTATTATTCGCAGCAGGCTTTGAATATACTGGAATTGAAAGCTTCTGAAGTTTCTCATACTTGCGAGGGATGGAAGAAAATGATCCATCCGGAGGATGTTGTAGAGTGTCAAAAGGCTTTTAATGATCATTTTAATAACAGAACTCCTTTTTACGAAAATTTTCAACGTGTACTAACTTCGAATAAAAAGTACAAGTGGATTCTTAGTAAAGGAATGGTGATCGAGCGTGATCTTGAGGGAAAACCATTAAAAGTAATAGGAACTTATAGTGATGTTTCTTTTCAGAAAGAGAAAGAGCTTGAGTTAAGAAGAGAAATGGAAGTGTATAAAGAAAAGAATAACAGATTGTTGAATTTCTCGCATATCGTTTCTCATAACTTAAACTCGCACGCAGGTAATTTTAAAGTTCTTTTGGACTTGATCGATTCAGAAGAAGGTTTTGATGAAAAAGTTGAAACATTAAAATACCTGCGTGCGGTTTCCGGAGATCTTAGTAAAACAATTGAAGATTTGTCCCAAATTGTAAATGTTCAGAACAATACCGAAATTAATATCGAGGCACTGAATTTAAACAGTTATTTAAACAGGGTACTCAACATTGTTAATGCCTATAGCAACAAGAATGATGTCACAATAATCAACAATGTTTCTCCTGAAGCAGTGGTTCATTTTAATCCGGCCTATCTTGAAAGTGTATTACAAAACCTGAGCAGCAATGCTATCAAATATGCAGATCCTAAAAAACCACTGATCGTTGAGTTTAATTTTTTCAAAGAAAATGGAAGAAAGGTATTAACCGTAAAAGACAATGGTTTAGGAATTGATCTTAAGAAACACGGAGATTTAATTTTTGGAATGTATAAAACATTTCATAAGCACGAAAAAGCAAACGGTTTGGGCTTATACATTACAAAAAATCAGATTGAATCTATGAATGGAAACATTACAGTAGAAAGTCAGGTAGGAGAGGGGACAACTTTTAAAGTCTTCTTTAAAGATTAAGGGTGCTGTGTCCAGCATTATAAATAGAATTTCAGATTACATAAATAATAATTTTTAGAATGGAAAAATTTATCGTTATTAAAAAAGCCAATGGAGAATTTCAATTCGAGTTTGTAAATAAAAATGGTGAAACTATTTTAAGCAGTGGTGATTATACCCGAAAATTCATGTGTATGAAAGGGATTGAATCAGTAAAAGTTAATTCACAGGACAATACAAAATTCTTCCGAAAAACAAATTCAAAAGATGAAAGATACTTTAATCTTAAAGCCTTTAATGGGAAGATTATCGGAACAAGTAAAATATTTAAAGACAGAGATTCCCGTGATGAAGGAATTCTGGAGTTTAGAAAACATGCACCACACGCAATTGTAGAGGATCACTCTAATACAGTCCTGGCAGAAAGTGCTGCATTTTAGAACGATTTAATAAAAACCGTTTGCCATTCGGTTTGATTTTATGGTATAGTGAACTTTATCGTTTTCCGGATTGTAATAACGGAATCGTTTTTTAGATAATTTAATTGGTATATTACACGTCTAAGACCGCTATTGCGGTCTTTTTTGTTTTTAGTAGACTCTAACTATAAGGTTAAAAGCCGAAAAATGGATCAGTTATAAGTTGAAGTGTAGATAATCTGAACAGTAAGAAATCTGGTTAGATTTGCTCTGAAAGAGCTTTAGCAATAACATAATGTGCAGCACTATGAATGATAATGGAAATTATAGGTTACGCCCTGAAAGGGCAAAAGCCTGATCGAAAAGGAAGGCATCCACATATTTTGTATAAGATTCTTTAAGAATGCGAGCGTTTTTTTTGAATTTGTTGGGGATGAAAATTGCTTTTGCCCCTTCAGGGCAATTCTGTATCTTGATCTAACACATAGTGCTTTGCACTATGCTGTTGCTTTTCAGACTTTCAGCCCTTTTTTCCGCAGCTTCTGTTCTTGATCTGCTATAAGCTGAAAAACATTTGCGTCTTTGTTACTTGTCCGTTTTATTTTATTACTTTTTTTATTGTTTTTTTTGTAAAAAAAAGAGATTAATATTTTACAAATAGTAAAAAAATGACTTTACAAAGAGATTACGCTTAATCAGGACTTAACTTTAGCTCCATGGAGTATTTTATCCGTTACTTTCCTTGAATTTCCTCGCTTCAAAGAGGTAAAGCCACCATTATTCGGTCAATATTTCAAGGATTATAAAGCTATTTTTTTACAAATACTTAACAAATTACACCCCTTAATTTTCTTTTCTTTAACAATTAGATAATTTTCAATTATTTACTATTTATAAAATTCATTGTTAATTTGCTTGTATAAATTTAATATTTGTAAACAAATTTAATCATGAAAACAATTTACAAGGCAATTTTATTTTTTTCTGTTGCACTTTTTACTCAAAACATGATGGCTCAAAAGGCAAGCATCAGCGGAACGATTACCGACACGCAGTCTCCGCTTCCGGGCGCGACCATTATATTGTCTGATAATTTAAAAGCCACAACTGATTTTAGCGGCTATTTTACTATTCAGGATGTGAGACCAGGCAGCTTCGAATTAGAAATCTCTTATATAGGATATGAAGTAAAACGTATCCAGATTGAAATTAAAGACAATCAAAAACTGAATTTAGGTACAATTCAGTTGCAAACCAATTCAAAAGAACTTAATGAAGTTGTGGTTAGCGGAATGACCCAAAGAAATAGTGAGGCGCGAGCATTGAACATGCAGAAAAAATCAATGAGTATTGTAAATGTAATTGCTGCCGACGGGATTGGAAAACTTCCGGATCGTAATGCTGCCGAAACTGTACAGCGTATGCCTGGAGTGTCGATAGAGCGTGATCAGGGTGAAGGTCGTTTTGTATCAGTGAGAGGATTGCCGCCGTTTTGGTCGTCGACTACCATTAACGGAAACAGAATTCCAACTGCCGAAGAAGAAACCACTTCGCGAGCTACCGCATTTGATTTTTTCCCTTCAGATCTTATCGCTTATGTTGAAGCTACCAAAGCGCTTACACCGGATATGGATGGTGATGCGATTGGCGGAAGCGTCAATTTTACGACACAAACCGCTCCAACTAAAAGAACCATTAAAGCAAGTGTTTTTAGCGGATACAATCAAAAATCTGATAAAGGAATTTATAGTGGATCGCTTACAATAGGGGATAAAAGTAAAAACGGAAAGTTCGGATACATTATCAATGGTACGTATTGGGACAGAAACTGGGCAACCGATAATTACGAGGCCAGAAGACAAGGTGATCAGGGAGTTTATAGATTAGAACTTAGAGACTACACGGGAGTTAGAAAAACTACTGGTTTAAATGGTGCAATGGAGTTTAACCCTTCATCGAGAGATAAAATTTTCCTGAAAATTACTTATGGCGGACTTACAGATGAAGAAACGCATTACAAACACCGTATTAGATTTGATAAATTCAACAGCACAACAAATGCGTTAACGGTGGAACAACAAGACATTCACAACCAGTTAATGACGCAGTTTTTAGGTCTTGATCTGGGAGGAAAACATCAATTGGCAAACGGAAAATTAGATTGGAGTCTGGCTTCTTATCGAAACAGATTCAAGTACGGGAATATTCCAAATACGGAAGACAACAGTTATTTTTTAATTCAGTTCAATCAAACCGGAGTAGGTGTTAAACCTGAATATTTAAAAACAGTACCGCTTGCCAATGGTGGAGCAGGAGGACCAAGAGCTTATTGGGCAGCTGATGGCGGAATTATGGATCCAAACAATCCAAAGTCAATATTTGATTTTTATTCCGATCCAAATTTTAAAACGGATCCGACAAAAATGAAGTTTTCTACTTTAGAACTTTACAAAATCAGTATCGTAGAAAGAGACAATATTATTGCTGCCGTTAATTACGAGCATAATTTTAATGAGAATCTTAAAATGAAGTTCGGAGCGAAAGTAACAGATAAAGATCGTATTGCCACTTTTAGAGACGAGTATTACAGCTGGACAGGTTCTCCAACCCCTTATTTATCCAACTATTCCTCTGATTTAATTCTTCAACCGGGAGGTACAGATTATTTAAGGAAAGAGACAGGTACTTTGATTGGAAATAGTTTTGGTCCGGTTTTATCGACAGACGGAATGACCAAATTGTTTACTACTTCAAAAGGAAACCTGGTTTTAAATCCTGCTGATTCTCAGATTCCGGAACTTGGAAAAGGATTAGGAAGAAACTTCAATGTAGGGGAAACGACTTCTTCTATCTATGCGATGTCAACTTATAATCTGTCTAATAAATGGACTATTTTGGGAGGTTTGCGTGTAACTAATACCATAACACAGGTAACGGGTAAAACAGTAGAAAATAATGTGGTGGTTGATGCTGAGAATACTAAAACCTATACCTCAGTACTTCCAATGTTGCACGTAAAATATACTCCGATTGAGAATTTGAACCTTCGTTTTGCCACAACGAGAACATTTGCAAGACCTAATTTTGGAGACATTTCACCAGCAGGTTCACTCAATACGATTGATGGAGAATATGCAGGAGGAAATCCGAATTTGAATCCAACTTATTCCTGGAACTTTGATTTGTTAGGGGAGTATTTTCTTGACGAAGTAGGAATCATTAACGCCGGAGTATTTTACAAATCGATTACAGATCCAATTTTTGACGATACGTATCAGGGTACTATTAATGGAATTCCGGATATAGAAATCAGTTCACCTGCTAATGGAGGAAATGCATGGATTGGGGGAGTTGAATTCGGAATTACCAAGAGATTCAGCTTTTTACCGGGATTCCTGAAATATTTTGGAACTCAGATCAATGCAACGCTTATGAATTCTGAAATGACTTTAGGAAAAAATGCTAACAATCCTAACGGAAGGAAAGTATCAACACCTTATCAGGCAAAAGAATTATATAACCTGCAATTGTTTTATGAGAGCGGTAAACTGAATGTGAGAGCAGCTTTCAACCACAAAGGAGCCTATGCCACAAGCTTTGATGCCAATGCTAAAAACACTGACATGAATGATATTTATTACGGTAAATACAACTCTCTTGATTTCTCTGCTTCTTATAAAATTGGAGATCATTTTACCATTTTCAGTGATGTAAACAATGTATTGAACGAGCCTTTGATGTATCATTTTGGAGAAACACCAAACCGTCCGAAACAGGTAGAATATTATGGGGTGAAGTTTAATCTTGGTTTAAAATATAATTTATAGACAACTATAAGTTAACCCGTTGGATGTGGGCAGATTTTATTTTTACAGTTTATTTTTTTTAATCTGCCGCAACCAACGGGTTTTTATAACAACAGTATATACTTCATATTTATAACACACTACTATCTTAAATTTTAAGAACTAATGTCTAAAAAAGCCTCTAATTTCAGGTTTATACTCAAAGCGTCCGTAGCTGCATTTGGCACGTACTTTTGTATGTACGCTTTCAGAAAACCTTTTACGGTTGCCACTTTCGATCAGTTGTCTTTTTGGGGAATCGATTATAAAATTCTGCTCATTTTAGCACAAGTCTTAGGTTATACTTTCTCTAAGTTTTTAGGAATCAAAATCATATCCGAGTTAAAATCAACAAAGAGAATTTTATACTTAATCAGTTTTATAGCCATTTCAGAATTGGCTTTACTGGGCTTTGCTTTGGTTCCGGCGCCTTATAACATTCTGTTCCTGTTCATCAACGGATTGCCTTTAGGAATGATTTGGGGAATTGTTTTCTCTTATATCGAAGGCCGAAAAACAACTGAATTACTGGGGGTAATTCTATGTTCGAGTTTTATCGTTTCGTCAGGAGCGGCAAAATCTGTGGGAGTATTTGTGCTGAAGGTTTTGGGGTGCAATGAGTTTTGGATGCCTTTTGTTTCGGGATTACTTTTCATTATTCCGTTGATTGTATTCTCATTGTTTTTGGAAAAAATCCCCAATCCGGACGACGAAGATTTAGCTATGAAATCCAAACGCAGACCTTTAGATAAAAAAGAACGTACTTCCTTGTTTCGACAATTTGCTTTTCCGCTGACCATACTGATCATTTTTTATGCGATGCTAACAGCAATGCGTGAATTCAGAGATAATTTTGCCAGAGAATTATGGGATTCTTTGGGATACAAAGAGAGTATTTCGATTTATATGTACTCCGAAATTCCTATAGCGATATCTGTTTTGGTCATTTTAGGGTTTTTAGGAAGTATGAAAAACAACTACAAAGCCTTCAAAAATTATCATCTGGTATTGCTCACAGGCTCTGTACTTATAGGGATTACAACTTTATTATTTCAAAAACATTTAATGTCACCACTTCCGTGGATGATGATTTCGGGATTTGGAATGTACGTTTGCTACATTCCGTTCAACGGTTTGTTTTTTGACCGTATGATTGCCACTTATAAAATAGACGGAAATACCGGATTTTTAATTTACATCGCCGACGCTTTTGGTTACTTAGGAAGCGTATTGGTATTGTTTTTCAAAAATTTTGGAGACAAAAATATTTCCCTGTTAAGCTTTTTTACCACCTGTATTTATCTGCTCTCTTTTGTTGGGATCATCACCACCATCATGTCCTTTAACTATTTTAAAAGGAAGTTTAGAAAGAGGGCTGAAATTCATACGGCTATCAGTTATGAGATGTGAGATGTGTTGAGAAACCTGAAACTTTCAACTTGAAACCTGAAACAACAAACCATAAACCAAAAACAAATGAATAATTAAACAGTAAAACAATTTAAAACACAAACACAAAAATGAAAGAGAAGTATGATTTAATAATTATCGGGGCGGGAGTTCTGGGCACATTTCACGCCTACCATGCCCTGAAAAAAGGAATGTCAGTTGCTATTCTGGAAAAAAACAGCAAGCCGGAAGGCGCGACCGTTAGAAATTTTGGACAGGTTGTACCGTCCGGAATGGATCGAAAATGGCAGAATTTCGGAAAAGAAAGTTTAAAGATTTATAAAGATATTCAATCGCAGTTTGACATCAGCCTTCGTCAGAACGGAACTGTTTATCTGGCTTCAAATGAAGAAGAAATGCAGCTGATCGAGGAATTGCATCAGATTAATATTTCGAACGATTACGAATCTAATTTACTAACCAAAGAGCAATGTCTGACTAAATATGATGGTTTACGTGCCGATTATTGCAAAGGAGGATTGTTTTTTCCGCAGGAAGTAACCGTTGAACCTTCCACAATGATTCATAAATTGCATCAGTTTATGACAGCCAGTCTGGGACTTGATTTGTTTATGAACACTACTGTTGTAGAAACTCAAGACTTAAAGGATGAAGTAATCGCAAGAACTGCGGCAGGAGTAATATACAAAGCTTCAAAAATCATTATTTGCAACGGAAGTGATTTCAAAATACTTTATCCTGACATTTACAACAACAGCGATCTGATTGTTTCTAAATTACAAATGCTGCAGACGAAACCTCAGAATAATTACAGACTGGACGGCTCTATTTTAACGGGATTGACCATCAGAAGATATGAATCATTTGAAGAATGTAAATCGTATCAAATAATCAAAGCAAAGGAAAATCCGGATAGCTTTGAGAAAAAGTACGGCGTTCATATCCTGTTCAAGCAGGCGCTTGACGGCTCGGTAATTTTAGGAGATTCACACGAGTATGCTTCCGCAAAAGATGTTGATTCTTTGGGATTTGATCTGAATATGGACATCGATCATTTTATGATTGAAGAAGCCAAAAAGATAATCGATCTGCCTACTTATGAAATTCAAAACAGATGGTTTGGAATGTACTCGCAATGCAAAACCAAAGATATTTTCGAATACACGGTTGGTAAAAATATTCACATCATAACCGGAATAGGAGGCAAAGGAATGACAGGAAGCGCAGGATTTGCAAAACACAATATTGATACGATTTTTAATGTTTAGGGAGTTATGAGTTATGAGTTGTGAGGGAAATTATTAATCATAGTTTATAATCTGCATTTATAGTGCTTTTTAGAGTAATGAACAATAAACAATAGATTTTAGACCATCAACCATCAACCAAAAACTATAAACTTTAAAAAAAAAAAATACACAAAATGAAAATTAATGAAATTGAAATGGTTGTTTTTGATATGGCAGGAACAACAATAAATGAACAAAATATAGTTTACAAAACATTACATAAATCCATCAACAACTTCGGGATTGAAGTTTCTTTGGAATCGGTATTGTCATTAGGAGCGGGGAAAGAGAAGCATCAGGCGATAAAGGATATTTTAGAATATAAAAACATTGCTGATGAGAATAAATCAGATGCAATATTCGAATACTTTAAAGAAACACTGGACAAGGAATATCTTTCAGCTGCGGTTTTACCTATTGAAGGCGTTGAAAATGTTTTTGAAAATTTAAAAAGAGACGGTGTAAAAGTAGTACTAAACACAGGCTACAGCAGTCATGTTGCGAATACCTTATTAGAAAAGTTAAACTGGAAAGAAGGAAAAGAATATGATGCCTTAATCACCGCTGATGATGTAGTGCTGGGACGCCCTTTTCCGGACATGATACACAAAGCCATGCAGTTATTTGCGATTAAAGACGCTTCAAAAGTACTAAAAGCAGGAGATTCTGCGATAGATATAGAAGAAGGTAAAAATGCCAAATGCGGTGTAACTATTGGTGTTTTATCCGGCGCACAAACCAGACAGCAGCTTGAAGCAGCCCAGCCCGATTACATATTAAATTCGCTGGCATCGCTTTATAGTGTTATGAGGTGAGGTCAAATGTGAATAATGTTAGATGTTAGATGTGAAAAGTAACAAGTAACAAGTAACAATTATCAATTATCAATTAACCATTAACAATTAGTAAAAACAATATCCCTGCAGGAAAAGTTTCAAACAAGTAAATAAATAGTAACCATAAAACAATTCAACCCAATGAAAAAGATTTTTAGATTAAGTTACATTACAATTCTTGCAAGTGTGCTTTTGGTCACTTCCTGTACAAACGATTCAGCGCTTCCAAAAGAGGAGCAGACGATTAATGGTAAAACAAATTCTAAAACCGGCAAATCTGCTTTAAGCAGTGGTACCAGAAAATTACTTATTATAGGAATCGACGGCTGTCGCGGGGATGCCTTAATGGGAGCCAATACTCCTAATGTTCATGCTTTATTGCCCAATGCGGTTTACAGTTTAGACGCTTTGACTGAGGCTCCTACGTGGAGCGGAAACGGCTGGTCGACGATGCTTACCGGAGTGACCCATTTAAAACATGGTGTAACCGATAATTCATTTTCAAGTCCGAATTTTACCGCGTATCCTAGTTTTTTGAAACGACTTGAGACGTATAATTCGGCCTTAAGAACCATGTCGATTGTACATTGGGCACCTATTAACACCTATATTGTGGATGGTATTGATGTAGAAAAAACGCTCACTACCGATTTGGCCGTTAAAAATGAAGTGGTGGCAGCGCTTACAAACGACAATCCGGATGCCTTATTTTTACATTTTGATGATGTGGATCACGCAGGACACAGTTACGGATTTTCGCTTAATGTGCCACAATATAAATCTTCAATCGAAACCACGGACGGTTACATAGGTGAAATCTTAACGGCTTTAAAGAGCAGACCTAATTATGCCAATGAAGACTGGTTGGTTGTGGTAGCACCGGATCATGGAGGTATTGTTACAGGTTCCAGCGGATCTCATGGCGGAAGTTCTTACGAAGAACGAAACATCTTTACCATATTCAACAATAAAAACTTTACTTCGACTAAAATCGAAAAACCGGTGGATCCCACTACAACGATAACAGGTAAGTTTGTCAATTTTAATTCCAATTCTATTTATGCTTCAACATCCAATGCACTTTACAATTTCGGAACTTCAAGTTTTACAGTGGAGTGTCGGGTAAAAACATCAGGATATAGCAGTGATCCCTCACTGGTTTCAAATAAAAACTGGGTGAGTGGTAAAAATCGAGGATTCGTCATCTGCGCCAATACCGGAGGAACATGGAAGGTAAATATTGGGGATACTCAAAGTCGTGTGGATATTTCCGGAGGGACGATCAATGACGGGAAATGGCATCATCTGACACTTGTGGTAGACCGTATAGCCAAATTGGTTAAAACGTATCAGGACGGTGCTTTTGTGGGACAAGCTGCCATCGGAGCCAGTTTTGGAAGCCTGACTTCTGGATTGCCTTTCGCAATAGGACAGGACGGAACGCTCACTTATGGTGCCAATGTAAACGGAAATATTGCTGAGGTGCGCGTATGGAACAAAGCGCTATCTGAAACTTCGATTTTAAATTATACCTGTTCTTCAGTTACGGTTTCACATCCGGATTACTCCAATCTTATTGGATATTGGAAAGGAGATAACGGATCAGGAAATAGTTTTACCGATTCAAGCGCTCAGCAGGTAAACCTTGCATTTCCAAATACTCCTACATGGATAAGCAGTACAGCTACCTTAAAATGTGGTACCGCAACAGGAGCAGTTCCAAAGATGGTAGATATTGCCTATTCTTCATTGCAATGGTTTGGTGTACCCATTAATACAAGTTGGTCATTAGACGGCCGTTCATGGCTTCCGACAGCGAACTAAAAAATTTGTGTTTTTTGTTTTTTAAAGGGTTATCTTCATTTTTGAAGGTAGCCTTTTTGATTTTAACCGCAAAGAACGCTAAGGTGTTGCAAAGGGTTCGAAAAGTTTTGCAGATTTTACCGCAAGGAACGCTAAGTTTTTTTACAGGTAAGACTTTTTAAAAAAAGGTAAGGTTCGCAAAGCTTTGTAGATAAAACTGTGCGAACCTTGCGTAGCATCTTTGCGCTCTTTGCGGTAAAAAAAAATCTAACTATTGCTCTCAGAATAAAAATAAAGCACCAGCATTACACAGTTTTCTGCTGTTCTGTTTTGAGGCACGTGCGGATGTCTTCCGTTGAAACATAGCGAATCACCTTCATTGACAACCACTTCCGCATCATCAATAATATAAGTCACACTTCCTTTAATGATATATTTGAATTCCCAGGCATCTGTAATTACTTTTTCGCGTTTACAGTTTGGTTCCACGTCAAGGATTACAGCCTCAAAACCAATGGAGTTAATACTTTTACTGAAAATATGATAATAGTTAAAACCGGTAGTTTCGGCGCGGTCTTCTTTTTCTATCTTTTGATAATCTTCTTTTTTAATATGAATGTATTTCGCATTCTTGGTATTTTCAACGCCTTCGAAAAAATAACTCACATCTGTATTTAAGGATTGTATCAGTTCAATTAGAACGGGTAGGGAAGGAATTGTTCTTCCGTTTTCAATTCTGGAAATTAAACCGTTACTAACTCCGGCTCTGCTGGCCACTTCGTGTATGGTTAATGAATTTTTTTTCCTGATTTCTTTTAATCTTTTTCCAATACCAATTAAAAAATCTTCCATAATAAAACTTCGGTTTAATAGGGTAAATATAACACAATTAGCGGGTGAGTTGCAAAAGAAGGGAATTCTTAATGTAAACTTTTATATTTTCTGTAGTTAAGCTTATGGCATACGGATGAAACTGATTCGTTTCACGAAAACGCTGATGAACGCGGATTTTTAAAAGAATAAAAATTCACTATTATATTAAAATAATCCCATTTAATTTAAAACAAATAAGATCCGTGCAAATCCGTGTCTTCGTCTTGCGAATCCGTATCATCCGTGTACTTTTTTTAAGTACCACTTCAAAACAAAAGAGAAGTTTTATAAAATAGGAAAGAAATCAATTCACCGTTACATTTCTCACCCTTGCTTTTTTAATGAGATTGAGAGAGTCCCTGATTAGCGATTTCATTTCTAAAGATGGGGCTTTGCGCATTTCATGTCGGTTTTGAATTGGACCTTCTATGTCCATTTTAGCAGCCTGTAAATGGGTTTCGAATGCTCGGAGCACCTGATTTTCGATAGTAGAATGTTTTTTGTAGTAATAGATCGCATTGTGCAAATCCTCGATATGACCGGTAAAATCTAAGATTGCTCTTTTGGATACCGCCCGATTGTAGTAAATAGAAAACTCCAGAGGATCAGTTTCAATGGCTTTGTCAAAATCCTCAATAGCATTGTAATGGTAATCCAGTTTTTGAAGACAATTTCCTCTTAAGGCATAAACACCCTGATCAAATCCGGAATTGATGGCACAGTTTAAATGCAACAAGGCATCCTGAAACCGGTTCGATAAATAAAATTGTCTGCCCTTTTCCAGATGAAGAGAACCATCATTAGAAATGGGCTTTGAAAGTCTTTCCGTAAACTTTTTTATTACTGAAGTGTTGAACCATTTCATGCTCTAGAGATTTTAGCCAACAGATTAAACAAGTCCTAAAAAGATGTATTAGAAATGGGGGGAATAAATTTAGATAAATTTTTGAAATATAGCAACTTACGATTGTTTTTATTTCGCAGAACACAGGAAAAGTGATCGAATCATCCGATAGGTAAGAAAATTTTTCCAAAGAAATATAACAGCTGAATAAAGCGATTTTTTTCGTCAAAAAGCTACTTTTTCTTTCTGCCAAGCCAAATGATTAATCCTGTAATGGGTAATGTCGCAGCAAAAAGACAAACCAAAAAAGCAATTATTTTAGTGGTTAATCCATAAACACTTCCGGTATGAATAGGATACATCAAACGTTTCAGTTTGTCACCGTTTGAATAGGATTTGTAAGGTCTGTTTTCAATATTTTCCGCCGTATACTTATCAAAATAAGCCGAACTGGATTGATGTGGAATGATTCTTCCCAGATCTTCCTTCAGAACTGTGATACTATTGATCGTATCTAAAGGCATTCTGATTTGGATATTGCCGGTATAAGGAAAAATACTGTCGGTCTTATCATAAATGCTTTGATAAAAAGCAGTGTTATTAAGTTTAGGGTCTATTTTAGTTGGATTTTCAACTTTTAAAGACATTTTTTTACTGGTGGTACCATCAGCGAGTAAATAAAGACCATTTTGAAACCAGTCGAAGGCAAACGACAAACCTGTTAACGAAATAATGAGTAAAGCTAAAAAGCTGTAAAAGCCAAAAGTAGAGTGAAAATCCCAATTGATTCTTTTGAAAGAACCGCTCCATTTAACCTTTAGTCGCTGTTTTAAATTTTTAATTTTTTTCGGCCACCACAACACTATACCTGTAATTAGCATCAGAACAAAAATAATACAGGAAGATCCCATAATTAGCTGTCCGGCATCGCCCATTAGTAATTGTCTGTGAAGCGAAAGTACCACTACAAAAAATCGGCTTTCCTGAGGGGTCGTGGCGAGCACTTTTCCGGTATAAGGATCAATAGAAAAAAACTGTGCCTTTTTATCTGCATCCTTTGCCAGAATCTGGAAGGTGCGCGAAGGATCATTAAAAGTAGAAATTCGGGTGATCTTTTTGATGTTGTATTGTTTCTGAAGGACATCTGTACAGTAATCAATCGTTTTTTTGGTTTTCCCTATTGAAGAAACCTGATAGTATTGAGGATTAACAAATTGATCAATCTCCTTTTCAAAAACTAAAATACTGCCGGTTAAGGCTGCAATAAAGACGATTAAACCTGAGCCAAGTCCCAGCCATAAATGTATTTGTCTGACTGTTTTTTTTATTCCTTTCTTCATTTAGTAGCTTATTTGGTTTTGTTGGCATTCTGGTTCACACATTAATAGTGGCATTTTTGATTCGGATTAAATTTGAATCTGCTGAAAATGCGTCGCAAATTTATACTTATTTAGACTAAATCTTTATTTTTTAAATAAAAAAAAAGAGTTGTAAAACCGCAAAAATGCTCATTTATTAATTTTTGAATGAAGTAATCTTAAACTTTGAGAAGAGAAAACTTACAGATTGATTTTGAGCCGTTTTGTGACATTCGTACAAATTTTTAAGCTGTTGTTGTGGTAATATTGCTTTTTTATCAAGAAACTGATTTATTTTCTGACAAAGTCAGATGAATTATTAAAAATTCTATAGAATAAATCGAAATAATACTTGTTAAACAATTATTAATCTTTATTTTTGAGCTGTTTTTATTAATTCTAAATAAGAATAAAATCACTAACCAAAAATTTAAAATCAATGAAATATCTTAGTTTAAGAACATCAAAGTTTTTATTTATTATCAGCCTTTTATTTTCGGTCTTTTCTTCTTTTGCACAACAAAATGGCGGAAAAATTAAAGGACAAATCACAACCTCTGACGGAAAATCGGCTTCGGGAGTTATTATTACACTTAAAAATTCAAAATATAAAACCATTTCAAATATCGACGGCAGCTTTAGACTGAACAAAATTGCAGAGAATATTTATACACTGCAAGCTTCATTATCAGGCTACGAAACGATTGAACAGGAAGTTACGGTTGCAAACAATGAAACGACCAATGTGACTTTTCAATTAAAGTTTAACGGTAAGGAAACTAAAGCTTCTGAACAGAATGGTGATCAATTGGATGAAATTATTGTTTCGGCCAGCAGGAAGGTAGAAACGTTATCTAAAACGCCTTCTTCAGTAACTGTAATCAACGCTAAAGACATCGAAGATTTATCGATCGTAAGTCCGAATATTGCCAATATTGTGGCATTTGCAGTTCCAGGCTTAGGATCGGGTACAAACAATACAGGGAATTACGGTCAGACCCTTCGCGGTAGAAATCCCTTAGTTTTGATTGATGGAATTCCACAATCGACACCGCTAAAATCTGCAGGACGTGAGCTTCGTACAATTGATCCTTCGGTAATTGAACGTATCGAGGTAATCAAAGGAGCAACTGCAATTTATGGGAATGGTGCTGATGGAGGTTTGATTAATTACATTACAAAATCAGGCAAAACTCAAAAGAAATTCGCCGGATATAGTGAGGCAGGAACTAACGGAAATATAAAGGGTGATAGTACATTGGGATACCGATTCAATCAGCAGTTTTATGGAAAAATTAGTAAGTTCAACTATATGGTAGGCGGAACTTATGAAAAAACAGGTGTTTTCCGTGATGGAGGAGGGAAGGTTATTTCTCCTGAATACGGATTAGGAGAAACTAAAACGTACAATGTTTTCACCAAAGTAGGATACGATTTAACCGCTAAGCAAAGAATTGATTTCATGTACAATTATTTCAGTTCGAATCAGGATTCCGATTTTATCCTTAAAAATGGAGTATACGGAGTGAGTCCTGCAATAGGAGTATTAG
Organism: Flavobacterium sp. CFS9; assembly: GCF_041154745.1. NCBI lineage: Bacteria > Pseudomonadati > Bacteroidota > Flavobacteriia > Flavobacteriales > Flavobacteriaceae > Flavobacterium > Flavobacterium sp. CFS9. Next base: position 5,058,413 of record NZ_AP031573.1, on the reverse strand, counting down.
GCAAAAGACCGGGTGTTGACGAAGGAACCCGTTACAATCATAACGCTAATTTTCAATATGTAAACAAAGGAATTTTTGGAAATACTTCGCTTACTACAAACTTATACTTTCAGGATTTCTTAACCGCATTTTCAAACTCAACGTTTTTCTTTGGAGGCGGACAATCACAGATTAAATCTACTAAAAAAGGATTAAGAGTATATTTGAATTCTCCTTTTGTAATTTCGTCAAACTTTACGGGTGATGTGACTTACGGTTTCGATTTACTTAACGATAAAACGAATCAGAAACTGGTAGACGGACGTGTTTGGGTTCCAAACATCGACATGGTCAATCTGGCACCTTATGCTCAATTATCGACACAGCTGTTTGGTGACTGGAATGTAAAAGCGGGTTTACGTGCAGAAAACATTAAAGTGAACATCGACGATTACAATACGCTTGCTACCGGTGCAAATGGAGCGGGAAGTATTGCTGTAAAAGGCGGAGAACTTAATTATGATGCTTTTGTTTTTAACACGGGTATTCGATATTCAAGATTTAAATTCTTCAATCCGTTTGTGAGTTTTTCTCAGGCTTTCTCAGTATTTGATTTAGGAAGGGTTTTAACCAATGCCAAACAGGACGCGATCTCTAAATTAGAGACAGAGCCTATTATTGTCAACAACTACGAAGGAGGTTTTAGCAGCCAGTTAGGAAAATTCAATTTAAGTGCTTCTTATTATTTGAGTACGTCAAAATTAGGAACCAATTTGATCCAGGTAGACGGATTTTTGTTAGCGGAACGCTTACCGGAAAGAGTTTGGGGATATGAAGTTCAGGCCGATTACCAAATTCTTAAAGAATTGACGGTAGGAGGAAACTATGCGAATGTTCAGGGAAGAGGTGATAAAGATTCTGACGGTAACTTTTACGGACCTAACGATATTTATTTGAAATCAAATCGAATTCCTCCGGTTAAAATTACGGGTTACGCAAAGTATGGCGGTAAAAGATTAAATGTTGAATTGTACTGGATGTATGTTGGTGATCGTGATGTTTTCAAACCAAATGCCAAAGGAGCTTATGCAATTGGTGAAGGACCTATTCATTCTTTCAATTTATGGAATCTGGCGTCAGCTTATAAAGTAACAGACAGCATCAGAGTTAAACTTGGAATTGAGAATATCTTCAATACCGATTATTATCCAACAACTTCGCAGTTTTTCGGTACAAATGCCAATTATACAAGAGGAAACGGTACCAGATTTAATTTAGCACTGGGATATAGCTTCTAAGAGATCCCTTTTCAAATAGTATTATTTTGTTTTTTTTATTTAAAAGGTTCCTGACGCAGTTTTGTCAGGAGCCTTTTTTTGTTTTGAAGGATTTAAAAAGTCGCAGTTTACAGTATACAGTCTCAGTAATCAGTAAACGCTAAAACTGGATACTGTGACTTTGTTTTGAAGGATTTAAAAAGTTGCAATTTACAGTATACAGTCTCAGTAATCAGTGAACACTAATACTTGATACTGCGACTGAGAACTTACAAAGCCCCCTCTAATTCCAGCGACTCCTTAAGTAAAGGATAGTTTACTTTTCCGTTTGGTGTAAGCGGAACGTCTTCAATATGCATCACTTTTAAAGAACTGGCGTGAAGATTTAGTTTGGCTTTTAGCACTTTCAGAATCAATTCTTTGTTGAGATTTTCGTCGGTGTACATGACGGCCAGATGTTTATCGTTTATTCCGATACAGATAAACGTTTGTCCACCTAATGCATCTTTCAGCAACAATTCAGTTTCGTCAAGATTGAGACGTACTCCGAACAATTTCACGATTCGTTTGATTCGGCCTACAATATAGTAGTAACCTTCCTCATCTTGGCGGGCCTTGTCTCCGGTGTGGAGTCTTTCCTGTTCCTCGTAAAACTGAAGATCAGCTCTCACATTGGCATAACCGCCATAAACATTGGGACCAATATAAATCAGTTCCTCTGTTTCGTTATCAATCTCAAAACGTCCATTTTTAACGGGTAACCCGATAGAAGTTCCTTTTCGCAGCAGATCTTTCGGAGGCAGATAGGCCATACGGCCCGAAGCTTCTGTTTGACCATATTGTGCAAAGAATTGCTTGCCGAATTTTTCACTAAAATCTGAAATGGCTTCGATCAGTTTATGATTCAGCATTCCGCCTGTATGGGTCAGGTAACGTAAAGAAGGATGGTCTTTTTTGAAAAATCCAATACTGTACAGAATCTCATAGAAGTACGGAACTCCACCTAAGGTAGAGTATCCGTAGTTTTTGAAATCGGCCCAGAATTCTTTTTGAAAAGCATCTTTATCCGTACAAACAATCTGACTGGCTTTGATACAATTGGTGGTAAAAATCGACAAGCCATACACAAAATTGATCGGTACATTTAAAGGTACTACATCATCCGGTCGGATAGGCATATACTCCATAATCGATTTTGCATTGTGTACCAGGTTTTCATCAGAAAGCCTGACAAATTTTGGCGATCCTGTAGTTCCGGAAGTACTTAGCAAAAGTTTTATTTTGGCATGTATCGGGTAAATTAAATTTACGTTTCGTTTAAACAATACTATCGTTTCTGATGCATTTACTGGCGTATAACCTTCTATTTCAGTTCGTGTAGGGTCGTAGATATAATAAGGCGTATACTTCTGTTCCAGATTTTCCTTGAAATTTTCAAGCAAACTCATTCCCAGCAAAGCAATTGTAAATCTGCTCTGGTAAAAATTCAGAAGCGTTTCAATAGCCGGTAACTGATTGTCATTGTAAATAAAAACAACTGAACGGATGTCTTCGATTTCCAGTGACTGATCCATATCTGCAATAGATTTTGAAATCCCTGTACTGGCATCGGTAAAAGTCAGCTTTTCGTTTTTTCTGATTAAATCGTATAGTTCCATAAGTTTAGTGGTCTATTCTAATTGATTTCAAATCCGTATTTTTTAAGAATGTCTTTAATTTTTGCTACACTTCCCATCTCCAGAATGTCTTCCATTTCGATTGAGATTTTATAGGTACTTTCCAATTCTTCTACTAACACCAAATGGCTCATCGAATCCCATTCGGCTATAGCCTGATATTCCAGTCCGTCGTTTACTGATTCAACTGGAATTTCAAAAGCTCTTGCAAATACTCCGTGTAATTGTTCTATTGTACTCATTGTTTTATTATTTAATATTAAATTGATATTTTATTTATTGTGTAATGTTTTGTTATGTAATTCATATGCAATAGATATGACGCTCCTTCCGAGCTTTTGCAAAAAATGCGTTATAAATTCTATAAATATGATGCTCTTTTGGAGCTTTTTATAAATGCTAAGCTTCATCGAGGCAAAATATTTATAGGAATTGGTAAAATCGTTTCAATAAACCCCATCGGGGTGACATATTTGAACCGGTGCAGTTTTAAACCTTTGTATGTTTCCATTTTCCTTTTCGGAAGACGACAATACAGGCCACAGCCAATATAATTTCCGAAACCAGGATGGCCGTAAAAACACCATTGGATCCTAAGTCAAAAGAAATTCCCAAGGCATAAGCAAGCGGAATTTGTATGACATAGAACATCAGGATGTAAAGCCAGGTCACTACTTTTACTTCACCGGCCGCATTGAGGGCTCTTGAAATCACCATCGTGTAGCCTAATAATATGTAGGCAATCGAAATAAGATGAATGTACATGGTACTAAAAGAGATCACCTCGGGAATATCAGTAAAGATTTTTATGACCGGAACCGCAAGGAATATCCAGCAAATTCCAATTAAAACCAGAAATCCCATGTTTAACATTCCGGCTCTCCAAACCGATTTTTCGGCACGATCAGGCTGTTTGGCTCCCAGATTTTGTCCGGTTAGAATTCCTGCTGCGTTTCCAAGACCCCAGGCCGGCATCGTAGCGATCGAAGTAACTCTTTGCGCCAGAATGTAACCTGCAAGGGCATTTTCTCCAAAATGTGACATAATTTTGATCATGAACACCCAGCTGGATGCAGGAATGATAAATTGTACGGTACCACCAAAAGCCAGTTTCAGTACTCTTTTGAAAATAGCAAGATTGAAGACCATTTGTGCCCAACCAATTTTCAACAGGGTTTTACCATTGATCAGATACCAGGCCTGATACAGTACTCCAATTACTCTTGCAATTAAAGTCGCCAGTCCAACTCCCAACAGTCCGTAAGCCGGAATGGGACCCCAGCCATAAATAAATACAGGGCATAACACAATGTTCAACGCATTGGAAAGCCAAAGTATTCTCATAGCTG